>CAYJPG010000017.1:0-34951 GCA_964371995.1 uncultured Chromatiaceae bacterium | reverse complement strand
GCACACGCTGAAAAACCTTGCCGCGCTGGCCTTTACGACTGTCGTGGTGGCGGAGGCCAGCGCGCTGCCTGGTCTCCGGCACCTGGCGCCGTTTGCCGGTTGCGGCATCGCCGAGCACTGGATGCGCCGCGGACGCCATACCCTGGTGATCTACGATGATCTGACCACCCACGCGCGGACCTACCGGGAACTGTCCCTGCTGCTGCGCCGGCCACCGGGGCGCGAGGCTTATCCGGGCGATATCTTTTCTGTACACGCGCGGTTGCTGGAGCGCTCGACCAGCCTCAATGCCGGTGAGGGTGGTGGCAGCATGACCGCCCTGCCGATCGTCGAGACCAGCCAGGGTGAAATCGCTGCCTATATTCCCACCAACCTGATCTCGATTACCGACGGGCAGATTTACCTGGATCAGGATCTGTTCGCCGGCGGCTTTCGGCCGGCGGTGGATATCGGCCGCTCGGTATCGCGCATTGGTAGCGCTGCCCAGCACCCGCGCATCAAGGCAGAAGCAGGCCGCATGAAGCTTGATTACCTGCGCTTCCTCGAGCTGGAGGTGTTCACACGCTTTGGTGCCCGACTCGAATCAGCCATGGAAACCGCGATTCGCCGCGGCCGCGTGCTGCGGGAAATCCTCAAGCAGGATCGCCTGGCGCCGGTCAGTGTGGAGGACCAGCTCGGCTGGCTGATGGCCTTCAATGAAAATGTTTTCGATACCGGACAGCTGGCAAGCGTGCCGGCCATGCTGAAGACCATCAGTACGACCTGCCACACTGCGAATTTGTCGCTCGACAGTCCTCGCGAGGCGTGGGTCGATGTGCTGACCGGTCTGCGCAAGACGCAGTCGGCTGACGCCGTGCCGCCGGTGACCGGATGAGCCTGCGCCGCGATCTGGAGCGCCGGCTTGCGGGGCTGCGTGACATCCGCAGCATCATGAGTTCCATGCGTGCGCTGGCGGTGATGGAAACGCGCAAACTGGACCGGCTGCTGCAAAGCCAGCGCGCCCTGGTTGCCACCATCGACAGCGCCGCGCTGGATCTGCTGCAGCACAATCCCGGGCTGCGGCCACAGCGGAAGCCGGGCCGGGTGTTGTCGCTGCTCATCGGTTCTGAACGCGGTTTTTGTGGTGACTTCAATGAATCCCTGCTGCAATCACACTCGCCAGCTGCTTCACCGCAGTGGCAGGACTGGATCATGGTCGGTCACAAATTGCGGATGCGCGCCGGTGATCATGCCCGGGTGCGGGTTGCGCTGGATGGCGCGAACGTGGCCGAGGATGTGGACAGGGTGCTGGCGCAGATCGTAGACGTCATCAATCTCGCTGAGCACGATGAAGGCGGGCCCGCGGTCATTGCCCGCTACCATGGCGCGGAGGGTAGCCGGCTGGCAGAACGGACGCTGTTGCCCCCCTGGATGGACGCTCCTGCCGGTCGCCGTGCACACCCGCTGCCACCGATACTGAATATCGATGCGCCGGGCATGTTGCGCAAACTGGTAGAGCATTACCTTTACGCGGTACTGCACGAGATCCTCCTCGCTTCCCTGTGGGCCGAGAATCTGCGCCGGGCCCGCCATCTCGATGGCGCCGTAAATCGTCTCGACAAGCGCATCGAACAGATGCGGAGCCGGAGCCAGCAGTTGCGTCAGGAAGAGATCGTCGAGGAAATCGAGGTGATACTTCTCAATGGTGCCGGACCGCAATACAAAGTGGTGTCCGGCTGGACACAGCCGGCATTTGCGCCGAAGGCAGAGGTCGAAACCGTCAGCAGCGCTGGTCGCGATCCGGGCTAGAAAGGCATCATCATGGAATTGCGTGGTACTGGTTTGCGGGCAAATCTGCCAACTGATCTCGAACCGCTCGCTGATCTGGCCATGGATCTGCGCTGGACCTGGAGTCACGCTGGCGATGAACTCTGGAAGTCGATAGATCGTGAAAGCTGGGAACGGACGGAGAACCCGTTTGTTGTGCTGCAGGGCCTTGGTGAGGAACACCTGCAGGAACTGGACCGCAACGTTGCGTTCAAGACCCGGCTCCGCTCGCTTGTGGCCGCGCGTGCCGACTATACGGCGCGCCAGACATGGTCGCAGCTGAATATCCCTGCCGGCAGCCTGCGCGGCGTGGCCTACTTCAGCATGGAGTTCGGACTTGCCGAGGCCTTGCCGCTCTATGCGGGCGGCCTCGGTGTGCTGGCCGGCGATCACCTGAAAGCCGCCAGCGATCTGGGCTTGCCGCTGGTCGGCATCGGGCTTCTCTATCAGGAAGGCTATTTCCGCCAGTCTGTCGATGATGAGGGGCGGCAGCTGGTGAGCTATCCGTTCAACGACCCGGCCAGTCTGCCGGTTGCGCGGGTATTCGATCGCGGCGGCGCGTGGTTGAGCATACCCGTGGAATATCCGGGCCGTACCGTGCGTTTCCGTGTGTGGAAAGCGCAGGTTGGACGGGTGCCGCTCTACCTGCTGGACAGCAACGATCCGTGGAACGATGCGATCGACCGCGGCATCACCGGCAAACTCTATGAGGCTGCACCGGAAATGCGCCTCATGCAGGAAATCGCGCTTGGCGTCGGTGGCTGGCGTCTGGTCGAGGTGCTCGGCCTGCCAGTCGATGTCTGTCATCTCAATGAAGGTCACGCGGCTTTTGCGGCTATCGAACGCGCGCGGTGCTTCATGGAGCGGCATGCACTTGGTTTTTGGGAGGCCGTTTGGGCGGTGCGTGCCGGGAACGTGTTTACCACGCATACGCCGGTAGCCGCCGGCTTCGACGTATTCTCCATTGAGCTGCTGAAAAAATATGCTGGCGACTACGCATCGAGACTGGCTGTACCCGTTGAGGAACTCGCGGCGCTCGGTCAGGCTGCCGGTGGCCACGATACGGATCTGTTTAACATGGCCTGGCTTGCGGCCAGGCTGTGTGCCTCCGTCAATGGCGTCAGTCGCCTGCATGGTGAGGTGAGCCGCGGTATCTTCGCCGGCCTTTATCCAGGCTGGCCGCTCACGCAGGTCCCGGTCGCCCATGTGACCAATGGCGTGCACGTGCCGTCGTGGGATTCAGCTTCATCGGACGAGCTGTGGACCTGCACCTGCGGCAAGGACCGGTGGCTGGGTGTCGTTACCGATCTGCGTACCGCCATCGACTGCACGGACGACAAGGTCCTGTGGGAGATGAAAGGTGCCGAGCGCAGGGCGCTCGTAGACTACGCGCGGCGCAGGTTGGGCCGGCAATTCGCACGGCGCCACCGTCCCGGCGACCCGGATATCGACGTTGCGAATATCCTCGATCCCAATGCCCTGACGCTTGGATTTGCGCGACGCTTCACCGAATACAAGCGGCCGGACCTGCTGCTGCGAGATGCGCAGCGCTTAAAGCGGCTGCTGTCAGACAGTCAGCGTCCCGTGCAACTGATCGTTGCCGGGAAGGCGCATCCGGCCGATGCAGAAGGACAGCGCTTCATCCAGGAGTGGGTGCTGTTTTCAGCGGATCCGGAAGTCCGCCAGCGTGTGGTTTTCCTCGAAGATTACGATCTTGCGCTTGCCCAGGAGCTCGTGAAGGGTATCGATGTCTGGATCAACACCCCGCGGCGACCCTGGGAGGCCTGTGGCACGAGCGGCATGAAGATACTCGTCAACGGCGGGCTTAACCTGTCGGTACTCGATGGCTGGTGGGCCGAGGCTTATGATCCGGCGGTGGGCTGGGCGATCCAGGAGGTAGCGGGATCAGCCGAAAGCCGTGACGCAAACCAGCTGGACCAGCTGTTCGGGATCCTTGAGCGGGAAGTCGTGCCCATGTTCTACGCGCGCGATGCGTCGGGTATTCCGGCGACATGGGTGGCGCGCATGCGCGCCAGCATGTCGCGTCTGACGCCGGAGTTCAGTACTAACCGGATGGTGCACGACTACGTGCGCGAGGTGTATCTGCCGGCCGCCGTCCTGGTTGCCCGGCGCGGGCTGGACGGCGGGGGTGGTGCTATGCAACTCGCGAACTGGGAACAGGAATTGCGCAGCCATTGGGAGCAGATCCATCTCGCCCCGTGTCTGACAGAAGGGGACGGGACCGCCCGCAAGGTATCTGTGTCTGTTTACCTCGGTGACATTCGTCCCGACATGGTCGACGTGCAATTGTATGCAGAGGCGGCGGGTCCGGGGGATACGGTGTTCTGTCAGTCGATGGAGCGGTCTTTGCCCATTCCGGGTGCGAGCAATGGCTATACCTATGAGCTGACCGTCGCACCAGGTCGTGAGCTCGACGATTTCACGCCGCGGATTGTGCCGCGACATGCGCTGGCGCGCGTGCCCAACGAGCTGGCGCTGATCAAATGGGCCATGTGATGGCGATGCTCCCCGGCATGATCAATCTCCGGCCCTGGCCGCTCCATCGCGCCGGTGATGCATCGTGACCGTGCTTCTGACCGTCAATGCCGGCAGCAGCTCGGTGCGGCTTGCAGCCTTCAATGTCCCCTCACTCGAACAACTGGCCGCGCGGCACTACGACGCTGTGTCCTCTGCAGCCGGCACGGATTTAGCCCGTCAACTGCGCGAACTGGGCACGCCAGCACCTGCAGTGGTTGTGCACAGGATCGTGCACGGTGGTGCGCGGTTGACCCGGCCTTGCCGCATAGATGCTGCCGTTGAAAGTGAAATCGAAGCGCTGACGCCACTGGCACCGTTGCACCAGCCGGCGGCGCTCGCGCTGGTTCGTGCAGCGCGTGACGTACTCGGCCCGGCGGTACCGCAGGTTGCAGTATTCGATACCGGGTTCTACTGCAGCATGCCGGTGACGGCGCAAAGCTACGCGTTGCCGGCGGTCCTGCGCGAGAAGTACGGGGTACGTCGCTACGGCTTTCACGGTATCGCACACCAGTCCATGCTCGAGTCGTGGCGGCGCAGGCAGCCGTCTGCAGCGAGCGAAGCGCGGGTAATTTCCCTGCAGCTCGGGGCGGGGTGCTCGGTGACTGCCAGCATCGGCGGTCAGCCAGTGGAAACCTCGATGGGTTTCTCGCCACTGGAGGGCCTTGTGATGGCCACGCGCAGCGGCGATGTAGACCCCGGCGCCCTGCTTTACTTGTTGACCCACGGCGGCATATCGCCATCTGAGCTGATGGATATGCTCAACCGGCATTCAGGCTTGCTCGGTCTCTCGGGAGTCTCCGGCAATGTGAGCGAGTTGCTGGCGAGCGACCTGGATGCGGCGCGCGTCGCGCTGGATATCTACTGCCACCGGATCACGCGATACGTGGGGGCCTGCCTGGCGGTGCTGGGCGGTGCAGATGCAATTCTGTTCGGCGGTGGTGTGGGGGAGAATGTACCGGTGATCCGTGCCCGCGTACTTGCGACGCTGGGCTTTGCCGGGATCACGATTGATCCGGATATCAACAACCGTTGCCGCGGCACGGATGCAATGCTCAGTGTGCCGGGTGAGCCGGGTGAGCCGGGTGTGCCGGGTGTGCCGGGTGAGCCGGTGCAGGTCTGGGTGTTTTGCGTAGACGAGGCCCGGGTCATGGCGCGATCCGCGCTGGCGCCGGGCGTGATTCAATAGCCAATATGGTTCTTCAGGACTGACAGCAATGCAAAGGGATACCGCAGTGGCGATGGCGCAGCAGGCCATCAAGCTAAAGAACAAACGGCTCGTGGATGCCGTACTGAAGATCAGGGCTGAGCGCGAAAAGGCTCCGGCTGCAAACAAGCCCGTCGAGGAATTGCCGCTGATCGCGGTGACCTGTGCCACCGGCTGGGAGTGCTATGCGGTGGTCGAGGAGCTCACCAAGACGCAGAAAGTCCGCGTGCGTGCCCTGTACCGGACCCCCGGCACGCAGGCGGCTGCCCGGCTTGAAGCGCTGCTGAAGAAAACCGAAGCGAGCCATCCTGGCCTTTTGAGCCTGCATCCCGGTGTAGACATGAACGCCGAAGCCGGACTGACTGAAGCATTCGCCGGCTGTTCCGGTGTCGTGCTCTACGTTACGGCGAATACCAGCAAGGCCGGCAAGATTACCAACCACGGCAATGATCCGGCGGGTGGTCGTGCGGCGGTGATGCGCCAGGTGATGGCAGCGCTGGCCGCACTCAAGGCCAATCCTTCCGTGCAGCATGTGATCACTCTGGTGTTTCCGCCCGACAAGGTGCATGGCATTGTCGACAATGCGCCTGAGGCGCCCTGGTGGATTCACCAGCGTTTGCGTATTTCTGATTTCCTGCGCGGGCAGGGGGCGAACGTCACCTGCATCCATCGCCCGGCTTATTACTACGCCATGCATCGTGTGGACTACACGGCGCAGGCGCAGTTTCGCGGCGACACCAGCCTTTCCAAAACCATGATTCGCGAGAACAACCTGCCGGGCATCAACGAGCCGGCTTTTCTCGTCAACTGGGTCGATGTACGCGATGTCGGCAAGTGGGTCGGTACCTGCTTCGAATATCCGGAAGTATTTTCGAACCAGGATTTCTCGATTGCCTCCTGCGCGCTGACCGGAAACCAGCTGGTCGAGATCGCGGAAAAGACCAACAAGCACGGAACCAGGTTCAGGTATCGGCAGTTTCCGCAGTGGCTGATGAAGATGATCAGCTTCTTCAGCGAGGAGGTGGTTTATCCGCTGCGTTATGCGCAGTGGTACAACGACCAGACGAACGGCTACGACTTCGCCTGCAATGCAGATCTCGCCGACCTGGAGAAGATCCATCCCCTGTGGACTTTCGAGAAGAAGCTCGAGTCCTGGGGCATCACCGAAATCAGGCCCAAAGGCTCGTCGGGCGGGTGATTGACAAGGGCCGGTTACCGGTTTCGCGCAGCGTGGTTTTTCCTGTGCTGGCTGATGCTTTGTCGTCGCTCAGGCCAGTGCGGGAATAACCTGTTCGCCGATCAGCCGGATGGTCCACTCCGGGTTCTCATAGATGCGCAGCGAGATGTCAGTGAGCCCGTTGGCCTTGAAGCGACGCAAGCGGTCGATCTCGTGATCGAGCTTGTCAACACTTGATGCCGAGGTTGCCCGGTCGACGAAGCGTTCCATGATGTCGGCCGGTACGCCTTCAATGACATCGCTGCCGGTATTGAAAGCCCTGAGGATGCTGTTGCGGTTATCGAAAATGATCTGCATCTCGTCTTCCGGCAGGATGTCCCGGTAGTAGTAATCCGGATATGGCGTGGCCCGAACCGCAAGCCAGCGACGCGCTTCACGGTGGGCAGCCTCACGCGTTTCCTTGACATGCCACGCCCAGAAATTGTTGAAACGCAGTTCAGCCGGTGACCGGCCAACTTCTGCGAGTTGCTTGTCGACGATGGCGCGCATCCGGCCGATATCTTCCGGCATATGATCGCCGACAAAAATGCCATCGGCATACTTTGCCGCCGAGCGCAGCATCTGTGGACCGTTGGCGCAGACCCAGATCATCGGCGGTTTCCCGCCGGCGAACGACGGGTGGTAATACAGTACCTTGTAGATTTCGCCCTTGTACCGGATCGGCTTGCCCGTACAGGCCAGCTTGAGGATCTCCACGCACTCGCGCACGGCGCGCAGACGTCGCTCCTGTGGTACGCCCATCGCAGTAGGCGCCCCGCCCGCGCCGGCAGCGATGCCGATGTGTGCGCGTCCACCCGAGATCTCGTTGAGCGTCAGCAGTGCAGCAGCCATCTTCATCGGATGCAGCTCGTAAGGAGAGACGGCTACCGGACCCAGGCCGATCCTTGTGGTGGCCAGCGCCGTTTGTACGAAATTGATGAAGGGATCGCGGGCGTCATGCATGTTGGACACCCATAACCCGCCGAAACCGTACTTCTCGGCCAGCTGGCCCAGTTCCGCCAGTCGTGCACCCGAGTGGTTGGCTTCGAGGATCAGATCAACTCTCATGAGGACGTCTCCATTGCTTCTGTCGAGGTTGCGGGCAACGGCTGTGGGCTGTCAACATGAGCGCGGATCGGGAGCATGGTGTGGTCGTGAGTAGCGGTGAAACGAAGCGGGAATTCGAAATTGGCGGTTTTGACGAAGCCGTAATCATCGTTCGTTCCCCCGAACCGCATCTCGCCTGCTGGCGGGATGTCGGTGGCTGGGTGCTGCAGCACCAGGGTGAGGTGGATACGCGCCTGCTGCGCGGATGGGGTCTGCCGCAGGCGACAGGCCGGGAATGGCGGCTCGGTCATCCGGATGGCAGCGTGGGTCAGGTGCGGCTGATGCAGCTGGATCAGGCCGGGCCGCAGGTCGATATGCGCCCCGATGACCAGTGCTGGGATTCCGGCGGCATTTTCGACCTGAACGTGCGCGTTCGCGATGTCGCGACACAGGCAGCTGCCTTGCACGCGCTGCACTGGCACGGCGCTTCGCCACCGATCCGCTGGGATTTCGGTGGTCTGGTCGTGAAGGAGTGGTTGACGCGCGGGCCCGACAACGTGCGGGTGGCGCTGATCGAGCGCATCGAGCCCCCGTTGCCCGAGTCTGATCAGCCGGTGGGCTTTGGTCAGGTGTTCAACTCCAGCCAGATCGTACGTGATATGGACGCTGCCCTGGACTTCTATTGTGGTGTGCTGGGTTTTCAGCGCGCAGTGTCGTTTCAGACCGGCTCCTTGCCGTCTGCAGCCAATGTGATGGGGCTGCCGCCCGGACTGGCGGCGCAGGCAAGCCTGGATCTGCAGATTGTGCATCCCAAAGGTCTGAAGACGGGGTCCATCGAAATCGTCAGCGTTATCGGTGCCGGCGGCCTGGACCTGTCTGACACCGCAATGCTGCCCAACTTCGGAATGGCCGTATTGCGCCTTCCGGTGCGGGGGGTCAGTCTGCTGGCAGACCATCTGGCCCGGCTGGGGTGGCCGCTCGCGATGCCCCTGACACGTGTGAGGCTCGTACCCCATGGCGAGGTGGATTTGCTGGCCGTGCGCGCGCCGGAGGGTGCAAGGCTCGAATTTTATGAAGCTGCAGCCTGAGAGGGACATACTGCAGGCCCTGGTCATCTGGCGGAGAGAGAGGATATGAGCACAGCATCCGGATCGACGGCGCAGGTACGCGAGAAGTTACTGGCGCTGCGCACCGAGTTTCGCAACCGTATCGACACCATTCATGCCCATGCCCGCAATCCGCTGGAACCGGATTCATCCGAGCAGGCTGCCCAGCTCGGCAATGTCGCCGTGGTTTCAGCGCTGGAATCCGAGGCCACTAGCGAGCTTGCAGCGATCGATGCAGCCCTGGCCCGGCTCGACGCCGGTACCTATGGCCGCTGTACGCAATGCGGTGAGCAGATCAGTGCGGGCCGGCTTGCTGCGCGACCGGCATCTGCGCTATGCATGGAGTGCAAGAAGAGCTGATGCCGGCGACGGTCGGCTGTCGATCCCGGCTGCATGAACTGACCGGGTGCATATGCTGATCTGGGCCGAATTCCTGCTCTGCGCAGCATTGATTGCTGTCGCTGGCGTATATCTGTGCCGCTATGGCGATGCCATTGCCCGTACAACAGGCATGGGCGGAACCTGGGTTGGCCTGATCCTGCTCGCAAGCGTTACTTCACTGCCAGAGCTGGTGACGGGCATCAGTTCAGTTGCCGGCGCGCATGCGCCGAATATTGCAATCGGCGATGTACTCGGCAGTGCCGTCATAAATCTCGCCATGCTGGTGGTGCTGGATATCGTACGACGTGCCGAGTCGGTATACCCGCTGGTCGACCGCGGGCACATCATCTCTGCGGCATTTGGTGTCGCATTACTCGCGCTGGTGGCTTTCGGCCTGCTGTTTGAACATGTGGGCAGGCCTCCGCCGATCGCTCATGTGGGCTGGTTCTCGCCGGTCATCCTCATGGTGTACCTGCTCGGTATGCGCACCGCGTTCCAGTATGAAAAGCGCCGCATGGCCGAATACCTGGAGACAACTGATCCGCGCGATACCACCATCGATCTGGGCGAGGCCGTTTTCCGCTATGCGGCGGCTGCAAGCGTGGTGCTGGCAGCCGGCATCTGGCTGCCCTTTGTCAGTGCTGACCTGGCCGACAGCATGGGCTGGGAACGATCATTTGTCGGTACCATCTTCGTGGCTGCCGCGACATCCATGCCTGAACTGGTGGTCACCATCACGGCTGTCCGCATGGGTGCTTTCGATATGGCGATCGGCGGACTGCTTGGCAGCAACATGTTCGATGCAGCCATCGTTGCTATCGATGACATTTTTTATCTGCCGGGCCCGATATTGCGCGATGTCTCGGTGGCACATGCTTTTTCCGCCCTGTCCGCAATCATGATGAGCGGGATATTCATCGTGGTCATGGTGTATCGCCCTTCCCGGCGGGTATTGGGCACGGTTGGCTGGGCCAGTATCTTTCTGACTGTCATCTTCGTGGCGAACAGCGTTGTGCTGTTTATGTATGGCGACTAGAGGATCTGGCGTCGGTCTGCCGGGTCCCGTGCTGGCGCTGCTCTATGCGGGACTCGCAGCCCTGCCGATGCTCATCGGCTATGCGACCGGTATCGAGGCTTCGCGTCCGCTCAGCGAATTCGCAACGGCCCTGGGGCTGACAACCGCGGCATTACTGCATCTGCAGTTTCTGAGTTCGGGCCGCTTCGAAAACCTTTCCGGACGGATCGGCATCGATCGCACCATGGGTTTTCATCGTGTGGCTGCGGGCACGCTGCTGGTATTCGCGATACTTCACCCGCTGGGTTATGTGGTGGCAGTTGCGCTGGACAATCCGGCGATGGCATGGAAGCGGTTGCTGTACATGCTCGCGAGCGCCCGCCTGCGCAGTGGCGTATTTGCGCTGGCAGGCCTGATCGTCATCGTCATGCTGGCGGTGTTGCGTACCCGGCCGTGGGCCCGCTACGAGTATTGGCGTGCATCACACGGTCCGCTGGCCATCGTCGTTACGGTTCTGAGCGTGCATCATGCGGTGGCTAACGGGGTCTATACGGGCGAAGTTCCGGTGCGTCTGGTCTGGCTCGCACTGGCGGTCATGGCGGGCACGGCGATAGTGCTGATTTACCTCATCCGGCCAAAGCGCATGTGGCGTGAGGGCTGGCAGGTGGCGCAGGTTGCGCGTGTCAGCGAGCGTGCCGTTGAGATAATTCTGCGTGGTCCGGCCGATACGGCGCTGCGTTTCCAGGCGGGTCAGTTCATCTGGTTGAGCATCGCGCCGAACCGCCCGCCGTTTCATGACCATCCCTTCTCGATCGCATCCGCACCTGCGGAACTGCCGCTGCTGCGTCTGATCGTGGGCGAGGTGGGCGACTGCACGCGAGACTTTGCACAGCTGGCGCCCGGTACACGCGTGGCCATCGACGGACCCCATGGCAGCTTTGTTCTGCCGCCGGGCGATGGTCCGGTCATGCTGATCGCAGGTGGGGTTGGTATTGCACCCGTAATCGGCATTCTCGGCGATGCAGCGGTCAGGAAGGACCGGCGGCCGTATCGCCTGCTGTGCGCGGTGCGCAACCAGCGCGAGGTGGTTGATGTCGGGCGACTGGACGCGCTGCGGGCAGAGCTTGATCTGTCGGTCAGTTTCCTGATGGACGAGGGGCCCCTTGGTGTGAAGTGCAAGCGAGGCCCGGTCGATGCAACGCATATCCGGGAAAGTCTCGCTGGCATCGCGCCGCATGATGCGGTTGCCATGCTTTGTGGCCCCGGACGGATGATGGAAGTTGCTTCAGATGCGCTGCTGGCGGCCGGCCTGCAGCAGGATGCGATTCACTATGAGCGCTTCGACTTCAGTGCAGGCAAGGGGCGGATCGATCGTCGACGCCGCTGGCAGGCGTTGTCGGTTGTTTTTGCGCTGCTCGCGGCCATGCTGATTTTCAGTCTGCGCTGACGCCGGACGTTTTCATCGTCACATCCAGCGGTGCCACGGAGACCAGTTCTATGGTCTGTGAGCCGAGGCGGACCTGCCCATCGGTCTGGTCAATGGCTTCCAGCAGTTTCTCCGTGATCAGGTCCTTGGTGAGGCGACGTTTCTTGTAGTCCACCACATAGCGCAACGTGTATTCCACCCAGTTGTCGTTGGCGACCATGGTCACCATCGGGTCTACCCGGGCATCTTCAAGCAGGTAGCGATGCTTCATCTGTGTCCAGACAGATTTCGAAGCGGCCGAGAACTTACCGGTTACCGCTACCAGCGCTTCGGAGAATATTTTCCTCGCCAGTTTCTGGTTGCTGCCATAGCGTACCGGGAGCACCAGTTCGTCCCACAGGAAGGGAAAGTCGGCCGAGTAGTTGTAGACCGGTTCCTTGAAGATGAAGCTGTTGGCGACACGCACGATCCGGCCGTTGTAGGCATCGCCTCTGACCCAGCCGCCGCACTCCATCAGTGTGGTGCGCAGCACGCCGATATCGATGACATCGCCCATGATGCCGCCGAGCTGGACGCGGTCGCCGACCTGGTAGAAGCGGCCGAAGGACACGGCAACCCAGCCGGCAATGCTGGCGATCACTTCCTGCAAGGCAAAGGCGATGCCGGCGCCGGCCACGCCAAAGGCGATCGTGAGGCTCGACAGCTTGTCGCTGAACACCAGCGACAGCAGAAAGATACCCAGCAGATAGCCAAGGGCTGTCACCGCCTTGCGCATGTGGTAGCGGCGGCCACTGTCGCTGATGTAGTGAACCAGCATGCGGTGCAGGATCTGGACTGCGATCACTACGGCCAGAAGCACCAGCAGGCTGGTCGCGATCCGCGCCATCACCGGATCCTGCAACCATGCCTGGATTTCCTCGATCATGGTGTGCGCCAGTCCCTGATGTGTACATCGCGCTGCGGGAAGGGGATGGCAATGCCTTCTCGCGCGAAGCTGCGATACACCTCGCAATTCAGTTCGTGAAGCACGAGCCCCCGCAATACCGGCTCCGCGATCCAGACCAGCAGTTCGAAACCGATGCTCGAATCGCCAAAGGTCCGCAGGCGTACCCGCGGTTCCGGATCGCGGCACACGTTGGGATGGTCTGCCGAGATTTTCATCAGGCAGGCGATGACCTGATCGATGTCCGAGCCATAGGCAACGCCGACCGGGACGCGCAGGCGGTACTTGACGTGCGGGCCGCCCGATTCGTTGACGATCTTGGCGCGTCCCATGATGCCGTTGGGAATGCTGATCTCCTCGTCATCGCGGGTCAGAAGGCGCGTGCTGCGCAAACCGATGTGCGTTACGCGCCCACGTTCCCCGGAGTCCAGCACGATGTAGTCGTCGATCCGGTAGGGTTGGTCGATGAGGATGGCGACGCCGGCGAAAAGGTTGCCGAGCGTGTCCTGGGCAGCGAAGGAGAGCGCGAGGCCGACGATACCGGCTGAAGCGACGAGGCCCGTGACGTTGACGTCCCATGCCAGCAGGATCAGATACACGCCGACCAGCGCCATCATGATGCGCAGGAGCATGTTGAACAGCGGCACTGTGGCCGGCCGTGCCCAGGGCGGTGGCGATGGCCGGAGACTGGTGGTCTCCACGACCAGACGTCCGGCCCGGATCGTGGCGCTGACCCAGACCAGAATCAGCAAGCTCAGGATGAAGGCGGTCGTCAGCCGCGTCAGCAGCGGTGTCATCGGCAGCACTTCTGCGGCTACCAGCAGGCCGAGCAGGGCGATGGTACGGAACAGTGTCGTGTGACCGATGCCGCCGAGCCGGCCGCCGCTGTCCCAGCGGATCAGCACCCGATCCAGCCCGGCCCCCGTCAGCCAGTCCACGATCTTGCCGAGGACCAGAAACAGCACGACGATGACGACGGCTTGCAGAAACGGATTGGGACCGATGAACTCGACCCAGCGGAATATCGGGCCCAACCATTTTTCGAGCATGGCACTCCCTTTCCGCGGCAGTCGAAAGAAGAGATCCATCCTAGCATGCTGCCTTGCCGGTCCGGATCATGCAGTGCGCCGATAATTTCAGGCTGGGCACCTGCCGGCTGGTCGGCTAACCTCTGCTTCAGTGACCCAGCTGCGAGCATCCGTCGATGCCTGAGCCTGCCAGCACGACCAATGCCTCGATCCACTGTGAGCGCCCCGGTTCAGGCGTGCTGCTCATCCGGCTTGGCGGTGACTGGCTTTTGGCTGGCACCCGGTCTGCGACGGCAGCCCTGTTGACTGAACTGGCTGAGCGGGAGGCGCCGGCACGAATCGAGTTCGATACGCAGGCGCTGGGTCGCTGGGATACCGGCCTCATGATTTTTCTGCGTGCGGTACGGCAGGCGGCAGAAAGCCGGAATGCTGCGCTCGACACGACAGGGCTGCCCGAAGGCGCGCGGAAGCTGCTGGACCTCGCCTTTGCTGTTCCGGAACGGGCCGGGGTACGCCGTACCCGTTCGGCTGACAGCCTGGTCGTGGGGGTCGGCAAGGCGACACAGCAGACGCTGGATCACGCCCGGGACCTGCTCGCTTTCCTTGGTGGATTGACACAATCCTTCGGCCGGCTGCTGCGTGGGCGGGCTGTGTTCGACCGGGCTGATCTGATGAGTTTTTTTTACCAGGCCGGCGCGCAGGCGCTGGGTATCGTCAGCGTCATCAGCTTTCTTATCGGTGTGATCTTCGCCTTCGTGGGTGCCTACCAGATGGAACAGTTTGGCGCCGGCATTTATGTGGCCAACCTGGTGGCTGTCGCCATGGTGCGGGAAATGGCAGCCATCATGACCGGCATCATCATGGCCGGCCGCACGGGAGCGGCGTTTGCCGCCCAGCTCGGCACCATGAAAGTGAACGAGGAGATCGATGCGCTCCGTGCGCTGGGCCTGAACCCGATGGACTTCCTGGTGTTGCCCAGGGCGATCGCACTGATTGTCATGATGCCGTTGCTTACCCTCTACGCCGATCTGCTGGGTATTGCGGGTGGCATGGTGGCTACGCTCGCCATGCTGGATATCAGTTTCGTTCAGTACCTGGAACAGACCTTTGGCGCAGTGCAGCTGCATGATCTGTTCGGCGGGCTGTTCAAGTCCCTGGTTTACGGCACGCTCGTCACGGTAGCAGGCTGCCAGCAGGGCATGGCCTGCGGCAACAGCGCCCAGGCGGTGGGCGAATCAACCACCGGAGCGGTGGTGATGGGCATTCTGCTCATCGTCATCAGTGCTTCTGTGCTTACCGTGATCTATACGGTGTTGAATATCTGATGGCCGCTGCAGACGCAGGACAGGCACAGATCGTCGTGCGGAACATGAGCATGGCCTATGGTGACTTCGTGATTCAGCAGGATCTGAATTTCGAAGTCCGTCGCGGCGATATCTTCGTGATTATGGGCGGAAGTGGCTGCGGCAAGAGCACACTGCTACGGCATCTGGTCGGCTTGAAGCCGCCGGCACATGGCGATGTGTTCTACGATGGTGCCAGTTTCTGGCAGGGCAGCGATGCCGACCGGGATCTCATGAAGCGCCACTTCGGCGTGCTGTTCCAGTCGGGGGCGCTGTGGAGTTCCATGACGCTGGCGGAGAACATCGGCCTGCCACTGCGGCAGTACACGCAGCTCGGTGAGGCGGAGATTCGTGCGGTCGCCGCCTACAAGCTGGCGCTGGTCGGTCTCACCGGTTTTGAAGACTACTATCCCAACGAGATTTCCGGCGGCATGAAGAAACGTGTCGGACTGGCGCGCGCTATGGCCATGGATCCGGATATCCTGTTTTTCGACGAGCCCTCGGCGGGCCTCGATCCGGTCAGCGCCAAGCTGCTGGATGACCTGATCCTGGAACTGCGCGATACGCTGCAGACCACCATCGTGATGGTCACGCATGAGCTGGCGAGCATCATGGCGATCGGTACCAATTCAGTGTTTCTCGACACGGAAACGAAAACCCAACTGGCAACCGGCAATCCGCGTGAGCTGCGCGACCATTGTCCCGACGACCGGGTCCGTGAGTTTCTCTGGCGGGGCGTTGAACCCGCCTCCCTGACTGGCGCATGATGAAATGCGGGCAGGGGTAGTGACATGAGCAACCGGAGCAACCCGGCAATCATCGGCAGCTTTGTGCTGGGTGCTGTCGCCCTGCTGGTCGTGGCCGTCATCGTGTTTGGCGGCAGCGAGCTGTTTTCCTCCAAGCGTTATCTCGTCACCTACTTCGACGGCTCGGTAAAGGGCTTGCGGGTCGGATCCAACGTGCTGTTCCGGGGCGTGCGGGTCGGCTATGTAACCAGCATCGAGGCGGTGACCGACCCCGACGTAGAGCGTTTTGGTATTCCCGTGACTTTCCGGATCCTGCCGGACACGTTCACCGTCATGTCGCCCGAGGGCGAGCCGAAGCGCTTCCCGCGCACCGGGCAGCGCGAACTCATCGACGGGCTGATCCGGCGCGGACTGCGGGCCAAGCTGGAAACTGAAAGTTTTGTTACCGGGCAGCTGCTGATCCAGCTGGATTTCCACCCGCAACTGCCCGCCGTGTTTCGCGGTGTGAAACCACGCTACCAGGAGATTCCGAGCGTACCCTCGGACATCCAGCAGGTGCTGGAGCGAATGCAGCGTTTTGCAAAAGCCCTGGGTGAAAAAGTCGATTCCGACCAGTTGATCGCCGACTTCGAGGGCACACTTTCCGGCCTGAATCGTCTGGCGAATTCGCCGGACCTTGAAGCTGCCCTGGCGGGGCTGAACAAGCTCGCGAATTCGCCTGACACACAGGCGCTGCCCGGCGATCTGCGCCGTGCGGCAAATTCGCTTGCGGCGACGCTCGACGAAACCCGACTGGCGGTGGCCAGGCTGGACCAGCATGTAGATCCACTGGCCAACGATGCGCGTAACGCATTGGCTGCCCTGACCGTCGCGTTGGAGCGCAGCGCGGGCGTGCTGCAGGAAACCGAAGCCTTGTTGAGTCAGGAGGGTGCCGCCAAGGTGGAGCTGGCTCGCACACTTGACGAGGTGCAGCGCGCGGCGCGCAGCCTGCGGCTGTTGACCGACTATCTCGCGCTTCGGCCTGAAGCGTTAGTCCGCGGCAAACCGGATCAGGAGGGAAGCCCGTGAATGTGTTTCATCGCAGGATGGCCCGGTATCTCGTCCTGCTCGTGGCAACGGCCGGCCTGCATGCCTGCGGATCGTCAGCGCCTGCGCGTTTCTACACCCTCAGTGCGGAAGCGCTTGCGCCGGCGATGCCGCCGCTCGCCGGCCGGCGTATTCTGGTTGGTCCGTTTGAGTTGCCGGAATACCTCGACCGGCAGCAGATGGCCATCCGTGGCACAGGCGGCGAGATCAGGTTTCTGGAATTCCAGCGCTGGGCAGAACCGCTCGAGGCAGCTTTCGTGAGTACCTTTGCCGACGATCTCATCGTCGCCGCCGGTACGGAGCAGGTCGTCGTCGTGCCAGTGGCGCAGCAGCTGCCTGCGGATTTCCGCGTGATGGCACGGGTCTCGCGTTTCGATGTGGATGCGGGGGGTGAGGCCGTACTCGTCGTCCAGTGGTATGCCTCGGACCAGAAGAGCAGGGTCGTGGTTCCGCCACGGCAAAGCACCTACAGCCGTCCAGCCGTCCTGCCGCTGAAAGCCGATACCGGTGTCGCAGCGCTAAGCGCCACGGTCGCGGATTTTGCTGCGGATGTCGCGCGAGGTCTGGCTGCCGCGCCCGTCGGCAAAGGCCCGTAGCTGAGAGCGTGTCAGCTACGGGCGCCGGCCAGCAGTCGGCGACTGCCAGCGATGGAATTACTTTCTGGCGTAGTTCGCCGCAGCAAAGTCCCAGTTCACCAGATTGTCGAGAAAGACCTCGAGAAACTTCTGGCGGAGGTTCTTGTAGGTCGGATAGTAGGCGTGTTCCCACACATCGGCCGTGATGATCGGCTTCGCGCTGCCCTTTATCGGGGTATCGGCATTGGCAGTGGTGACGATCTTGAGTTTGCCCTCGGCGAGGACCAGCCAGGTCCAGCCTGAGCCGAACTGGGCCATGCCGGCGCTGATGAATTCCTTGCGGAAGTTGTCATAGCTGCCGAAATCGCGGTCGATGGCTGTGGCCAGCGCACCGGCCGGCTTGCCGCCACCCTTCGGCTTCATGCTGTTCCAGAAGAAGGTGTGGTTCCAGATCTGGGCCGCCTGGTTGAATACCCCGCCGACGCTGGTCTTGACCAGCGCTTCGAGATTGGCGTCGCTGGCGTCCGGCTGCAGTTCGTTGAGCTTGTTTACATAGGCCGCGTGGTGCTTGCCGTGATGCAGCTGGAGGTTTTCAGTGGAGTAGTGCGGTTCGAGTGCATCGGCTGCATAGGGCAGCGCGGGGAGTGTAACTGGCATGGGTTGTTTCTCCTTGTTTGGTGTTGATCGGATGCCCGTCAAAGGGCGTTTCAGCTGCTGCGTTTAACCTTACCATGCCAGACCACGCTGTACAGATCATGGCGGCGGTCTTTGAGGTTCAGCACCGTGCCGGTCTGCCGTGCCTCGCGCAGCGCACGCAGGCTGAGGTCGGCGAAGGCCACCATTTCCACATTCGGCGTGGTGTCTGCCGCGACACCATCGCGCGAGAACGGGAAGTCGCAGGGCGTCAGGATGCAGCTCTGTGCGTAGTGGATATCGATGTTCTTGACGTTGGGCAGATTGCCGCAGCTGCCGGACATGACGACGTAGATCTGGTTTTCGACCGCACGTGCCTGCGCGCAGAAGCGCACCCGGCAGTAGCTCTGCCTTTCGTCGGTCAGGAAGGGTACGAACAGGATATTGATACCCTGGTCTACCAGGTGGCGCGACAGCTCCGGGAACTCCGAGTCATAGCAGATCAGTACACCGATTGGACCGCAGTCGGTATCGATCAGGTTGAGTTCGTCGCCACCCTCGACGTTCCACCAGTAGCGCTCGTTGGGCGTCGGGTGAATTTTTTCCTGCATCGCCAGTGTGCCGTCGCGGCGAAAAACGTGGCAGACATTGCGGATGCTGTCGTCGCGCAGTGCGGGCGTCGAGCCGCCGATGATGTTGATGTTGTAGCGCACTGCGAGCTCGCTGAACATCGAAATGATCGCCTCCTCGTAGCGGGCGATGGTCGCGATGGATTCGTGCGGCTTCAGTTCCTCGCTTTCCAGTGACAGCAGCTGCAGCGTGAAGAGCTCCGGAAAAACAACGAAATCCGCGCCGTAGTCGCCGGTGACGTCGACGAAATAAGTCACCATCTTCCTGAACTCGTCGAAGGAAGTGATGCGTCGCTGCTTGTACTGCACGGTGGCCACGCGCACACGGTTAAGCGCCGCACGCTGGAACGGTTTCGGCTGCTTTGCTGTCGCTGCAGGGGCCGGCGAGTATTGCGGGTTGTGCCATACGAGCTGTACAGCGTTGCCGCCGGACTCGTGATCCATTGGCAGATAGTCGCGCAACACCCTGACCGGTTCGAATCCCATGCGGATCTGGAAACCGAGTACCGGATCATTGATCTGCTTGTTGCGCACAGCCTCGACATAGGCTTCCGGCCCGTCGAAACGGCGGGCATGGCGGGAATAGTTCGGAATGCGTCCGGCGATGACGATGCCCTTCAGCCGCCGAAACTCGGCCAGGCGCCGGCGTTCACGGTAGAAACGTTGGCCGATGCGGTAGCGACGCATCTGCGGGTCTACGCAAACCTCGTAGCCATAAAGGTACTCGCCAGTGGCATCGTGCGTAGAGCCATAACCGCCACCGGTCACGGTGCGCCAGGTATGCTCGCTGAGCGCCTTGTCTTCCTTCAGGCGGATAGTCGCGCAGTAGCCGACGATGTCTTCGCCGAGTTCCGCTACCCAGACGCCTTCCGGGAAGGCATTGATCTGCCCGCGCAGCATCGCATCCGGGTAAGGTGGCATGCCCGGGTAGACGCGTTCGACAAGCTTGCTGATGGCGGGTACATCCTCAAGACCGGCTTCACGGACTTTCAGTCGCGCGGTATTTTTTTCTGTTGATGCCATTAGCTGTCGCGCTCTTTCTGCAGCTTCAATACGAATTCGCGGTCTACTTCGGTAATCCCTCGTTCCCTGGCCTGTTTGACAATGCCCTTGAGTACCGTCTTGATGAAAGGCTTCGGTACGCCGGTCAGCTGGCGGCAGGCATCGCGGGTAAAGCTCACCCCGGGGTCGAGACGGTTCGCCTCATACATGATCGCCTCTTCCTTGGGCCCCTTGTCGGTCGGCGTCGGCAGCCAGAAGGGCTTCTTGTGCTCGGCAAACCAGAACTTCCCGCCATCGCGAAAGCCATAGGTGATCGGCATTTGTGGCATCTGCCGCGTGCCTTCTTCGATGTTGGTGGCCCATGTCTGCTTGAGCAGGATATTGTCGATCCTCAGCACGAAATACTCGGGCGTCTTGCCATTGTCGCGTATGGGCTGCTCTGCATCCCACGTACACTCGAAAACCTGGAAGGCTTCCTTGAGGATTTTCGGGAAACGTTTGCCATCAGACTCCCGCCCGGATGTAGGGCTGTCGATCAGCGTGTAAGGGTTGTCGCGCATCTTCTCCGCGGTGTCCTGTCCCGGGTAGCCGAGGCTGACGATTTTCTTCAGCGTGCGGCGGTCAAATTCGACGAAGTTCATCGCACATACAACGCCGCGCTTGATATGCCGGTCGGTGTTGGAGTTCTGCCGGCTGCAGACCAGAAAAGAACGTCCACCGATTACCTCAAAAGGAAAGCTGAGCTGGTAAGGCCCGATATTGGTCGCGCCCTGCTCATTGACCGTCGTGATGAGGGCAAATGAGGAGGGCCAGTAGGCGCTGGCCTGATACCAGTTGTCGCGCATTGGACTGACAACAAAAGGTTCATCGATGGTTCGCGGGTGGCGGCGAAAGAGATCTGAAAGATTCAAGCAGTGTTCCAGTGTATTTAGCGACCGGTTGCCCGGCGGAGTGTCTGGCGCAGACGTACCTGCGGCGGCTCATGACGAAAGATCACAACTACCCGGTGTTGCCGTCGCTCACCGAGCGTGGAGCCGACCGGAATCGAATGTAGCCGGGTCGCCGAGATCGGGATGAGCTGGGCCGGTTTCGCGCCGAGCAGGACCAGCAGATCAGTGACTGCTGCGACCCTTGCGCCAGCCAGGGCCTTGGCACCCTTGGTCCAGCCGCGATTATTGGCATGCCCGACCACCGTCACGCATTCCTTGCCATGCCGGGTCAGCCATCTGGCACATTGGTAAATGTTCCGGAGGCTCTCGGGTCCCGGCGTTGGACTGCCACGCACGAACTCGACGACAACCGGAAAGCTGACCGGGGCTGATCCGCCATCAGGATCGCCTCCGTTTGCACCCTTCTTGCGCCGTGCCGGGCGTATCGAACCGTTGCGCCCCACGACCTTCAGCGGCCGCCCGCTTTTTCCCTGTTTGCCGTTTTTCTTGCTGACCATGTGCTGGCCCCGTACTCATCCGTCCGCTACAGCTAATCAGAGCCCGTAGCGCTGTGCAAGCAGAATGGACAGCGTGACCAGCATGAGTGCGACCAGTGGCAGCCCGGCACGCAGAAAGTCTCCGAACTTGTAGCCGGCAGCATTCATTACCAGCAAATTGGTCTGATATGCCATCGGTGTGGCGAAACTCAAATTGGCGCCGAAAAGGATGGCGAGCACGAAGGGTTCGAGTGGTGAACCCAGTTGCGCCGCCGTGGCGATGGCGATGGGTGTGCCGACCGCCGCCGCCGCGCTGTTCGAGACAAAGTTGGTGAGGATGGCGGAAAAGGCCATGAAAATGGCCAGTTGCACTGACGGCGTGGCCCGCTCGACCATGAATGAAACGCCGGTGGCGATCCAGTCGGCGGCGCCGGTGCTGACCAGAGTCGAACCCAGTGCAATACTCGACGCGACCAGCAGTACGACTGCCGGACTCAGCGCTGAACCGAGACCCTCCAGCTTGACGCACTGGGTCAGGAGCATCGCGATGACGCCGAAAAATGCGGCGACGTGAATGGGCAGGATTTTCGTGGCAGCCGCGATGATCACGACCAGCATGATCAGCATTGCGCGCCAGGCCAGCGGCGAGCGCGGCAACTGCAGGCTGCTGTCCAGCATCAGCAGATGCGGCTCACTCTTGAGTGCTTCCAGGCGCTTGTTCTCGCCCTGCACCAGCAGCACGTCGCCTGGTGCCATCGGCACATCGCCGATTGGCCGGCCGTCGCGCAGGATTTCCTCGGTGCTGCGCATCACGCCGACGACCACGACACCGAACTGCTCGGAAAAGCCGGCGCCCGACAAGGTGCGTCCGACGAGACCGGAATCCGAGCCGATGACAGCTTCGGCGAGGCTGACGTCGCTGTCTGGCGCATCAACTCCGGCAAAGCGGCCTTCACCGTAACGGTCGAACAGGTCCACGCGCAGAACGTCGGCAATCTCCCGCAGGCCGGCCGGCGTATCGCGCAGGACCAGCACGTCACCAGCTTCGATCAGTTCAATCGTGTTCTTGTCCACCGGGCTTTTCTTGCGAATGATTTCGATGAGCGGCAGTTCTTTGCCAAGCAGTTTGGTCAGTTCCCCGATCTGGTGCCCTGCGAGACGGTCATGCTCGGCGCTGACCACGATTCGCGCTTCGAACTGCCGTCGCAGCTGTTTGCTTGCTCCCAATGTCCCCGGCAGCAGGCGCGGGACTATCAGCCAGAGGTAGGGCATTGCGACCAGCAGGGCAATGGCAGTGATCGACGTGAAGTCAAACAGCCCCATTGGCTTCATACCGAGGTCGGTGGCAATCGACAGGACCAGAAGGTTCGTCGAGGTGCCGATGCTTGTCAGCATGCCGCCGGTCAGAATCGCAAAGTTCACCGGCATCAGCGTTTTGGAAGCCGGGTAGCCGGTGCGCTCCGCGAGGCTCAGGAGCATCGGCAGCATGAGTACCAGCACCGGTGTGTCGTTGATGAAACCGCTGGCGATGGCGGCGAGAATCAGGGTAAGCAGCAGACCGAGCCAGCGATTCAGCGCCCAGATCTTCGCCAGAACGCGCACGACCGGCTCGAGCGCACCGGTCATGGTGAGGCCCCGGCCGAGCACCATCAGCGAGCAGATCGCAACCAGTGCCGGATGACCAAAGGATTGCAGCACCACGGTCTCGGTGATCCGGGCCTGCGATGTTACATACGGAAAGACATAGAAAATCGACAGCAGCGCAGCGAGCAGCAACAGCGATACCAGTTCCATACGGATCCAGCGGCGCGTGTACAGATAGAACACGAGGATCGTGACGATCAGTACGGCAACGGCATGCGCGTTCGGCAAGGTCAGTGCCTCTTGTCGGGTTTTCGGACATGTTGCCAGAACCCGGGCAGTTGCGCCCGTCAGCTACGCAACCGGCTGCTCGTACGGGTAGACTAAGTGCGGTGGGTGTGAGGAATTCCATGTGACACTGGGCCAGTCAACCGGCTTGTCATGGCGGAAAAGCCGCATGTTCGTGCATGATCTCTACTTCAGCGCGAGTCCTGCCGGCGTTCGCTTTCAGGGCTTCATGCTGGTGCTTGATGGCGTCCTGATCTCTTTCTTCATCATGTCGCCGTTCCTCGAACATGGCACCCTTTTTCTGATCATCGACTTCTGTATCGCGGCCGTGCTGGCACTTGACCTCGCAGCGCGTGGCTGGAGTTATGGCAACCTGCGCCGCTGGATCCGTCGACCCCTGGTGTGGGCAGATTTTGCGGTGCTGCTCTCGCTGGTGATCCCGGTCTACGCAGCCAATCTCGGTTTTCTGCGGGTATTGCGCGCCTATTCGCTAGTCCATGGCGAGACGTTCTGGCGCGTGATCGGTGGCGGCCGGTGGCGCAACACGCAGCTTGCCGAAACGACGAAGGCTGTCGCGAACCTTTTCGTGTTCATCTTCGTCATGAGCAGTCTGGTCCATGCGGGCTTCGCCGCGCGTGTGCCGACGGTCCGGTCTTTCATGGATTCCCTGTACTTCACGGTAACGACGCTGACGACTACCGGCTATGGCGATATCGTCCTGCCAGGGCCGGGTGGCCGATTGCTGTCGATCGTCATCATGATCGGCGGCGTGTCGCTGTTCTTCCGCCTGGTGCAGGTCACGATCCGTACACCGAAGGTTCGCTTTAACTGTGAGAGCTGCGGGTTGCAGCGTCATGATGCCGATGCCGTCCACTGCAAGGCATGCGGCGCACTACTGAGGATTCGCCATGAGAATGACTAGCCGCGCATCTGTACCTGCCATGATTCTGCTGGCTTTCCTGGCGCTGGCAGCCACCGATGGCCGCACGCAGGGCTTTGACCCCGGCAAGGTCGACTGGGCAGCGCTCAGCAAGATCCCGATGAAGGATCTTTTCATCAGGAAGTTCAACGAACAGTGCGGTGCCTGCCACGGCGAAGACCTGCGCGGCACACCGCTGGGCAAGCCGCTGGTCGGCGTGGAGCTGCTGCGCGGTGATTCGGTCCGGGAGATCGCGCTGAGCATTGCCAATGGGGCCCCCGACAAGGGCATGCCGGCGTGGTCGGAAACACTCGATGAGAAACAGATCTGGAACCTTGCACTCTATGTGGCCGAGCAGCGGCAGGGCACCACCATTCTCGACAAGCGGGAGAATATTCCGCTGGCTATTCCGACCGGGCCGGTGCTTGCCGAGCAACACACCTTCCGCATCGAGCCGGTGGCCGAAGGCCTGGACCCGATGCCCTTTTCGATCGCCTTGCTGCCGGATGGCCGCATCCTGCTGACCGAGCGCATGCGCGGGCTTTTCATCATCGGCGCAGATGGCAAGAAGTCGGCGCCGATCCGCGGTACGCCGCCGGTGTATGACGATTCCAGCGTATTTCTTGGCCAGGTCATGGGGCTTGGCTGGATGCTGGATGTCGCCCTGCATCCGCAGTATGCAAAGAACGGCTGGATCTACGTCCACCACACCGACCGCTGCACCGACTGCAACGCGCTGAGCCGCAAGACCGGACGCCCGGTATCGATGAACCGCATCATCCGTGGCCGTATTCGCGACGGTGAATGGGTGGATCAGCAGGTCATCTGGCAGGCAGACAAAGAGACCTATACCGATACTTCCGATCTCACTGCCGGCGGGCGTCTCGCCTTTGATGACCAGAACAACCTTTATTTCAGCATCGGCATGAAGGCACCGCTGGAGTTCATGGGTATCCAGGAACTCGACCAGCCCTATGGGAAGGTGCACCGTGTGCGCGATGACGGACAGATCCCGGCCGACAATCCCTTCGTCAATACGCCCGGCGCACTGAAGTCCATCTGGACCTATGGGCATCGCAGTACCCAGGGGCTGGAATGGAACCCGTGGACGCGTGAGATGTGGAGCACGGAGATGGGACCGCGCGGCGGCGATGAACTGAACCGTCTGCAGCCCGGCCGCAACTATGGCTGGCCGCTGTTTACCAGCGGCGTGAACTACGATGGCCGGCCGGTGGACGTTGGCCGCACGCTCGGTATCACGCTGGATGCGAAGGATGCCGAGTTTCCGGTGCTGGACATGACCCCGTCACCGGCGATCTCAAGCTTTGTGTTCTACGATGGCAAGGCGTTTCCGAAATGGCAGCGCAACATCATCGTCGGTACGCTGCGCGCCACCGACCTGCTGCGTATGGAACTGAAGGACAACAAGGTCGTACACACCGAGATGCTGATCAGGGATCTGGCACGGTTTCGCGACATCGAAGTCGGTCCGCAAGGCGAGATCTACATACTGCTGGAAAATGCTGCCGGTTCGCGAATCGTCCGTCTGGTACCCGAAGGAGGCTTGCCATGAAGAAAGAAGCGAAGATCCGTCCGTTCTGGTATTCGGATGTCTGGCTGTTCCCGAAGCTCATCACCATCATTACCAGCCTCGACAAGAACGGCAAAATAAACGCGGCACCATATTCACACATCATGCAGTACGACGTGATGGCGAAGAATCCGCGCATGATCATCGGTTTCCGTCAGGGCTCGCACACGTTCCAGAATATCTGCGAGACGAAAGAGTTCGTCGTCAACTGTCCGTCCGCTGACTATCTGGACGACATGATGGAAACCGCGCGTTTCTATCCGGAAGGCATCAACGAACTCGAACACACGCGCTTCACGATGATCCCGTCACTGCACGTCAAGCCACCGAGCATCAAGGAGTGCCCGCAGATCGCCGAGTGTGAGGCCGAGGAGATCGTCAGGCTGGAAAAGAGCAGCGGCATTGTCATCGCGAAGATCAAGGCGCTGGTGTTCGATGAAGAACTGATCGAGATGGGCCGCGAAGAGCGTATCCGGAAGATGAATCTGCCGATCGGTCTCGGGGACGAAGACCGCCAGGACTATTTCCACAGTACGCTGGGTCATATTTCAATGCACAAGCTCGGGGAATCCCCCGATGCCTTCAAGGGCAGTGAAATCAAGCTTGGCATGACCTGGGATTCAGATGCCCTGCAGGCGCTGATGAAGATTCCACCCATGGTGCGCACCATGGTCACCACACAGACCGAGGAATACGCTCGCTCCAAATCTGATGAGAAAGTGAGCCTCGCGCGCCTCAACCAGTTTGCTGCCGACCAGGGCATGACCCCAGAGTTCATGGAGCGCTTCCAGAAGAAGCAGAAGTCAGCCTGAGTAAAGGGGACGCTTCCCCGACACGGGCGCGTTCCCTTTAGGCCTGGTTCAGCGCTTCAGCAGGCGATCGAGCGCGTTCTTCAGCCGGTCGTCCTTCTTCTCCGCTGCAGGAGCCGCCTGTTCGCCGTCGACCGGCGCCTCACTGTCAGGTGTCGGTGCTGGTGCTTCTTCCGGCGCGGCGCCGATGCCGAGCTTGTCGAAGAGTTTCTTCCGCACCGTATCTTTCAGCGTTTCGGTGGCCGCGCCTTTCACCATTTTGCCCAGATCCACGCGCACCTTCGGGTCGGCTACCGGGCCACTCACCGTGAATGGAATCCGCACGTTTTCGAGTTCGGCGAGGCTGGTGCCATCGGCAAACACCGGTTTCTCGTAGACCAGCGCTTCCAGTTCGCTTGCCAGGGTCCTGGCCTGAACCTCGACAGCAGCTTTGCCTGATACCCGCAGGAAGGGGATTTCGGCGATGAGCGTATCGGTATTGAATGTGCCATTGTCCAGCTTGCCGGTCAGTTGCAGCGAATCTATCGGCGTTTCTTCGGCACCGGTACGCGTTGGCGCCGGTGTGCGCCTGAGCATGGCATGGGCACGCCGGATCTCGTACCAGACATCCATCCCGCGGTAGACGCCCTTGTCCATCGAGAAAGACAGGTCGGCTGCGAGGTTCTGCATCAGTACATCGCCGGAGTTGCCGGAAGACGAGCCCTTCAGCCTGAAGTTCATCGTGCCGCCCAGGTTGTCTATAGCGGCGAAATCAGTCAGCAGCGCACCCATGTCGACCTTGACCATCTTCTGGTCTATGTCCAGGCGCAGCGGATCAGCGGAGGCGTCCAGCCGGACCTGTCCCTGTGTCTCGCCGCCGTAGAGCCGGGCGCTGAGCGGATCCAGTCTGATTTGACCCCTGGCTGCACTGACGCTGATGTCGGTATCGTTGAGCTTCAGGCCGTCAAATCCAAACTGGCCGATACGCAGGCGACCGTCCAGGTTGAGCTTGCGCAAAGGGTCACGTAAAGGGGAGGCTTCCCCAGGTGGCGAAGCCTCCCCTTTACCAGCCTCCTGCGCCGACTCGGGAGCCAGATAGCGATCGAGATCCAACTGGTCGATGTGCAGGTCGAAGCGGGTACGCGGCGTCAGCGTACTGTTTCCGGGCAACTGTTCACGCGACAGATCGCCAGTGATGCGGGAGTCGTCCAGCTTGAGTTCCAGCTTCCTGAGCCCGGCTGCCTTGTCCTCATAGAACCACTCGCTGTTGCCCGAGAGCTGCTTCAGCACTTGCGGGTCCGCCGTATCCGGTGGTTCCTGCTTGAGGCGGGCCAGCAGATCGCGGGGCGAGAAGGGGGCAAAGTGCAGGGTGCCGCTGAGCCTGGTGGTCTTGCCAAAACTGCCGCGGCCATCGATGTCGAGCGAAACGCCAGCCAGTTCAGTCGTACCGGTCAGCGCACCGACCGTACCGGTGGATGAACCAGGATCAAAGGCCAGGTCCTTCAGCCTGAGTTTCGCCTGTATGCCGTCGTCCGGCAGTGCGCTGGCGTACATTTTGATCTCGGTGTCGAGTTCCTGCGCCGACACCGCCCCGGTTGGCGCAAGCGCGATCGGCCCGTTCAGGCTGAGTGTGCCGCGGGTCTTGTCGCCGAGATCGGTGGCCTGCAGAGATGCCTGCAGTTTAAAGGGCGCGTTGCCGCGGATCGGCCCGGTGAGGGCATTCAGCTGCTCGATGCGATAACGGCTGCCATCGGCCTCGTCGGTGTAGTTCAGCGTGGCGTTCTTCAGTTCGATGGAAGCAACGGAAAATTCAGCACTGTCATCCGGTCTGCTTGCAGCATCCGCGCTGGAAGCTTCATCGCTGCCGAAGCTCCAGTTGTCGCTGCCGTCCTTGCGCGCGAGCAGGTCTGCCTGCAGGCTGTCTACCGTGACTGAACCGATCTCAACCGCCCGGCGCGTCAGCAATGGCCAGAGACGCAGCCCGAGCCGCGCCGACTCGATGCGCAGAAAGGTGTCCGCGGGAAATCCGGGCGGATTACCCAGAGTGGCCTTGTCGATGCGGACCGCACAGCAGGGCAGCAAATCGAGTTCCACAGGCCCTGCCAGCAGCAGTTCCCGCCCGGTGCGTTGCCGTACCTGGTCGATGATGAGGGCCTGATACTGCTGCGGATCAACCAGGGTGACGACTGCCGCGATCAGCAGCGCTGCCGCAAGCAGCAGCACCAGGACACCAATCAGCAGCCATTTGAACAGCGGTTTCACCGGTACGATTAAAACACCTGCAGAGGGCTTCTTCTATACTCAGGCGCATGTATATGGGTTGTCTTGCCGGACAAGCGTGATGGTGACTTCGGTGCCTCTCTACCCGCTGGCGCTGCTGCACATCGCGCCGGCGTGTTACGGCGTGTACCACGTGCTGCTTTACAAGCGCGACCCGCGCAGCGCGATGGGCTGGATCATGGCCTGTGTGCTTCTCCCGTTTGCGGGGCCGCTCGCCTATTTCCTGTTTGGCATCAACCGCGTGCGCGCCCGGGCGCGCGGCTTCCAGCGCAGGTTCCTCGCCATCGACTACGAAGCCCGTGTGCCCGGCATTACCCTTGTCAGTCCGGATGTCCCGGGGCTTGAGCAGGTTGGCCTGCGGATCACGGGGCGGGCGCCATCGGCCGGCAATACTGTGCGCGTTCTGTACAACGGTGAGCAGGCCTATGCGGCGATGCTGGCGTCGATCCGGGCCGCCAGGGAGCGGGTACTGCTCGCCACCTATATCCTCAAGGTTGACGATACCGGCCGGGCATTTGCCGATGCACTGGCGGAAGCAGCAGCACGCGGCGTGCAGGTGATGGTGCTGGTCGATGGCATCGGCGAACTCTACTCGTGGCACAGCCCGTCCCGGTTCCTCAGGAAACGCGGCGTTGCCGTAGCGCGTTTTCTGCCGCTGAAACTGTTTCCCCCGAGCATCCATATCAATCTGCGCAATCACCGCAAGCTGCTGATCGTCGATGACGAATTCGCCTATGCCGGCGGCATGAACATCAGCGATGATCAGACAGCCGATGCAGGCCGCCCGCGCCGGGTGAGCGATGTACATTTCGGTCTGACTGGTCCGGTTGTGGCGGACCTCGTCCGTGTCTTTTGCAGTGACTGGCGGTTTGCGACGAAATCGACCATCGGCCAGAAATCACCGCCTGTGCCTGCGCCTGTCGCTGTATCGTCGGGCGACGCGCGCTGCCGCGCCATACCCGATGGTCCCGACGATGAGATGGATGCCCTGGCGTTGACCATTCAGGCCGTGGTCAGCGGTGCGGGTACATCCGTGGATATCATGACGCCATATTTTCTGCCCTCGCGGGGGCTGATCGCTTCACTGCAGTCGGCGGCTTTACGCGGCGCCCGCGTGCGCATCGTCCTGCCCGGCAAGAACAACCTGTTCTATGTGCACTGGGCACATCGTAATGTGCTCACCGAGTTGCTTGGCTGGGGTATCGAGGTGTATTACCAGCCGGCGCCGTTCTGCCATTCGAAGCTGCTTTGCATTGATGGCGACTACTGTCTGATCGGCTCGGCCAACCTCGATCCGCGCAGCCTGCGACTGAATTACGAACTGGGTATCGAGGTGTTCTCGGCGCAGCTCAATGCCGAACTGCGCGCACATATCGACGCGCTTGTCGCCGGAAGTACCCTTGTGACGCCCGATGAGCTGACCGGCAGATCGGTGCCCGTGCGTCTGCGCGATGCGGCTGCGTACCTGTTTTCGCCTTACCTGTGAATTGAATCGGGAAAACAACATGGCGGTGGACGGGGAAATGTCCGGACTTGCGGCCGCCAGTCAACGCTGGCGGCGCTGGCTGCTGCCATTGCTGGTGCTGGCTGCTTTCGCACTGGTCCTGTTTGTCCTCGATCGAGAACTGCAGACCTACCATCTGCGCGACGTACTCGACGCGCTTCACGCGGTTCCCGCCAGCGCGCTGTGGACAGCCGTCGGCCTTACAGCGTTGAGCTATGGGTCGCTCACGATCTACGACGTGCTGGCGCTCCGCTATGTAGGCAAACCTCTGCCATATCCGCGCGTAGCGACGACTTCTTTTATCGCCTATGCCTTTGCGCATAACTTTAGTCTTGCTGCATTGACCGGCGCGGCGGTGCGTTACCGGCTCTACGCACCGTTGGGGTTGACTGCCATCGACGTAGCGCGCCTGGCGGCCTTTACATCGGTGACGGCCGGGCTGGGCATCAGCGTGCTTGGCGGCGTTGCGTTGCTGGCAGCGCCGGAGAGCACCGGGGCGGCGCTGCGCCTGCATCCGGCCTGGGCGTTGCTGCTGGGGGCATGCATTCTTGCGCTCGTCATCGCCTATGTGGTCTGGTCGAGTATCAGCCGGAGTTCGGTGGAACTGGGCAGCTGGAAGATCGAACCGCCGGGCCAGGGTCTGGTTTTTCTCCAGGTGCTGATCGGCGTCGCTGATCTCGCCCTGTCGGCTGCGGCCTTGTGGGTCCTGTTGCCGGCAGCCGGCTCACCGGGCTTTGTGAGCTTTTGCGGCGTGTATGCCGCAGCCATTCTGCTCGGCCTCATCAGCCATGTGCCAGGCGGCCTCGGCGTATTCGAGTCGGTGCTGTTGCTGGGGATCCCCGACAGCGATCGGGCAGCCATGCTGGCTGCGCTGGTCGCGTATCGGGGCATCTACTACCTGCTGCCGTTGTTCTGTGGCGCGATGCTGTTTGCCGGCAATGAACTCGCAGCCCAGGGACGACGCATCGTGCGTGCCCTGGCCCTGGTGCAGCAGGTCGCGCCGCAGCTGATCGGCAGCCTGGTATTCCTGTGTGGTGCCGTGCTGCTCATCTCTGGGGCGACGCCCGGCATCGATAGCCGGATCGATACACTGGAGGAGGTACTGCCGCTCGCCTTGCTGGAGTCATCGCATCTGGCCGGCAGCATCATCGGACTCGCGCTGCTCGTGTTGGCCCGCAGCCTGTTCCAGCGGGTGAATGCCGCGTATCACCTGACCCTGGGCCTGCTGATCGCCGGGATCCTTGCCTCATTGCTCAAGGGTCTCGACTTTGAGGAAGCGGTCATCCTCGCGATCGTGTTGCTGATGCTCTGGCTCGCGCGCGCCCAGTTTTACCGCTCTGCCGGGCTGTGGACGGAACGCTTCAGTCCGGGCTGGACGGCGAATGTATTCATCGTCATCGGTGCGGCAACCTGGATCGGCTTTCTCGCCAACCGCCAGATCCCGTACGCGGATGATCTGTGGTGGACATTCGCAGCAAATGGCCATGCACCACGCATGCTGAGGGCAAGTCTGGTCGTGGCGCTGGTGGCGATGGGGCTCGTGTCGAGGAGCCTGTTGCAGCCTGCACAGCCTGAACCTGAACTGCCTTCAAGTGACGATCTGGATCGCGCCCGGCCGGTGATCAGTCGCAGCGATGCGGCGATTGCCAATGTGGCGCTGGCCGGCGACAAGCACCTGTTGTTCGCTGCTGCCGGTGATGCCTTCCTGATGTACCGGATCGCTGGCCGCAGCTGGATTGCGCTCGGCGATCCGGTCGGGCCGCCGGCGCGCCGGGAAGAACTGATCTGGCGCTTTCGAGAACTGGTGGATGAACATGCCGGACGGACCGTGTTCTACGAGGTTGGTGGTGACAGCCTGCCCTTGTACGTGGACCTCGGTCTGACACTCATCAAGCTGGGTGAAGAGGCGATGGTGCCGCTGGCGACGTTCTCGCTCGAGGGCAAGGCGCGGGCTGAACTGCGTACATCACTGCGGCGCGCCGAGCGGGAAGGCGCGAGTTTCGAGATTATCCAGGTGCCGGATGTGCCGGCCCTGATGCCGGTATTGCAGGCGATTTCAGACCAGTGGCTGGACGCCAAGTCGACGCAGGAAAAGGGCTTCTCACTGGGCTTTTTCGCGCCGGATTATCTGGCCAATTTTCCTGTCGCGCTGGTCCGGCGCCAGGGCGTGCCGGTTGCCTTTGCCAGTCTGTGGACGACCGGGAGCAGGGATGAGCTGTCGGTAGACCTGATGCGCTTTGGTGCCGATGCACCGCATGGAGCCATGGACTTCCTGTTTACCCGCCTCATGGAGTGGGGGCGTGATCAGGGTTATCAGTACTTCAGTCTGGGCATGGCGCCATTGTCCGGCCTCGAGCAGCATCCGCTTGCACCGGCATGGCATCGCGTCGGCAATCTCGTGTTCCGCTACGGTGAGCATTTCTATAACTTCGAAGGCCTGCGACGCTACAAGGCCAAGTTTCTGCCCGAATGGCGGCCGAAGTATCTGGCCTCGCCCGGCGGGCTTGCCCTGCCTCGCGTGCTCATCGATGTTTCATCGCTGATTTCCGGTGGCCTGAAAGGGCTTGTTGCCAAGTCGTCGAGGTGAAGCCGGGGTGAGAACCGCACTGCTTCTGTTGTTGCTGCTGGCGGCGATGCCCGGCTTTCCGGGCACGCCGGACAAGTCGCCGGCCGCGAACGGGTTTCAGGCCGGCCGCCTCGGTACTGTCACCGTCTATGCGCCTGATGGACCGCCAACCAGCGTTGTCCTGTTCATCTCCGGTGATGGTGGATGGAACAAGGGTGTCGTGGAGATGGCGCAGCAATTGCGGGGTTGGGGCGCGCTTGTCGGTGGCGTGGATATCCGCCACTACCTTGCGGCACTGCGATCGGCCGGTGACAGCTGCGCCTATCCGGCCGCTGACTTCGAGCAACTGAGCCATGCCCTGCAGAAGCGGGCAGGGTTGCGGAACTACCAGACACCGATCCTGATCGGTTACTCCTCCGGTGCGACTCTGGCCTATGCGATAGCGGCACAGGCACCGCCGGGTACCTTCGCCGCTGCAGTCAGCCTGGGCTTCTGTCCGGAACTGCCGGTCGGCCGGCCCTGGTGCAGGGGGGCAGGGCTGGCTGTGACACCGACTGCAGATCACGCCGGCGTGACCTTTCACCCTGCGCCGGAGCTGAAGATGCCCTGGGTGGTGTTGCACGGCGAGCGTGATCAGGTCTGCAGTGTTGAGGCGACGCGTGCATTTGCGGCAGATACGCCGTCAGCAAAGTTTGTTCCGCTGCCACGAGTCGGGCATGGCTATGCAGTGATGGACGACTGGTTGCCGCAGTTCAGGGATGCCTACCTGAAACTGGTTACCGCATCCACAGAACTGCCAGTGAGCAGTGCCGGGGTGAACGACCTGCCGCTGGTCGAAGTTCGCGCCACCACCAGGCCTTCACCGCGCATGGCGATATTGCTGACCGGTGATGGTGGCTGGGCAGGGCTCGACCGTGAAGTCTCAAGCCAGTTGTCAGCTGCGGGCATCGATGTCGTTGCGCTGAGTACGCTGCGCTACTTCTGGAAGGATCAGGAACCTGAAGACGCGGCGCGCGATCTGGAGCGGATCATGCGTCACTACCTGGCGGCCTGGCACAAGGACCAGGTGTTGCTCATCGGCTACTCCTTCGGCGCGAATGTCCTGCCATTTCTCGTCAGCCGGCTGCCGCCGGATCTGCGCACTCATGTGGCCTCGCTGAGCCTGCTGGCGCCGGCTATGGAGGCCAGCTTCGAGATACATGTCGCGGACTGGATTCCCGGCAGCACGCCCCGCGGTCGGCCGTTAAAGCCGGAGCTTGCCCGGCTGAGCGATATCCGTACCTTGTGTCTGTATGGAGACGGTGGGCAGGCAAGCCCGTGTCCGGGCTTGCCTGCGACCGCCGGGAAATCCGTGCAACTGCCCGGCGATCACCACTTCAACGACGACTATGTGACCCTGGTACGGGAAATTCTGGCCTTTGCGGGGCATTGACCATGGACCTGATGAAACCCCTGATTGCCTTGCTGGCGATCGTCAATCCGATCGGCGTGGTGCCGTTCTTCATCCACTTCACGCACAACCTGAACCGCGAGCAGCGCGCACGCACCATGCAGATCAGCGCATTTACCGCCTTCCTGGTCATTGCGCTCAGCGCCCTTGCGGGTTTGAGGATCATCGAATTCTTCGGTATCTCGATCGCATCCTTCCAGGTTGGCGGCGGGCTGCTGTTGCTGATCAGCGCCCTGCAGATGCTCAACGCACAACCGGCCGAAACCAGGCCCACCGACATGAGTGAGGGTGAGGCCAAACTTGATGCCGGATCGAGTATCGCGGTCGTGCCGTTGACGATCCCGCTGCTCACCGGCCCGGCGACCATCTCGACGATGGTGATCTATGCCGAGCGCACGCGGTACTGGTGGGAACTGGCAGTACTGGTCGGTTATGGACTGGTGGTCGGTATCGCCGTGTATCTGGCTTTCCTGGCTTCGGGGCGCATCGCCCGCCTGCTCGGGCGCACCGGTATCAACATCATGACGCGCTTGATGGGCCTGATCCTGGCCGCGCTGGCCGTAGAGATCATGGCCGAAGGATTGATGCAGCTGTTTCCGGCGCTGGCGGCCTGAGTAAGTCCCAAAAAAAACCCCGCCGAAGCGGGGTTTTCTCAAGGCACTAGTTTCAGTCGCAATCAGCTGCGACGGCGGCGACGCATCAGCAGCGGCAGGCTGCCCAGCAGCGAGAGGCTCCAGAGATCCATCGAGCTGCTGCCACCCGGCAGTTTGATCTCGTCGGCGGAATTGACCGTGACGGTGATCGTAGCCGTATCGGCATCACCATCACCATCGG
>CAYJPG010000016.1:19536-36468 GCA_964371995.1 uncultured Chromatiaceae bacterium | reverse complement strand
GGACGAAGCTGTATCTGCCGCAATCGCCACACAGTTTGCCACCGAGGGTATACAGCTGCTCACCGGCTGGTCAGCACAGCACTTCGGGCCACGCAACGATGGCGGACGGCTACACTGTACAAATGACCATCGCGAACTGGATCTGGACTTCGACATGGCGCTGATCGCCACCGGCCGCACGGCGCAAACTGGCGGGCTGGGGCTCGAAGCGCTGGGCATCGCACTGAACCCGAACGGCACGGTCAGGGTCAACGAGTACATGCAGACCAGCCTGCCGAATATCTATGCTTGTGGCGATGTGGCCGGTCCCTGGCAGCTCACCCATGCTGCCGCACACCAGGCCTGGTACTGCGCCATGAATGCGCTGTGGGGCCGCTTCTGGCGCTTTCGTGCGGATGATGCCGTAATGCCTGCAGCAATCTTTACCGATCCTGAAGTCGCCCGCGTCGGGCTCACCGAGGCCGAGGCCCGCGCAAGCGGCATGGACATCGAGCTCACCAGCCACTCGCTTGAAGATCATGACCGCGCCATCGCCGACGGCGAGGCCCGCGGCTTCATCCGGCTGATCACCCCGCGCGGCAGCGACCGGATCCTTGGCGCGACCATCGTGGGTGCCCATGCCGGCGATACCATCAGCGAATTCGTTCTGGCCATGCGCCATGGCCTCGGCCTGCGCAAGATCCTCGCCACGGTGCACATCTATCCGACGCTGGCCGAAGCCAACAAGGCCGCGGCAGGCGCGTGGCAGAACCGGCATCTGCCGGCACGTCTGCTGCGGCTGGCTGCCTACCTCAATCGCCGCAGACTCGGGAGCGGCAATTCATGAATCCGCCCGCCACCGACGAAGTCATCCTGATCCGTCAGCTGGAACGCAGTTTCCCGATGGGCGATACGGTGATCCGTGCGCTGCGCGGCGTGGACATCTCGATCCGGCGCGGCGAGTACGTGGCAATCATGGGTCCCTCGGGCTCAGGCAAGTCCACGCTGATGAACATCATCGGCTGCCTGGATCGCCCCGACGGTGGCGAGTACTGGCTGAACGGCAATCTGGTTTCCAATCTGAAGGACTCCCAACTGGCGGCCCTGCGCAACCGGGAGATCGGCTTTATCTTCCAGACCTTCAACCTGCTGGCTCGTGCCGACGCCCTGCATAATGTCGAACTGCCGCTGATCTACGCCGGCGTGGCGCGCCGCGAACGGATCGAACGTGCACGGCTCGCCCTGGAACAGGTCGGCCTGCAGGATCGCATCCGGCACCGGCCGTCCGAGCTGTCCGGCGGCCAGCGCCAGCGGGTTGCGGTCGCCCGCGCGCTGGTTACGCGCCCCAGCCTGCTGCTGGCCGATGAGCCAACCGGCAACCTGGACTCGATCACCGCCCACGATATTCTCGAACTGTTTGCCGGGCTGCATGCCGCCGGCAATACCATCGTCATGGTCACGCACGACGGTGACGTGGCCGCCAACGCACATCGGGCGATACGACTGCTCGATGGACACATCGAATCGGATACCGTTACCCGACAAGAAGGTCTCTCATGAAGAAGAATCTCGTGCTCCTGGCGCTGGTCTCAATCGCGCTCGCTGCCTGTGGCCGCTCCACAAACCAGGCCCGGACTACCTATGACACCGTGGCAGCCGGCACGCGCGATATCCGGGTTGCGGTAGAAGCAGCTGGCCAGATCGAACCCGCCACTACTGTTGAACTGAAGTCCAAGGCCTCGGGTCAGATACTCGATATCCAGGGCGAGACCGGGCAGGTAGTCAAGGCCGGCGCACTGCTGGTACAGATCGACAAACGCACGCCACGCAATTCGCTGGCGCAGGCCCAGGCCCAGCTCGAGGCAGCCAAGGCCCGCCGCTCGATCGCCGAAGCGCAAAACCAGCGCTCGGAAAAGCTGCTGGCCGAGAAGATCATCAATGAGGTCGACTTCGAGAAATCAGAGCTCGAACTGGCCAATGCCAAAGCCGAGATCGTGCGTTCAAACGTCGCAGTAGAGACCGCACGTATCCAGCTGGATGACACGGACTTGCGGGCGCCGATTACCGGTACGATCATTGAAAAGCTGGTCGAGAAGGGTCAGGTGATCTCCTCACCAACGATGGATGTGGGCGGCGGAACACTGCTGCTCAAGATGGCAGACCTGAGCAGCGTCCAGGTGCGCACACTCGTCAATGAAACCGATATCGGCAAAATCACACCGGGCCAGACCGCTGTAGTCACCGTCACCGCCTTCCCCAACCAGCCTTTCCAGGGAAAGGTACTCAAGATAGAACCGCAGGCAAACGCTGACCAGACGGTGACCACCTTTGCCGTACTTATCGTTCTGGACAACGCGAACGGCCTGTTGAAGCCAGGCATGAATGCCGATGTCGCGATCCTGATTACGGAGCGCAACGGCGTGCTTGCCATCCCCACGGCTGCGCTGCGTACCGACCGGGACCTGGCCACTTCCGCAAGCCTGGTCGGACTCACCGAAGACGTGGCCCGTGAGCAGCTCAAGCAGAATGCTCTGCCCGCGCAGACCAGGACAGACAGCGATGCGACGGACAGCTACCAGTTCAGTAGTCGCTACTGGGTATTCGTGAAACGCGAGGCTAAACCTGTTGCGGTGGAAATCCTCACCGGCATTACGGATCTCGACTACAGCGAAGTACTCGCCGGCCTGAAGCAGGGAGATGAGGTCTATATGCTGCCGAGCTCCGGTCTGGTCGAGACCCAGCAGCGCTTCCAGCAACAGATGCGCAAGTTCACCGGCATGCCGGGCATGGGCGATTCAAAGAAGAAGTAGTGTCATGCTGATTACCGAAATGATCCTCGTGGCCCTGCAGTCCGTGCGGGCCAACCTGTTCCGGGCGTTTCTGACCATGCTCGGCATCATCATCGGTGTCGCCTCGGTGATCACGATGATTGCGATCGGTTCGGGCGCAAAGGCGGCCGTCGATGAACAGATCGATGCGCTGGGCGCCAGCGTACTCAGCATTCGTGCCGGCAGCTTCATGCGCATGGGTGTGGCCCAGAGTGGTGCGGTTCTGACCATCGACGACGCCACGGCAATTGCCGCGGGCACACCATCCATCCGCGCAGTCGTCCCGGAAATTGCCGGCCAACCGCAAATCAAGCTCGGTAATCGCAATGAAAGCCTGCGGGTGGCCGGAGTCAGCGCAAACTTTGCTGCCGTAGAGGGCTACGAGCTGTCTTCGGGCCGGCTGTTTGGTCTTGCAGATGACGTCAATCGCCGGCACGTGGTGGTGCTTGGCGCCTCCGTCCCTGCCAAGCTTGGCAGTACGGAAAAGGGCATTTTGGGCCAGACCATCTACCTGCAGGGCCTGCCATTCGAGGTTATCGGGGTACTGGCCGAGAAGGGGGCCAGCGGTTTCCGCAATGTGGACGAGCAGCTCTGGATACCTTTCTACACGGCTCGTTACCGGGTCTTTGGCACCAAACAGCTCGACTCGATCAGCGCCCAGCTCGCCCCGGGCATGACGGTGGAACGGGCGATCGTGGAAATCGAGCGCGTGCTGCGCCGCGAACACCAGATCCTGCCCGGCAAAGACAATGATTTCAGCATTTCGGACCCGCGCCAGTTCTTCAATGTCCGTGAAGCTGCCGCCAACATCTTCGCCATCCTGCTGGCCGGCATCGCCAGCATCAGCCTGGTGGTGGGCGGCATCGGCATCATGAACATCATGCTGGTATCCGTCACCGAGCGAACCCGCGAGATCGGCATTCGCAAGGCGCTGGGTGCCAGCCGACGCAATATCCTGCTGCAGTTTGTCATCGAGGCAATGGTGCTGTGCATGCTCGGCGGAACAGCAGGCATTCTGCTCGGCACCGGCATCGCTGCACTGCTGGCGAAGTTTATCGGCTGGAACACACAGGTCTCACCGCTGGCAATTGCCCTCGCTTTTGGCTTCAGTGCCAGCGTTGGCCTGTTTTTCGGCATCTGGCCGGCACGCAAAGCCGCAGGCCTCGATCCGATCGAGGCGTTGCGCTACGAGTAGCCACCTGGCCATGCTGCGCAATACACCGACCCGCTGGGGCCTTGTCACACGCAGCCTGCACTGGCTGATCGCCGCCATGATTCTCGTCCAGCTGCCGCTCGGCTTTCTGATGGTCGATGCCTACGATGCCTGGCAGGCCGGACACGGCAACCCGGCGCTGGTGATGAAACTCTCACGGGCGCACAACACCAACGGCTTTTTGATCCTGATCCTCGTCATGCTGCGACTGTCCTGGCGGCTCGGCAATCCGTCACCGGCACTGCCTGGCGCGCTCGTTGCCTGGCAGCGTTTCGTCGCCCGGGCAACGCACATCGCGCTCTATGCGCTGCTGTTCATCTTTCCGCTCAGCGGCTGGGCGACGCTTTCGGCCTGGACGGGTGATTTTCCGATCTACTTCTTCGGCTGGGACAATGTGTTTCGCATCGTGCCGCAGGCCGCGCCCGGCTCGCCCTTCAACAGCGACCTGTTTGGCGAAATCCATGAAAGCTGCTGGAAGGTCGGTGCCGCAATCCTGCTGCTGCACATATCGGCAGCGCTCTGGCACGAGTATATCCGGCACGATGGTGTGCTCTCGCGCATGTGGCGCGGCTAGCCGGCGGGCGCAGCCTCCGGCTCCCTGTCACCACGCCGCCACCGGCGCATATCCTCGCCGATGCCGAGCATCGCGGGGACAAACAGAAACACGAGGAACGGCGAGAACAGCAGACCAAAGATCAGCGTCACGGCGATCGGTTGTACCAGCTGCGCCTGCAGGCTGCCTTCAAACAACAGGCTGACCACACCGCCGATGGTCGTGCCGGTAGTCAGGATCACCGGGCGCAGACGGTCACGAACTGCCTGCATGACGGCATCGGAAAACACCGCACCACCTGCACGGTACTCCTCGGTGGTCTGCAGGAGCACGATCGAATCGTTGACCAGCACCCCGGACAGGCCAAGCAGTGCCTGCAGGCTCAGCATATTGATGTTGTAGCCCATCACCCAGTGACCGAAGACGGCACCGACCAGTCCGAAGGGAATGATCGCCATGACCACCAGCGGCCGGGTGTAACTCGAAAACACCCAGGCGAGAATGATGTAGATGCCGGACAGGGCCAGCATCAGCGCCGTACGGAATTCGCCGAGTGCGCGCGCCTGCTCCAGTGCCTTGCCCTTGAACTCAACCTGCACGCCATACTTGCGCATCAGTTCGGGGAGCACCGATGCCCTGAGCAGTGCTGCAACTTCATTCGTTGTCGTTACGTCGTAGTCCACATCGGCGGACACTGCGACCTGACGCAGCCCATCCTCACGACGAATCTCCGAAAAGCCAACCCGTGACTTGAGATCCACGACCTCTGGCAGAGGCACTTCCGAACCGTCCGGCGCGCGCAGATAGAGGTCGCGAATCGTGTCGGCACTGCTTCCGGTCCGGGCCAGCTTGACGCGCACGATGACCTCTTCCTGGTCGCGCGGAAAGCGCTTCGCAATCGCCCCCTCAAATGCATCGCGCACCTGCCGGGCGACGCCCTGCGTGCTAAAGCCCATCGCACGGCCGGCAGGCGTGAGTTCCAGCACCAGTTCCTGCTTGCCCCACGGCAGGTTATCGGCGACTGAATCAATGCCGGGCACATCGGCAACCCGGTCCTGCAGCTCAACGGCGGCGGCCTTGAGTACGCGCAACGAAGCCCCGGACAGGCGCATGTCCAGGTCGCGCCCGGGGGGCCCGCCCGCGCTCAGGTCAATGACGCTCAGTCGTTCTACGCCGGGCAGCAGCCCGACTTCCTCACGCCAGGCACGGATGAATGCCGCGTTGTGGACGTCGCGCAGGTCACCGGAAATCAGCTCTACCGTATAACCGCCCGCATGGTCACCGGTCTGTATCGCCTCTCCCGGCCGCGATTCATTGGTGCCGATGCTGCCGACCTGGTAACGGATCAGTCCGCCTTTGCCACCGGTCAGTTTCGCCTCAGCCGCGCGGGCGGCACGGCCCATCTCCTCGACCATCGTTGCCGTCTGCTCACGCGGCGTGCCGGGCGTGAAGGAAAAATTGCCGAAAAACAGGTCGGTCTCCGGTGAGGCAAAAAACTCGAAGCCCACCCGGCCGGTGGCAAACATCGCGACGGTGAGGATCAGTGTGCAAACGGTGGCCAGCGCCGTACTGTAGCGATGCCGGTAACACTGCGCCGTAAAACGGGCAAAACGGCCTTCACGAAACGCCCGGAAGCGGACCAGAAACCCTTCACGCGCCTCGACCAGCCGGTAGCCCGCCAGCGCCGGCCAGCGCCCGATTCCACTGCCGCCCCGGGCCAGACTGGCGTTGAAGGGATTCACGTCTGCGCCACCCTGCTTGTCGAGCCGGACCAGCGCATGCCGCAGATGCATCGGCAAGACGAACAGGCACTCGATCAGGCTGAAAGACACGGCCAGACAGACGGTGATCGGCAGTTCACGGATGATCTTGCCGACCGTCGCACCGATGGCAAGCACCGGCATGAAGCCCACGATTGTCGTCAGGCCGGCAGCGATCACGGCCGGTCCCATGCGTTTGACCGCGGTCATCACCGCCTCATCCGGACTGAAACCGCGCCGATGCAGTACTTCGGCGCTTTCGGCCACGACTATCGCGTCGTCGACGATGATGCCGAGCGCCATCAGGATCGCAAACATGCTGATCAGGTTGAGCGTGAAGCCCATCGCTGCCATCGCGCCCAGCGTGGCGAGTACCGACACCGGAATACCCCAGGCGACCCACCACGCAATGCGCGCATTCATGAACAGAAACAGGATCAGCAGCACGAACACGATGCCCTGCAGGCCGTTCTCGATGACCATCCGCACGCGCTGCGTCGCCTGATCGGCAAACACGTCATACATGTCGACTTTCAGCGTCGGCGGCAGTTCAGCCCGGAGCTCGTCGATGTAGGCAGCGATCACCTTCTGCGATTCCACGGAATCGACACCGGGCGAACGCATGACCAGCATGCCGACGGACTGGTAGTCGCCGGTACGGCGTGAAACGCCACCTTCCTCGAAAGCCTCGCTGACCGTACCGATATCACGCAGCGCGAGCTTTTCGCCGGAGCTGCGCGAGACCACCTCGATGGCACCGAGTTCGCGCGCCGTGCGGGCCAGATGCTCGGTGCGCAACTGGCGCGAGACGCTGCCGCTCTCGATGCTGCCTGCCGGCATGTCCAGGCTCAGGCCGGCGATGCGGGTCGCGATGTCACCGGCGGTCAGGTCCAGCACACGCAGCGTGTCACCCGGAATCTCCACATGGATTTCCGACTTGCGCAGACCGGTCATGCGGACTTCAGACTGCCCGAGGTCCAGCAGGTCGTCGCGAATGCGCCGTGCATAACGCTTGAGGGAATTCTCCGAAAACGGACCGGACACTTCGATGCGACACACCAGGTCGCTGTTGACGATCTGCGAGACGACCGGCCGTTCCATGTCCTGTGGAAAGGTCGTGATCCGCGACACCGCCGACTGCACATCGGTCAGCGCCTTGGAGATATTCACGCCGTTGTCGAAGTCGATGATGATCTCCGCGTGCCCCTCGGACGCGACAGAATCAACGCGGCTGACCTTCTCGAGGAAGCGGATCTCGGGCTCTATGGCCTCGAGGACATTGCTCTCGATGTCCTCCGGACTGGCGCCGGGCCATTGCACGGTTACGCGGATCTTTTCAATCGTGAAATTGGGCAGTACCTGGCGGGATATGTTGCCGGCACCCCAGACGCCGAACAGGATCAGCACCCACATCAGCAGATTGCCCGCCACCGGATGGCGAGCAAACATCGCGATCAGGCCGCGCTCTTCCATGCTCAGTCAGCAACCTTCCGGTCGATGACCTTTACGCCGACGCCGGCCTCACGCAGCGGCGTCGTCACCACCCGGTCGCCATCAACGAGGGCCGGCTCACCGGCGGAGCGGAAGATGATGTGGTCACCGTCATGACCGAGCAGCTCGATCCGGCGGTCGGCGAGCCGGCTGTCGGCAATCACATACAGCATGTCGTCGCCGTAAAGCGCGCTTTCAGGCGCAACGAACACATCGGCGTATTCCCTGTCCGGCACCCTGACCGCGACAAAGGCGCCGGGCCGCAGATCCGCGCGCAGGCCGTCTTCAAGTACCGCATAGACATCCACGCCACCAGTCGTGGAAATGATCTCAGCACCGATGCGGGCGATCTTCGCCTGATAGCCGAGATCGGCATCGCCGACCTTCCAGGTCACGGTGACCGTCCGTCCGACCAGTTCCTCGCCGCTGCTCCTGAGACGGCCGTACTCTGCATTCGACAGCGAGAAGCGGACCTCGAGTTGACCGGTGTCAGTCAGCTCCGCCACCTTGTCATTGATGCCGAGCTGCTTGCCGAGGTTGGCATTGATCTTGCCGACGACGCCCGCATACGGCGCAAGCAGTTGCGTATCGGCAAGGTCACGCTCCGCACGTTCGACATCGATACGCCGCTGCTCGACGACGGCTTCCTGCTGCTTCAGGCTGAGTTCGGCGTTGTCGCGGTCGCGCTCGGAAACCGTGTGATCGACATACAGCGCTTCGATCCGGCGGTACTCGCGCTGCAACTGGTCGAGGCGTACTTCCGCCTCGTGCAGCTGCGCGCGACGCTCGGCCAGCATGGTGCGGTAGTGGAAAGGATCGATTTCGAGCAGCAGTTCGCCGGCCGCGACGAGACCGCCTTCGCGGAAGTTCCTGCCGATCTGCGTAATGGGGCCAGCCACCCGCGCGCGCAGCTCGCTGCGCCTGCCGGCAACAATTTCACCGAACAGGGCAAGCTGTGGACGCAGGGTCTGCCGGCGAAGCTCTGCCGATTTGACCGGCCAGACCCGCTCGGCATGAGGCTCCGGAACCAGCGCCGGACGCGTCACGACCAGCAGCGCGATGAGTGCCGCCGTGACGAGCAGGACAAGCAGCGGCACACCGCCGCGACGGGCTGCCAGCCGGCGGATCGGCGCAAGCAGACCTGAGAGAAATGAGACAGCCATTATTCAGTTAACCGCGTTCAGGAGCGAGTCCGGACAAGACCGAAGTCTAAACTGGAATACGGAACATCAGCGAGCGATTTGTCGCCATCCGACACACACAGGATGACCTACGACAGCAGGTACCAGGCTGCACCAAGTAACGCACTCACACCGATGACCGGAATCATTCCCACGTGGAAGCGCAGGGTAGCGATCAGCGCGCCGGCAGCCAGCACAAGACTGGCCCAATTGATCGACGCAAAAACCGGAACGTGAAACCTCAGGGCAAAGGCGTGCAACTCATGAACTTCGCCAAAGATGACGTGCAAGCCAAACCAGACAGAAAGATTCAGCACGACGCCAACCACGGCTGCCGTAATGGCTGAGAGCGCGGCACTGAGTGCAGCATTGCCGCGCAGGGACTCCACGTAGGGCGCACCCGCGAATATCCACAGGAAACACGGTACAAAGGTCACCCAGGTCGCCAGCAGCGAGGCCAGTACGCCAGCGGCAAACGGATCAAGCCCGGCGGCCTCACGAAAGGCAGCCATGAAAGCCACGAACTGCACCACCTGGATCAGCGGGCCGGGAGTTGTTTCCGCCATACCCAGACCATCGAGCATTTCGCCGGGGGCCAGCCAGTGGTAGTTCTGTACTGCTTCCTGCGCCATATAAGCGAGCACGGCATAGGCACCGCCGAAGGTCACTACAGCGAGTTTGGAAAAGAACAGCCCGATCTGGCTGAACACATTATCGGAACCCAATGCAGCCATCAGCACGATCAACGGCATACACCAGAGCGCCAGCCAGAATGCCGCCACCCGTGTCGCCCGGGCGAGCGATGGACGAGTATGCCCCCCACCCCCGTCGTCAAGCATCGAATCCACCAGCGGGCGGCTGCCCTCCGCTTTGGGGTCATGTGCCTTGATAACAACAAACTTCTGCGGATTGAACCGGCTGCCAACCAGACCAACCAACGCTGCAGCAACAACAATCAGCGGAAACGGCATATCCAGAAAAAAGATGGCAGTGAAAGCCAGCCCCGCAATCGCGTACATGTAGCTGTTCTTCAGCGCCCGCTTGCCGATGCGTAAAACGGCCTCGACCACCACGGCCAGTACGGCAGCCTTGATACCGAAAAACATCGCCTGCACGATCATCAGCTCCTGATAACCCGCATAGATGATGCTCAGCATCAGGATGCTGACAAAGCCCGGCAATATGAACAAGCCACCGGCAACCAGCCCACCCGGCGTGCGGTGCAGAAGCCAGCCGATATAGGTGGCGAGCTGCTGAGCCTCGGCGCCTGGCAGCAACATGCAGTAGTTCAGGGCGTGCAGGAAGCGATTCTCGCTGATCCACCGCTTCTCCTCGACGAGAATACGATGCATCAGGGCGATCTGGCCGGCTGGCCCACCGAAGCTCAGTGCTGCAATACGCAACCACACGCGAAATGCTGCGCCAAAGGACACCACATGCGTCGAATCCGGCTCGGGAGTTCGTGCCACGAGCATGTCAGATGATGTCAAAGGGCATTTGGATTGAAACCCCGTCGCCGACTACCGCAGTGCCGGCACGACATGTTTGCCGATTACCGGAATGGCGTCGGCCGGATCGTCATGCAGCCGCAAAGCCAGTTCATCGAGGCCCGCGTCCCTGAACTCGCGGAGCCGTGCGATGTGCCGGTCCATTTCCCCCAGATCGCCGGTCGTGGTGATGCCCTCAATCAGGGCATCGATGATCCGCTGCGGGACACCCTTGATGTCGCCGGACCGGTCACGCCAGGCCGTGATGAACGCCGCCTTGTTGGCCTGGATGTACTTGCAGTCCTCATCACTCATGAAGCTGCCAATGTGATGCGGGCTGAGCCAGCTGCGGATGATCAGCTCCCGCCGGGCCTCTTTCAGCGCTGCCGCCCGGTCCGCCTTGACGTGCCATGCCCAGAAATTGCTGACCCGGAACGGACCGACAGACGACTCACGGGCCGGCAGGCTCTCACGGACAAAGCCCATCGCCGCAGCGGCAAACTTCGGCACCGCATCGCTGAGCACGATGCCATCGGCCCTTGTGGCGCTCATGCGGATCATCTGGTCCTGGCCCGCACCGGTATAGATCAGCGGCGGCACATCGCTCGCCCACGCCGCCGAAAAGCGACTGGCCTTGTACATCTCGCCCTGGTAGTTCTTCACCGTCCGCTCGCCACAGGCCTTTTTCAGGATCTCGGTAGTCTCGCGTACTGCACGGACCCGCCGCGTGACCGGAATAGCCATGATCCCGTTCCATTCGGCACCACCGCCAACGCAGATCGCGGCGCGACCCTTGCTGTACTCGTTCAGCGTCAGCAGGGCATTGGCCATCTTCAGCGGGTGAAACTCCCAGGGGCTTACCACCATGACGCCGATGCCGATACGCGTCGACGCCAGTGCAAGAGGCACCAGGCTGAGAAAACAGTCGCGCGCTGCCGAATAGTTCTGCACCCAGATGCGGTTGATGCCATGGCTTTCTGCCAGCAGGCCAAGCTCAGTGAGCTGCGCCGGCGTCACATCGGGCTCGAGAATAATGTCGATCTTCATTGCTACGGTCTCCATCTATGGATACAAGGCTGGCATCGGCACCGGTCAAGCCGGCAGGAGATCCAGGCCCGAAGTGATTGCGCGGGTGAGCTGGCGCAGTTCTGTTGGCGTAATGACGTACGGTGGCATCAGGTAGATCAGCCGGCCAAAGGGGCGGATCCACACGCCGGCCCCGACAAAGCAGCGCTGCAGTTCGGCCACCGGCACCGGCTGCCTGGTCTCGACCACGCCGATCGCACCGAGTATGCGCACATCAGCGACGGCCGGATGGGCCGCGAGCGGGCGCAGTTCTGCACGCAACTGCGTTTCGATAGTTTGCACCTGCGCCCGCCACGGACTCTCAAGCAGCAGCGCGGTACTGCGTGTCGCAACCGCGGCCGCCAGCGGGTTGGCCATGAAGGTGGGCCCGTGCATCAGCACGCCACCATCAGCCGAAATGCCATGCGCGACGCGCCGGGTCGCCAGCGTGGCCGCCATGCTCATGTAGCCGCCGGTCAGCGCCTTGCCCAGGCAGAGTATGTCCGGCTCCACGCCCGCATGCTCACAGGCAAACAGGCGGCCAGTCCGGCCAAAGCCGGTGGCGATCTCGTCAGCAATCAGCAGCACATCGTGCTTCCGGCACAGTTCGGCAACTTGCTGCAGATAGCCGGCTGAGTAGAACCACATGCCGCCGGCGCCCTGCACGATCGGTTCAAGGATGACAGCGGCAAGTTCGCCGGCATGCCTGCCGATGAGCGTTGCGAAACTGTCGATATCGCCCGGCTCCGGCGGCGCACCAAAACGGCTGCGCGGGCGATCTGCGAACAGGTGCTGCGGCAATACCGATGCAAAGCGCTCGTGCATGCCATTGACGGGGTCGCATACCGCCATCGCGCCAAAGGTATCGCCGTGGTAGCCACCACGGATGGTGAGCAGGCGCGACTTGCCCGGCTGCCCCTGCGCCTGCCAGTACTGCAGCGCCATCTTGATGGCGACCTCCACCGATACCGAACCGGAGTCGCTGAAGAACACATGCTGCAGCGGCTCCGGCGTGATGGCGATCAGCTGGCGCGCGAGACTCACCGCCGGCTCGTGCGTCAGTCCGCCAAACATCACGTGCGCCATGCGGCCGAGCTGCTCGGTGAGCGCGCGATTCAGCTCCGGGTGGTTGTAGCCGTGAATCGCACACCACCATGAGGACATGCCGTCGATAAGTTCACGGCCATCTTCAAGTCTGAGTCTTGTACCGGAAGCCGAGGCCACACGATAAGCCGGCAGTGGCGTCGTCATCGAGGTATAGGGATGCCAGATGTGTTCGCGGTCGAAGTCAGACATCATGGCGACCCGAACAGGCTGGTGGCATCGAGCCAGGTATTCAGTTGTTCGGGCGTACAGCCGTCAGCAAAAAAAGGTAGCGTCCCCATTCTCAGTGCCGGTAGCCGCTGTTCAAGCGTACGCACATTCCCGGCGAGACAATCCATCTCCGCCGCCACGGAATTTGCCACCCAGCCGGCGAGTTCCAGACCCGAAGTCCTGATCGCCTGTGCAGTCAGCAAGGCATGATTGATGCAGCCGAGCCGCATGCCGACCACGAGTATCACCGGATAGCCGAGCGCAGCGGCGAGGTCGGCCATCGTTTCAGCCTCGTTCAGAGGCACCAGCCAGCCACCGGCACCTTCGACCAGCAGTACGTCGGCCCCGCTCGCCTCCTGTGCGCGCACCTGGTCTGCGAGCGCTGCCGCGCGCAGCGCGACACCAGCGCGCTCGGCGGCGATATGTGGCGCAATCGCAGGCTCGAGTGCCACGGGATTCACGGCCGCATAGTCCGGCGACAGACTTGAGCAGCGCTGCAACAACAGGGCGTCCTCGTTCACCAGCTTCCCGTTTGCACGCACGCAGCCGGCGGCTACCGGCTTTGCACCGAGCGCACGCAAACCATATGCCTGCGCAGCCAGCAGCAGTGCCGCAGTGACCTGGGTCTTGCCGACACCCGTATCGGTTCCGGTGATGAAATAGCAGCGAGGCCTCATGTTTTTGTGGCCTCGGCCAGCGCGGCAAGAAGGCTGTCTATGTCAGCAGATTCATGCAGCGCGGAGAAAGTGATGCGCAGGCGCGCAGTCCCCACCGGTACTGTCGGCGGCCGGATAGCGCCGACCAGCACCCCGCGCGCTTCGAGTGCTGCACCGATCTGCATGGTTGCGGCGGCAGCGCCGATGATTACCGGCTGGATCGGTGTTGCCGACGGCAGGAGCTGCAGGCCGAGCTGCCTGGCGCCCTGCCGGAACTGCGCTATGTGTTCGGCAAGGCGCGTACGCCGCCACTCCTCTGCCCGCGAGATCCGCAGGCTCTCAAGTGTCGCAACGGCCAGTGCCGCGGGCATCGCCGTCGTATAGATGTAATGCCGCGAGCGCTGGATCAGCGTTTCGATCAGCGTCTCGCTGCCGGCGACAAATGCACCGGCCGTGCCGAAAGCCTTGCCGAGCGTACCGACCAGGACCGGCACATCGCTGCAGTCATGCCGTGCCGGATCCACCACACCACAGCCCTGTACGCCGTGCACCCCGAAGCCATGCGCATCGTCGATCATCAGCCATGCGCGATACTGCTTCGACAGCGCGATCAGCTCGTCGAGCCGACACAGGTCGCCATCCATGCTGAAGGTGCCGTCGCTGACAATCAGCTTGCGTCGCTCCGACTGAACAGCGTCGAGCCGGGTGGCAAGATCTGCGGTATCGGCATGGGCATACCAGTCAAAGTTCGCCCGGCTGAGCCAGCCGCCATCAAGCAGCGAGGCGTGATTGAGACGGTCTTCGAAGACCTGATCGCGCTGACCAAGCAAGGCACTGAGCGTGCCCACATTCGCCGCATAGCCGCTGCCGAAGAGCAGTGCACGCGGCCGGCCGGTAAACCCGGCCAGTGCGACTTCGAGTTCCTGATGGGCTGCGGTATGACCCGACACCAGATGCGATGCACCGCTGCCAACACCCCAGCGGTCCACGCCAGCCTTGAATGCGGCGCATACGCGCGGGTCTGCAGCGAGTCCCAGATAGTCGTTGCTGCAGAAATTCAGCAGCCGCCGACCCTCGACCACCAGCTCCCGACCGGCCGGGCTTTCGACCACACGCCGGCGACGATAGAGATGCTTTTTCGCCAGCGCCGTCAGCGTCGCCGGCATGTCGTCAAAAGCTGTCAATGAGTGTTCGCCATGCTGTACGCCACGCAGCTTAAGGGCTGTATCAGAACATGGCGAGCGGATTACGCATGAAGAGCCAGAAATGACCACCCAGCAAGAGCCAGGCCACAAGCGCCAGTCCGACCGCACCGCCGATCAGCGTGCGCCCGTCGGTCGGCCAGCGGGCGCGGCCGCTGAGAAGTGCGGCAAACGGTATCACCGAGGTCGGCCCGGCAAGTTGCTGCCATTGCTCTTCGCCGAGCATCTTGCGTTTCCGGGTCTCCACCGCCCACATCCCGATAAACCCGAATGAGCCGAGTCCGCCAAACATCAGCACCGCTGCGAGATCACCGTTAGCCGGTACATGCGCCAGCCCCCAGAGACCCAGACCCCAGAGCAGGGGATGACGAGTGATTGCAACGGCGCCCGGTTTCTCCGGATCAAAGGGCGTCGCCACGAAGGCAATGGAAAACGGATTCGGTTCCAGGAGACCCGCACCAAACAACAAGGCTGCAACCGGCATCAGCCCGACCGTGATCGCATAGGCCCACACCTTCGGCGGCCAGAGTTCAATGTAGGGTGCCTGCGCGGCTGAATGTATCAGCCAGGTGAAGAGCGCGAGGGACATCGCTGAATAGCAGATGGTAAACAAGGCCTCCCCCAGCAGTCCGGTCAGACGCCGGCGAATGGACGGCGTGGCCGCGATCAGGTGTGAGAGGAGAAAGATGGCGAAAACAGCCAGGAACCGCGGCATTGCCAGACTACCCGTCAGATGGTTGATTGAAGACCCGCGCCATATAGTCGACGAACTCCGCCGCCACGCCGCCGCCGGACTCGATACCGGCAAGCGCCTTCGCGAGCTCTTTCTTGAAGTCGAGCTGCATCTGCCGGAGGATCTGCACGCGCTGTGCCTGGGGTGAGCCCGCACCGTGCAGCGATTCAGTCAGATAACCAACGGCATTGCGTCCGAGTGTCATGTTCTCGATCAGCCGCAGGATGCGCAGCCGATCCTCGGTCGGGATATCCGCCCGCCCCTGCAGATACTTGCGCATGAGCGCGCCGATCTCCGGGTGATTGAGATCCTGTTCCGAGGGCTGCGTCACCATCAGGCCGCCGGCAAGATCCTGTGCCAGACGACTGATTTCATAAGGGAAACGTGTCACGTGATGCTTGCAGACATTGGCCAGCATGTCGTCGCAGATATACACCCCTGACTTGAGCGGCACCGCCTGATAGCTTGCGGCGATACCGGTTGCATAGATGGTCTCGTTGAGGTGCGTCATCTCAACAAGCTTGTCGCGGACATGGGACGCCTTCTCCACTCCATTGAAGTCGGCGATGGTCGCCGCCGCACCGATCAGCACATCGCCGACCCCGGACTTGCAGACGTAGCTGCGCCGGTGATAACTGGTAAATCGCTCAACCAGCATTGCCGCGAAGCTGGTTTCACGGTCCATGAAAACGCGCTCCCAGGGGATGAACACCTCGTCGAAGATGATCATCGCTTCCTGGCCGGCAAACTTCCGGTTACCCGGATCGATATCGCCGCCCTCCATGCTCCGCGTATCGCAGGACTGCCGACCATAGATATAGGTGATGCCGGGGGCATCGACCGGCACGGCACCGACGATCGCATAGTCCTCATCGGCGGGACCGAGTCGCATGGTCGGCATGACCAGCAGCCAGTGTGAATTGATGCAGCCGGTCTGGTGCGCTTTTGCTCCGCGGATGTACACACCCTCGTCCGTACGCCGGCTGACATGCACGAACATGTCGGGGTCGGCCTGCTCATGCGGCGCCTTGCTGCGGTCGCCCTTCGCATCGGTCATCGCGCCGCCGATCACATAACCGGCGCGCTGCATTTCGGTAACGAACGCAACGAAGCGCGGGTGGTATTCAGTACCGTGAGCCGCGTCGATTTCGAAGGTGACCGAATGCAGGGCGTTGATTGCATCCATACCCACACAGCGCTGAAAGCAGGTGCCGGTCAGCTGACCGAGGCGCCGCTGCATCTTGTTCTGCATGACCAGATCGTGAGCACTGCCGGCCACATGCAGGAAGCGATTGATGCGTTCACCGGTATAGGAAGAGACAGCGGTGCCAAGCTCCGGATTACGTACAGCGAGATCGTAGGTTTCCGCGACGGCATTGATCGAGGGCCGGATCAGCGGATGATCGACCGGTTCGGAAACAAGCTCGCCAAACAGGAACACGCGCAATTGCCGGCCACGAAGGCTGGCGA
>CAYJPG010000016.1:1482-19526 GCA_964371995.1 uncultured Chromatiaceae bacterium | reverse complement strand
CCTCTGCACTGCGGATCGGCTTGCTCACTCGTTGCTCACTCCGGAACCAGGGCTCATGTGGCCGGTCGATACCATGCCAGAACATGCAGGCCGGACCCTCGTACTGTAGCATTCTGTCTGCACCGCGAACGTCGAGCGGACAACATCGCTAAACTGAGTCCAGACGCCAGGCAGAACACTGTCATGACCCAATGCTGCTACATGATCGTCCTCGCTGAACTGAACAATCGCGAACGCTTTCTGGCCGACTACGCCAGCGTGGTTCCCGCACTCGTAAAGCAGTTCGGCGGTCATTACCTCATCCGGGGCTCCGGTGGCGATTTTCTGGAAGGTGCCTGGTGCGACCATCCCAGCGCGCTGATTTCACAGTGGCCAAGCCGGGAACACGCCCTCCGCTTCTGGAACTCACCTGAGTATCAGCAGGCCAAGAAGCTGCGCGAAGGTACCGGGCGCTTTCAGGTACTGATCGTGGACGGGCCGCCAGTCAGCTTGCCGGCCTAGACCGGTGCGATCAGGAACCCGGAACACCGTCATGCAGCAGACACCTGTTGTTGTCATCACCGGCAGCGCGAGCGGCATCGGCTACGGTCTGGCCCAGGCATTCGTGGCGCGCGGATGCAGCGTCATGCTGTCAGATCTGTCCGGCGAGCGACTTGATTCGGCGCTGAGCAGGCTCAGCATGCCGGAACTCGTTGCCAGCCAGCCCTGTGACGTCAGCCAGCGCGAGCAGTTGCAGAAACTGTGGGACGCTACTGTCGCGCGCTTCGGGCGCGTCGATCTCTGGCTCAACAACGCAGGCGTCGGCCCGCCGGTGATCCGGCTCGACAGCGTGCCGCCCGACTGGATCGACCGTGCGATAGACGTCAACCTGAAGGGGCTGATGCACGGTACACAGGTTGCGCTTGCCGGCATGCTGCAGCAGGGTGGCGGCGCGATATACAACACGGTGGGCTTCGGTTACGACGGCCGCAAGCAGAACGATCTGACCGTCTACGGCACCACCAAGGCCGCTGCCCGCTATTTCAGTGAATCGACGGCGAAAGAACTCGGCGACTGTCCGGTACGCGTCAGCTGGCTGAACCCCGGCTTCGTGCTGACGCCGATGACCGTCGAGGAGAACCGCCGCATCCGCGAACGCATTGGCGAAGCCCGGTGGCGAAAAATCCGCTGGGTGATGAATGCGATCGCTGACACACCGGAAGCAGCCACGCCATGGCTGGTGGACCGGATCCTGCAAGGCAAGGGCCCGATCGACCGGCTGCCGACCGGCGTCTTCCTGCGCCGGCTGCTGGTTTCGCTTCTGACCCGCCCGGACCCGCTCAGCCGGCACGGCCTGTAAATGGCGTAGCCGTCCCCTAGGCTGACTGCCGGCTGGCCGCTGCGCGAAGCTCCCGCAACTCAGCCTCAGTATCGGCTGACACGGGTGCGGCTGCAGCACCACACAGCATATCGATCAGGTTGCTGACGAACAGCACGGGCAGCGCGCGGGAAACAGCGGGCTCATCGCCCTTGACCACCTTCAGGCGCTGCCGGTTCGCCAGCGTATTGATCATGGCAATCCACATCAGCCCGAAACGCATGCCGGCCATTTCTTCGGGAATCTCCGGCAACACGCTGCGCAGCTGCTGATAAACCTCGCCGACGCTCTCACTCAGATGAGTACGCCACATGTTGATGAGGTCGAGCGCCGGACTGCTGTAGAGCTGGGACAGGAAAATGATGAAATTGCCACCCCCTTCCGCCTCCTCGATCTCTGCAACAATGGGATAGACCAGCGCCTTGATCAGCGGCCGCACCTGCTCCCTGTCCTGTACAGACATACGCGCCAGCATGGCGTGGCGTCGCTCGTTGATCCGCTCACCGCGGTATTCATGAATCGCCTGGACCAGCGCGTCCTTGGACCCGAAGTGATAGTGGGCAGCCGAGGAATTTCGCTGCCCGGCCGCGCTATTGATCTGCCGCAGCGAAACGCAGTCCAGCCCGCGCTCGGCAAACAGCCGCTCGCCAGCAAGGACCAGCTGCTCGCGGGTCCGTTCGCTGGTGGGCGTCAGTTTGCTGCGTGCGGTGACCACTTCTACCTGCTACCAGTAATGCGTCCAGCGCGAGCGCTCCTGAAAATAGCGGAAAGCGTCGCGCTTGTCCTTGGGAATATAGTCGATATAGCCGCCCGGTGAGTAGCGCTCCTGGTATTGGTCCAGAACAGGCCGGTACAGATGCATGTGCAGATCGGGAATCCGGTGCCGCTGCCGGAACTCGCCGATCGGGATGCGCGCCGAGACCTTGGTCTCGAATGGCCCGGCCTTGCAGAGTTCCACGCCGCGCGGCCCGAATATCGCCGAACGGCCCGGCCCACCGTGAGCCTGGTCATCGAAAAAGCCCGGATTGCGTTCGCCGCTGTTCACGCAATTATTGGCGATCATCGTATACAGACTGTTGTGGTACGAAGTCAGGCGCATATCGTCGAACTCGAAACCACCAGTTGCGACGCGGCAGATCAGTTCGGCGCCCTTGAATGCCATGCAACGGAACAACTCCGGCTCGAACTGCACCGCTGACATCGCAATGTTGCCGATATCGGTGCGCTCGACCGGAATCACCGCATCGATGCCATACATCTCGACGAAACGGTCGTAGACATCGTAGATCACCGAGGTGTACTGCTCGCCACCGGGGAACATGCCGCGCACATTGCGCTGCTTCCAGTGCGTAACGATCGACCCGTCCGGCTTCGCCATCACCATCAGGTGCAGGATATGGCCCGGCCAGTTCTTCGGGTCCTTTGCATAGGTGCCGAAGACGATGTAACAGTTGTATTTCTTTGCGCGTTGCGCGACCAGTTCGGTTTCCGGGCCCGGAACCTCCAGCGCCAGCTTGTAGTGCTGGTCACGGGTCCAGTCGGAGAAACCGGTGATCGGAAATTCATGGAACAGCAGCAGGTCGCTGCGCCCGCCAAAGCCCTGGGCGATATCGATACATTCGAGAAAGTAGTCGAGATTTCGCCGCAGATCGGGTGCCGGATTGGTGCCATCGACGCCAAGCACGCGGGTCTGCGCTACGGTGGCGGTGATCGCTTCCTGGCGCAGTGCTGCGGTAGCGTAGGTACCGTCGGCCCGGACCATGGGCGTGGCGGATTCAGTCATGGAACATCTCCATCAGGGGGAACAGTGTGGAGATGATGGTAATACAATCTGCGACGATCCCCCGTACAACATGCGGACAGCCAACCGAAAACATCAGAAACGGTACTGGAATTCCACACCCGCATCGCGGCCCCGCTTGGGGTTGATGCCGTAGAGCCGCGGGTCCTTGGCATTATTTGCATCTGCGGTGTTATCGCCGGTATTCGGCGAATTGCGCAGGTTGCCGAACGCATCGATCAGCCCGGCATCCCTGAGCGGTTGTATGTCCACGCTGCCGAAATTGAAGAAATCAAGTACTGCAACCGGGGTATCGTCGTCAGTCAGATTGCGCACATAGGTCGTCAGGGTCCAGTGTTCCGACTGGAGGCCGGCACGCAGATTGAGTGTCGTCTCCTGACCGATCCAGGAGAAGTTGCCCGCCTGCGTGTAGCGTTTGCTGTTAACGACGAGGTCCGGGGTAATGAACAAACTGAGGCCCGAAGGCAGGTTAGCCGTCACGTTGGCACCGAGAATCAGCGTGTGCTTTGGTACCCCCGGCACATGCTTGTGCGAAATATCGCCATCACCTGTTGAGTCAAACAGCGCAGGATCAAAGCCTTCCATATAGCGCGAGTCGGTGTAGCCATAGTTGGCAACCAGCGAAAGGTTGTCCGTGACGCGAAACGAGGTCTCCAGCTCAAGACCCTTCACTTCCGACCGCCCGGCATTGGTAATCACCGTCGTGGTCAGATAACTGCCACTGGTTTGCAGGATCTTGATGGGAGTGAACAGCCCCTGGTTTTGCCAGTCGATGTAGTACACAGCCAGATTGGTACTCAGCCGGCGGTCAAGCCAGGTCGCCTTGATCCCTGTTTCATAAGTCCACTGCTCTTCCTCCTCAACGACGGCCAGGGATGTCCCCTGACAGGGCGTAACCAGCTCCGGAACTGACGGCACACAGCCGCTCAGCCCCGCATTTGTCGCTCGCGGATCGTCGCCCGCACGAAAGAACTCACTGTTGAAATCGCCTGGCTTGTTGCCCTTGGCAGCCAGAAAATAGGTCATCAGGTCTTCGGTCACCTGGTAACGCAGGGTTATACGTGGGGTGAACTTGCTGAAACTCAGGTCGACCTGGTCCGGCGTACACACAGACGGACTGCCCGCGCAGGTACCCAGGGATCCGCCAGCCAGGGATTTTTCGTCCTTCGCATAGCGCCCTTCCAGCGCCAGTGTCCACTGCTCGGCAAGGTCAAACTCGACGCTGCCAAACAACGCCTTGTTGGTTACATCGATGAATGTCGAAGGCGGAAAATCCGTGGTAACCGGACCACCTGCAATAAAAAAATTGTTAAGCGCGACTGCCGGGCCAGGGTAGCTGCGCTGCCGGTTCTCGCGATCCTGGTCGTACCAGTAAACCCCGAGGCTGTAACGCACCGGGTCATCGCCCGGCGAATCCAGACGTACCTCAAGCGACTTGTCCTCGATATTGCGCCGGTTGTCGAAATGGAACAGGCCCCAGATCGCGCGTGTCTCGGTATGGTCAAGATCGAAGAGTTGCTGGAAATCGTCCTTGTTCCAGGCACCGCGGGTGGTCAGCGAGTATCCGCCGATGTCCTGCGCGTACTCGAACAGCACGCGGTTCTGCGTACGAAAAGTGCCCGGCTCGGTACCCGCAATCGAGTAATCCTCGGGATGGGGGTCCTCCGGGGTCGGCAACTGGTCGGCGTTCCGGTAGGTAATGCCCTCGCGAATATCCGGCAAGTTGATGCGGTTCACCCGCCCTGCCGCACTCCACTTGCCACAGTAATCGCCATTGGTGGTCGCGAACCAGGGCTCGCCCTCCGTGCCCGCATACGGCAGGTGGCAGTTCAGCTCGGTGGCGAGCAGGTTGGGAAAATGTGAATCGTCGCTCTTGGTGAAGCCATACTTGAGGGTCACTTCGGTCCCGTCGACAGGACGCCAGACCAGCTTGCCGAGCACATCGCCGGTTTGCTCCGCGCCGAGGCGGGTGTTATCCGCCTGCTGGGGCGCATTATCCAGAAACAGGTTTGGCGGGCGCGTCAGCGGCGCGCGCGGATCAGAGTCGTAGCCCGCCTGATCCGCCTGCAGCTCGTTGCGCCACTGGCCGCCATACTGCGACCAGCTGCCAGACACGAGATATGAAAACGCACTGTCGCCGATCGGACCACTGGCCCAGCCGCTCAGGCCGTAGTCGTCGTGGGTACCGGCACGGCTGTTGATTTCACCCTTGAAGGTATCTGTGGGCTTCCTGGTGACATAGTTCACCGCACCGGAGAACGTGGCCCGGCCAAACTGTGCCGATTGCGGTCCACGCAAGACCTCTACCCGTTCCACCGCGCCCGTCACTGCAGTGGAAATACTCCCCGACACGTATACGCCGTCGATGAAATACGAAGCATTGGGCTCACCGCGGCTCACCGGCGCACCCATGCCGCGGATCGTCGGCCGGTCGATATCGCGGCCCGTCTGCTGGAGGGTACGAAAACCGACCGTGAAATTGGCGATATCGTAGTCACTGAGGAGACCACGCCCCTGCAGTTGCTCGGCGCTGAACGCGGCAATCGACAGCGGAACATTCTGCAGGCTTTCCTCGCGTTTGCGCGCAGTCACGATGATTTCCGTGACACCGCCTGCCGAATCCGGGTCCGGCCCGGGAGACTGGGCAAGAAGCGGCGAAACAGGACCCAGCGCAAAGCTCGCCAGCAAAATCTGCGCGCGCAAGCCACACGCGGTTAACCGCCGCATTAACTGAATACTCATGACTCCCCCCAACAGCGCCGAAAGCGGGCACACCGGACCAGTCACCGGAGGCCCTGTGCTGCGATGCTAACCCAAAGCCTAAGCGACGAAAAGATCGCTTCCGTCGCCAAGTATCAGCCAGCCACCAATTGCTCTGCAGCCGCCTGACGAAATGGTGCAAGCGCCGCCCACAGTGCCAGCGCGCCGATCGGCACGCTGATGCAGTTGACCAGTGCCATCGACGACCCGACTGCCAGCGGATCACCAAACACTGAATCCGTGATCACGCCTACCGCAGTGGGACCGAGTCCCGCGGTGATCAGGTTAAGTACCAGCATCCAGGTCGCCGAGATTTGCGCCCGCATCTGGTTCGGCGCAATCACCTGCAGGGCTGCCGGTGCAACCGCCATCGACAGGCTGGCCACAAACACGAGTGGGCAGAACAGCGCTACAGCCACAGATGGTGTGCTTACCGTCGTGGCAAGCGCACAGAGCGGCACCAGCAGTATCGCCGCCAGCAGACCCACACGCAGCGTGCCGTCACGGTAACCGCGATGCAGGAACATATCGGCGAGCCACCCGCCGGTGTAGACACCGAGTGGCGACAGCACGACCAGAATGCTGCCCAGGGTCAGCGCCGCCTGCGGCGGGCTGTAACCCAGTACCCGGACGAAATAGGTGAAGCCCCAGGTGATCGTCGTGGTGATCGGGACGGCAAGCAGCGCAAAGCCGATGAAGTGCATCACGAAGACACGCCAGCGCTGAACCGCATAACGCACCACCGTGCCAAAGGGAATGCCCGCACCATGCCCGGCCAGCGTTCCGCGGCGCACCGGTTCACGCACCGTCAGCATCAGCAAGGCAATCAGCACGCCAGGCAGGCCGACACTGAAGAGCACCACCTGCCAGGGCCGAACGGCACCGATGAGGGGCAAGCTCACGGCACCGGCCCGATTGACCGCCTGTATCACCAGTCCGCCGACCAGAAAGGACAAACCGGCACCGAAGAATGCACCGGCCTGATAGACGCCGACTGCACGGCCGAGTTTTTCGCGCGGAAAATAGTCGGCGATCATCGAGTAGGCAGCTGGCGAGAGCGCAGCCTCCCCCACACCCACACCAACACGCGCCAGAAACAGTTCCAGAAAGTTCCGCGCCAGACCGCAGACTGCCGTCATTACACTCCACAGCAAGATCCCCCAGCCGATGATCGCTCGACGACTGTAGCGGTCTGCCAGACGGCTGATCGGCAATCCAACCGCCGCGTAGAACACCGCAAATGCCAGGCCCTGCAGAATGCCGAGTCCGGTATCGGTGAGCCCGAGATCCTGCTTGAGGGGCTCGACAAGCATCGCGAGGATGATGCGGTCGACAAACGAGAAGATGAAGGCAATGACCAGAATGGTGAGCGCATACCAGGCCACTGTAGGGCGTGGCCAGGGCTGATCGGGCCGGGACGGAACCGTATCGCTCCTGGGTATGGCCATCAGGGCGACTGCTGACTGTCCAGGGCGATCGTGGCAGCCTGCCAGGCGAAATCTTCGTCGATGAAATCCCGCAACGCGCCAACAACCCGCGCATACAGCGAGCCGGGCGCGTGGTTTTCCACTTCAGCAGCAAACCGCGGTACCCAGCGGACCAGATGCCGCTCGGCGAAGTCCACCTGCGCCAGCTGGTATGAGAGGACATCGGCCCCGCCCTCTGTCTCGCGGAAACACAGGTAATGCATGAACTCGAGTTCCAGGGACAGATGATCCGGCTGCCAGGAAAATTTCTCGTCGAGCACATAACCAAAGTAGTCGTAGAAGCGCACCACATCCTCGCGCGTACCAGCCCGCTGTCCGGTCTGCAGGTCTTCACGGATTGGCACCGGTGGCCCGTCACTGCCGACCTCGAACAATCCGCTGTATTCCGACTGCAGCCGCTGCAGATCTGCGCTACCGACCTCGGTGAGCAGCGCATCCAGCGCATCGCCCAGACCCACCCGCGCAAGCAGGCCCGCGCGCGCATCGACTTCATGCGGCGAGGCCAGCAGTTCGGAAAAGGCGGCATAACACAGACAGCGCAGCGCGGCTGTCGCCGCCGTATCCCGATTGACCACGCGACGCGTCACCCCTGACGCCGCTGTGCTGCTCATGCGATCTTCTGAAGACCAGCCATCGCTTGCTTGACTATCCATTCTGCTTCCATGAATCGTGGCGCATCGCATTCAGGCCTTGCCCGGGCGATGCCTGGAAGTGTGGCAACATACCGGTACAACAGAGCGGCAACAAGCCGCGCACCATCAGGACCGACCGTGATCAGCTACCAGGAAGCGCTCGGCATCATTCTCGCCGAGTCAGCGGTGCTCGCCCGGCGCAGCGTTCCACTGCATGACGCCGCCGGCCGGGTCAGTGCTGCACCGCTGTTTGCCTGCCTCGATGTGCCTGCATTTGCCAATGCGGCGATGGATGGCTATGCCGTCGCCTCCGGCGACACCGTCAAGGCCAGCGAAACCCAGCCGGTGATCCTGCCGGTCGCCGGCACCGCAGTCGCCGGACTTGCACCGCCGCAGGCAACACCCGGCAGCGCCTGGGAGATCATGACTGGTGCGCCGGTCCCGGCTGGCCTCGATGCCGTGGTGCCGGTCGAACGTTTCGCGGAACACGTGCCGGGCGGGCCGGCACTCACCAGCATCCGCCTGCTGCAACCGGCGCAATCCGGCCAGAACGTACGACTGATGAGCGAGGACTTCCGGCGCGGTGAGCGGGTGATCGATGCCGGCACGCGCCTCGCGCCACACCACCTGATGGGCCTCGCCGCCTGTGGTCTGGACGAGGCTTCCGTCTGTGCGACACCACGCATGGCGATACTCACCACCGGCAGCGAGCTGGCAAGCAGCGGGAGCGAACTGCATGACGGCCAGATTCGTGACGCGAATGGCCCCTATCTGCGCGCGCTGCTCGCACAGCTGGGCATCGCCGGCATCACCCGCAGTACGGCAGCCGACAGCGCCGCCGCCCTGCGCGACGAACTGCGCGGACTCGCGGACAGCTGCGACCTGATTCTCACTACCGGCGGCGTATCAGCCGGCCGGCTCGACCTGATACCGGACGTGGTCCGTTCGCTCGGCGGCGAGATCCTGTTTCACAAGGTCGCGATCCGGCCGGGCAAACCGATCCTCTATGCACGACTGCCCGGCGGCAAACACCTGTTCGGCCTGCCCGGCAATCCGCTGGCGGTCGCCGTCGGCATGCGCTTCTTCGTGATACCCGCACTGCGCGCCATGCAGGGCATGGCCGCCGAAGTTTTTCGGCCGGCGATCTGTGACGAGGCCGTCCGCAGCCGCGGCAAGCTGCGCTTCTTTGCGAAAGCACATCGCACTGTAGATACGGAAGCCCGCAGCCGGGTACAGATCCTGCCGGGACAGGAGTCATTCCGGATCGGCGCATTGCTGAAGGCCAACTGCTGGGCAGTGATTCCGGAAGGGCATGACGTGCTGCCTGCCGGCAGTACGGTGCTGACAGCACCGCTATATCCCGACGACGTTTAGGAGCGCCTTCAGGCGTTCCTAAACTGGCGTCGCGGACAGGCCGACGGCTGCAAGAATGAAATCAGCGATGACGGGCAACTCATCCCGGGCCAGTACCGGACAGCTTTCTTCCGGCAACGGCACATCAGAAACAATCGCCAGTATCGCGGCATCGCGCTCCGCTAGCCGCGGTGCCGGAGTTTCGCTGCGGCGGATCTCGATGCGCGGGTGGGTGCCGTGCTTCCAGCCCTCGACCAGCACCAGGTCGAGCGGCCCCATGTGACCGAGCAGTTCATCGAGACTGGCCGGCGGTTCATCCGCCAGTTCGCGGATGTGCGCCCAGCGCGATGCCGACGCGACGATCACTTCCGCCGCGCCGGCTGTCCGATGCAGATAACTGTCTTTACCGGGATGGTCGATATCGAAGCTGTGGTGCGCGTGTTTGATGGTGCCCACCCGCCAGCCGCGGCGGGTGAGCTCACGCACCAGGTCGACGATCAGCGTGGTCTTGCCGGAGTTCTTGTAACCGGCAACACCGAATACCCTGATCAGGCCTTCTTCGCCCAGGCGCTGCACCAGCCAGTAGCGGCAACCAGCTTGCCCGGGAAGATCGCGCAGGGACGAAAGGCTTCGCCATCCGTACCCTGGATCACCTGGCAGTTGGCACAGTGCTGACCATCAGCATAGCGGGCCGCCAGCGGGCTCTTGCGGTCGACGTTCTTCGCATCGGTAACGTAGCCCAATGCCTTGGCAGAAGGATCGTTGACATCCAGGTGGGGCAGTTCAGCGGCGGTGGCAGTGGTTGCGTTCATCAGCACGGCGCCGGCGGGCACCGCGACGGCAACCGTTGCGAGGAAACGGCGGCGAGTAAATTCCTGACTCATTTTGGATTCCCTTCGGTTAAAAAAACTTGTGCGTCCCGGCAAAGCGCGGGGGTGATGCATCTTAACAATGCCCCCCGAAAGGCGCATCCGGGAAATCCCCTGTCGGCAGGCAGCGCCTCAAGCGTCGCTATCGATGGCAACCGCTTGCGGTTACAAAAAGTTACAAAGCCCCGATGCCTGCTGCACCGTCCACAACAAGTCATCTATCCGGATGATTGATATATGTTTTTTTGACGATACCATCTCTTCCGCCGGACTGGTTTCAGCTCCGGGTAGCGGATTGCAGCAAGGTGCTGATGGCATGGCCAGGCACGAGGCTCTAGAGTTTCGTCGCCGCCCCACACCCGATTCCATCAAGGACCCTGCATGCGTATCTTCGACCAGCTGACGAGCCGCCCCAAGTTCATTGCCGTCGGTCTCGCGATACTCGTCAGCCTCTGGTTACTGTCCGGCCTCTTCAGCAACAAACCTGCAGAAACAGACAGCGCAGCCAGCGCCGAGACCCCGGCCGGCACCATGAGCGTGCAGATCCAGGCACAGGTCGCACAACCAGTGACCCGCAATCTGAGCATTTACGGTCGCACTGCCCCGGTACGCCAGGTGGAACTGAAGGCGGAAACCAGTGGCCGGGTCAGCGAACTTGGCGTACGGCGCGGGGCGATGGCAAAAAAGGGCGACGTACTGCTGAAGCTCGATTTGCGCGACCGCGAGGCTCGCCTGGAACAGGCACGGGCCGGCGTCAATCAGCAGGAAGCTGCGTACAAGGGACAGCTTGAGCTCAAACCCAAAGGCTACGTCTCGGACACCCAGCTCGCCGAAACGCTCGCCAAACTGGAAACCGCGCGCACTGAACTGACCCGCGCCCAACTCGACCTCGACTACATGACCATCCGCGCACCATTCGACGGCACGGTGCAGGAACGGAAAGTCGAGATCGGCGACTACGTGCGCGCCGGCGATCCGGTGGTCACCTTCGTCGACAACACGAGCCTGATCGTCACCGGCAGCATCGCGGAGCAGGATGCGGGTTTTGCCCGCATCGGCAGTTTCGCCACCGCAAGCCTTGTCACCGGCCAGGAAGCCGGTGGCAAGATCCGCTATATCGCACCGGTTGCCGACGAGTCCACGCGCACATTCACGGTTGAACTCGAACTGCCCAATCCAGGCGGCAAGCTGCCGGCCGGCGTGACCACGGAAATGCGTATCCCGGCGGGCAAGGTACTTGCCTACCGGATTTCACCCTCCATACTCACGCTGAATGCCGAGGGCAAGCTCGGCGTCAAGACGGTTGACCAGGGCGGCACCGTCGCCTTTCACCAGATCACTATCGCCCGCTCCGGTGCGAACGGCATCTGGGTCACCGGACTGCCCGAACAGGCCAACATCATCGTTGTCGGCCAGGGCTATGTTTCCGCCGGCCAGACAGTCAAGGCCGTACCGGCGCAAACCGAAGCACTCACTGCCAGCCAGTCGCCGGATCTGAACTGATGAATGCGCTGATCGATCTCTGTGTCAGCCGCAGCCGTGCGGTTCTGGTGGCGCTGTTCGTGCTGCTGGTTGCCGGCACAGTCGCTTACCGGGGCATTCCGAAAGAAGCGCAGCCGGATGTCGACTTCCCCTACCTCAGCGTCGCAGTGGTGCTTGAGGGTGTGTCGGCAGAGGACGCCGAGCGGCTGCTGGTCCGGCCACTCGAGCAGCAACTGCGCAACATCGAGGGCATCAAGGAAATGGTTGCCTCGGCGACCGAGGGCCGCGCCTCGGTAACGCTCGAGTTTGAGCCAGAGATCGACATAGACCAGGCGCTGACAAATGTCCGCGAGAAGGTCGACCAGGCCAAGGCGGAAATGCCCGTCGATGCCCGTGAGCCGACTGTCAACGAGATCAAGTTCTCGCAGTTCGACCCGATGCTGGTCATCAACCTTGGCGGCAGTCTGCCCGAACGCATGATGAATTCCATTGCACGGAAGCTCAAGGACCAGCTGCAGGCGGTTGATGGCGTGCTGGAGGTAAACCTGGCCGGCATACGCGACGAAGTGCTGGAAATCGTCATCAATCCCCTGGCGATGGAGAGCTACGGGCTGTCGCCCGCCGATGTGCTCAACTTCGTGCAGCGGAACAACCGGCTGGTCGCCGCGGGTTCCCTGCAGTCGGAACAGGGGCGCTTTTCAGTCAAGGTGCCGGGCCTGATCGAATCGCCTGAAGATCTGCTCAGCCTGCCACTGAAAACAGACGGCCAGAAGGTGGTCTATTTCCGCGACATTGCCCAGGTGCACCGTACCTTCAAGGATGCGGAAAGCTATTCGCGCCTGAACGGCAAACCGGCAGTCGGCATTCGCGTGGTCCAGCGCAACGGTTCCAACCTGCTGGACGTCGTCGCCAACATCAAGCTGGTGATCGCCGCGGCACAGACGACCTGGCCGCCAGGCATCACGCTGACCTACTCGCGGGACAAATCCGTTTTCGTGCGCGACGACGTCAACCAGCTGGTCAATGACGTGGTCGTGGCAGTCCTGCTGGTGGTGATCTGTCTGATCGGCATCCTCGGCCTGCAAAATGCCCTGCTCGCCGGGATCTCGATTCCGGGCTCCTTCTGTGCCGCATTTCTGCTCATCGGCATGTCCGACATGACGATGAACATGGTGGTCTTCTTCGGCCTGATCATGTCGGTGGGCCTGGTAGTCGATGGCGGAATCGTCGTCGTGGAACTCGCGGATCGCCGTATGGCGGAAGGCCTCGATCGCCGCGTGGCCTATGCCGAGGCTGCCAAGCGCATGGCCTGGCCGATCTTCGCCTCGATCTCGGCAACCATCGTCGCGTTCCTGCCGCTGGTATTCTGGCCCGGCCTGATCGGCAGCTTCCTGAAGTCGATGCCGATCGTGCTGGTCTATACGCTGGTCGCCTCACTGCTCATCGCCATGTTCGTGGTCCCGGCACTGGGTTCAATCTTTGGCCGGGCCGGTCACCTCACGCCGGAGAGCCGCCGCCAGCTCATGCTCGCCGAAGAGGGCGATCTCGGCGAGATCGGCGGATGGACTGGCGTCTATCTGCGCCTCGTCACGCGCGCGGTCAATCACCCGGGTCGTACCGTCGGTCTGCTGACCGGCATGCTGGTCCTCGTGTTTATCGCTTATGGCACATTTGGTCACGGTGTCACGCTCTTCCCGTCAGTGGACCCGCCACAGGGCAGCGTCGACATCCGCGCACGCGGTGACCTGTCCACCCAGGAGAAGGACCGTCTGGTGCGCCTCGTTGAACAGCGCATCGTCGGTGTCGACGGCGTCAAGACCGCATATGCAACCGCTGGCAAGGGCAATGCGGGCGCACCGGCCGACCAGATCGGCACCATCAGCCTGAACTTCGAGAACTGGGACCGGCGGCGCCCGGCGGCCCAAATCATGGCGGACATCCGCGAACGCACCGCGGACATCGCCGGGCTTGCCATCGAGGCACGCCTGCCGAACACCGGCCCCGAACAGGGCAAACCGGTCACCATCGAAGCCTCGTCGCCATCGCTCGATGCGCTGCGCGATGCAGTGACGAAGATTCACGGTGTGGTCGAGAAGATTCCGGGCGTACGCAATGCCGAAGACACGCAGCCCCTGCCCGGCATCGAATGGCGCATGGATGTGGATCGTGCCCAGGCGGCCAAATTTGGCGCCGATGTGTCACTGGTCGGCAGCATCATCCAGCTGGTCACCAATGGCATCAAGCTCGGCACTTACCGGCCGGACGATTCAGATGAGGAAATCGACATCCGGGTACGCTTCCCGGCCGACGATCGCAGCCTCGACCAGCTCGCCGAACTGCGCATCCCCACACGCACCGGCAACGTGCCGATAGGCAGCTTCGTATCGCGTACACCCGGTGCAGCGACACCGACGATCATGCGCACCGACATGCGCCGCACCATGCTCGTACAGGCCGATCTCGACCCTGGCGTGCAGATCGACCCGGTACTGGCAAAAGTCACTGCGGCGCTGCCATCGCTGAAGCTCGATCCCGGTGTGGCGATCCGCTTCAAGGGTGGCGCGAAAACCCAGCAGGAAACCGCGAGCTTTCTCGTCAAGGCTTTTTTGATCGGTCTCGGCCTGATCGCGCTGATCCTGGTCGCTGAATTCAACAGCCTGTTTCAGCCCTTGCTGGTGCTCACCGCCGTGGTGTTCTCGACCGGTGGTGTGCTGATCGGGCTGATGATCACCGGGAAGCCCTTCAGTCTGGTCAACTGCGGTATCGGTACGATTGCGCTGGCTGGCATCATCGTCAACAACAACATCGTGCTGATCGACACCTATAACAAGCTCGCGGAAGCCGGCATGAATGCCAGGGAAGCGGTACTGCGCACCTGCGCCCAGCGCATGCGCCCGGTGCTGCTGACCAAGATCGTGATGATCCTCGGCCTGTTCCCGATGGCACTCGGCATGAACATCGACTTTCTCGACCGCAGGATCACCTTCGGCAGCCCGAGCGGCCAGTGGTGGGCAGAGATGGCGACCGTGATCGTCGGCGGCCTGACCTTCGCCTCCATCCTCACCCTGATCCTGACGCCGAGCATCCTCATGCTCCAGGCCAACATCGGCCGCTGGTGGCAGCAGCGTCGCGGCAAGGCCGGAAATACCGGCCAGCGACCTGCAGACATCACCACCTGACGCATGTCGCACATCATCACGCTGACGACGGATTTCGGCTTCAAGGGGCCCTTCGTCGGCGTCATGAAGGGTGCGATCCTCAGCCAGCTGCCCGGGGCTGTCATCGTCGACCTCAGCCACGAAATTCCGCCGCACTGGCCGATCGAAGCCGGTTTCTGGCTGGCGCGCAGCTACGCGTACTTCCCCGCGGGTACGGTGCATGTGGCCGTCGTGGATCCCGGTGTCGGCACACAGCGCAACATCATCGCCGGCGAACTCGACGGCCACCTGTTTCTCGCCCCGGACAACGGCCTGCTGCAGCCCCTGCTGAGCCGGCCCGGGGCGCGCTGCCACCGGCTCGCTGAGGACTGGCGTGCACGCCAGGACTGGCCGGTGCCGAGCAATACCTTTCATGGCCGCGACATCTTTGCGCCGCTTGCCGCCGGACTCGCTGCCGGCCGCTTTTCGATCAGCGATATCGGCCCGCCGGCTGGCGAACTCGTCCCCTCGTTGCTCGAAGATCCGCTGTTCAACGAGCACGAGATACGCGGCACCGTGGTGGCGATCGACAACTTCGGCAACCTGATCACCAACATCGATGCGGGGCTGCTCGCCCGTCTGCGCAAGGCAGAAGTGCTCGCCGGCGGCCGGCGCATGACACTGTGCCGGACTTATGGAGAAGCGCGGCCCGGTGAATTTCTGGCCCTGCTCAATTCCTTCGGTGTACTGGAGATTGCACGCGCCGAAGGCAGCGCCGCCGAGGGCCTCGGGCTGGGACGCGGCGCGCCGGTAACGGTCGTCAGCGCAACCAGGTAGGAGCGCCTTCAGGCGCGATTCTTCCAGCCGGGGGAAAGCATCGCGGCTGAAGCCGCTCCTACCCCGCTTCTTCCAGCTTCGCCCACGAATCGCGCAGGGTGACGACCCGGTTGTAGACCGGCCGCGTGGCGCTGTGCTCGCAACGATCGGCAACAAAGTAGCCGAGGCGTTCAAACTGAAGCACATCACCCGGCGCAGTCGCCTGCAGCGCTGGCTCCAGCTGGCAGTTTGCGGCGAGCTGCAGCGAACCGGGGTTCAGAAAGCTCTTGAAGTCCTGGCCCTCCGCACCGGCATCCGGCCGCGGCACGCTGAACAGGCGGTCGTAAAGCCGCACCTCGGCCGCAATCGCATGCGCCGCACTGACCCAGTGGATGGTCCCCTTGACCTTGCGCTCGGCGCCGCTCAGGCCGCTGCGCGTCTCGGGATCATAGCTACAGTGCACTTCAGTAACCTGCCCGGCCGCATCCTTGAGCACGGCGACGCACTTGATGATGTAGCCGTAGCGCAAGCGGACTTCACCGCCCGGCTGCAGCCGGAAAAACTTCTTTGGCGGATTCTCGGCAAAGTCATCCTGCTCGATCCAGAGTTCGCGACCGAAGGGTATTTCGCGTTCGCCAAGTTCCGGCCGGTCGGGATGATTCACCCCGCGCAGCATTTCCGTCTGGCCTTCGGGGTAGTTCAGCAACACGACTTTCAGCGGTTGCAGTACCGCCATGGCCCGCGGCGACTGCACATTGAGATCCTCGCGCACGCAGTTTTCCAGCAGGCTCATCTGGATCAGGTGTTCTTTCTTGGTCACGCCGGTACGCTGCACGAAGTCGCGCAGTGCGGCGGGCGGATAGCCGCGTCGGCGCATCCCGGCAATCGTCGGCATGCGCGGATCGTCCCAGCCGGACACGTGCCCGAGCTCGATCAGCTCGGCCAGCTTGCGCTTGCTGGTCACAGTAAAGGCCAGGTTGAGCCGCGAAAACTCTATCTGCCGCGGCTTTGCCGGCAAGGGCAGCTGCGCGAGCAGCCACTCGTAGAGCGGCCGGTGATCTTCAAACTCCAGCGTGCACAGCGAATGGCTGATGCCTTCCAGCGCGTCGGAAATCGTGTGCGCAAAGTCGTACATCGGATAGATGCACCAGGTATCACCGGTACGCTGATGGATGGCGCGTCGAATCCGGTACAGGACCGGGTCGCGCAGGTTGATGTTCGGCGATGCCATGTCGATCTTTGCGCGCAACACATGCTGGCCGTCAGCAAACTCACCGCTCCGCATGCGCTCGAACAGGTCGAGGTTTTCGGCGACGCTGCGGTTGCGGTGCGGACTCTCCCGCCCCGGCGCCTTCAGCGTGCCGCGGTATTCGCGCATCTGCTCCGCGGTAAGGCTGTCGACATAGGCCTTGCCAGCTTCAATCAACTGCACGGCGCAGGCATGGATCTTCGCAAAGTAATCGGAGGCATGCGTCAGCCGGTCACCCCAGTCGAAACCGAGCCAGTGCACGCTATCGACGATCGAGTCCACATAGGCCTGGTCTTCCTTGAGCGGATTGGTGTCGTCCAGACGCAGGAAGCAGCGCCCGCCCGTCTCTGCGGCGATGCCGAAGTTCAGGCAGATCGACTTGGCATGGCCGATATGGAGGTAGCCATTGGGCTCCGGCGGGAAGCGCGTGACGATCTCCCGGAGGCGCCCGCTGGCCAGATCATCGGCAACGATCTGGCGGATGAAATCGCGCCCCGGCGCTTCTGCTGCACTGCTCGTCGGGTCGGTGCCGCTCATGCGTGAAGCGCCGCACAGATCCACCACCGGGAGTTGGGCCGGGAGCAGAAAGCCCTATATAGTTTTATTGTTAGATATTGATTGTACATAAGTTTTTCAGGTGAACACTTGCATGCGCCCGGTTCCGGATCGATTCTTCGCCGCCGTCCGTGCCTTGACCGTCGATGAGCCGGCCAAGCAACGGCTGATCACGGCTTACGTCGACCACCTCGAAACACTGCATGTGGACGACATCCCCGAGTCCATCCGCCCGCGCTTCGAGTCACTGCGCAAGGCCATGCACAGCGTGCCGCCGACCGAACGCGAAACCGCAGTCCAGGTTTCAGTACGCAAGATGTCGTCGGCCGATGCCGGCCGCTACACCCTGTCGATCATCATGATGTTCGCCGAACTGGTCCGCGTGAAAAACAGCGGTGAACGACTGAACAGCAGCGACGGCCCGAAGACCGGCGCCTTTGCCCGCTCCAGCAACGATATCCGCGTCCCGACCTTCCTCGCCCGCTCGTACGACCGGCATAATCCGACGAAAGAATAACAAAAGAAGGGGCAGAAACAAGCAGACAA
>CAYJPG010000016.1:0-1472 GCA_964371995.1 uncultured Chromatiaceae bacterium | reverse complement strand
TCACCATTCTCGGGGGGCTTATGCCGCTCCTACGGCCGCGATATTCGGTCGACCCCCTCAATACGGCCGGTGCAGATACTTGCCGACCGGCTTGCCCAACACCTCGCCATTGTCGTAGATCCGCTGGCCGCGCAGGAAGGTTGTCTTGACCCGTGCCGTCATCTCCAGGCCTTCAAAGGGCGTATAGCCCTGCTGTGACTCGGAGTCGGCGGCGCGTACCGTCCAGGTATCGTTCGGATCCACCAGCACGACATCGGCATCCAGACCCTCGGCAATATCGCCCTTGCTGTGCAGGCCGAAGCGCTGCGCGGCATTGAGGCTGGTCAGCTTCGCCATCTGGTTGTAGCTCAGACCGCGCTTGCGGCCTTCAGTGATAAGCGCCGGCAGCATGTACTCGGTACCGCCAAAGCCCGACTTCGCCAGCCAGATGTTGCCCGGCTTCTTGTGATCGATCTTCATCTCGTGCTTGCAGCAGGCGTGATCGCTGCACACCCAGTCGAGGTTCCCGGCCACCAGCTGCTCCCAGAGGAAGTCCACGTCTTCACGCGGACGGATCGGCGGATTCACCTTGGCGAGCGCTGCTGCCTTCGAGTCGGTATCCAGCATCAAATGACCGATGGTCACTTCACGGCGGAAGTCGATGTGCGGGAAAACCGCCGCCATCTGCAGCGCCGCGATCACCGCCTTGCGTGAGGTCAGGTGCAGCAGGTTGATGTTCGGCAGATCGGTTTCGTTGGCGAGGTATGCAGCGATGAAGATCGCCAGACCCTCGGAATGCGGCGGACGGCCAGCACTGTACGCATGCAAGCCCTTGAGCGTGCCCTCTTCCTCAACGATCTTCGTGTAGGCCGACATGATCTCGGCCGTCTCGCAGTGCAGGCTCAATGACAGCGCATCGGCCTTGTCCGGATACTTGCTCATCGCCTTGCGGATGCCGCGCATGACGAACTCGAAGTGCGCGATGTCGTACTTCTCGTCCTCACCGATCATCAGGAACTCATGCTGGTTCGAGGACCGGCCATGCAGGCCGTGACCGCCGTAGAACATGAAGATCTTGAAGGAGGTCACACCGAAATCATTGATGAGGTTCGGGATCTCGCGGATATGGCGCTTGTCCATCGGCGCGAGGTGATAGGCGTAGTCGACGTAGAAGCGTCCGGCTGAAATCTCCTGCACTTCCGGGAAAAACTTCTTGTAGGAGCCACCCTTGTTCAGATAGTAGCCACCGGTGCGCATGTAGTTGAGGCTGGAAGTGACACCGCCCTGGGCGGCAGCACGGCTCTCGGTCAGTGCATCTTCGGCCAGCGGCGAATAGATGCCGGTATGCATGTGCGGATCGACCAGACCGGGGAAGGCCAGCCGGTTCTTGCCGTCGTAGACGGTCTTCGCGCTGGCTGCTGCGATTTCCGGCGCGATCCTGACGAAGCGCCCGTCGCTGATGGCGATATCGCCCTGCTCGACCATCGCCGCAT
>CAYJPG010000015.1:0-38304 GCA_964371995.1 uncultured Chromatiaceae bacterium | reverse complement strand
TGAGAATCCTTTCCCTCAGTGTGCTGCTCTGCCTGTTGTCTGCTCCAGTGCTGGCACAGCCCGCTGGTGGCGGAGGGCCGGGACAAAACCCGCCCGATCGTTATGTGCTGGTCCATGCTGGCACTCTGCTGGCAATTCCGGGTGTCAGACCGCAGACAAAGATGACGGTCGTGATCAGGAACGACCGTATCGCTGCGATCGAAAAGGGCTATATCGCTGCGGTTGCCGACGCGGCACCCGGGTCTGAGTTGCAGGTTATCGACCTGTCCGACCGGTTCGTGCTGCCAGGCCTGATGGATGCCCACGTACACCTCTGGCATGAGCCGACTTTCTCAAGGCATCGTGCGGAGCGGGGTGACCGTCACCCGTCGTGGCCGGGTGTTCCGGGTACCGGCGCGGAGGGTGCCGTCAACGCGATGATCTATGCGCGCCGTAATCTGGCTGCCGGATTCACGACGCTGCGCGATCTCGGCTCGGATGACCAGTCGGTTTTCGCTGTACGCAATGCGATCAACGCCGGCAGGATGATCGGTCCACGCATTCTTGTGGCTGGTTCCGCCATCGCAGTGACCGGTGGGCATGGTGATACGACACCCATGGGCCTGACCGGTGACGAGATGACACGTCTGGCCAACGGCACCTGTGATGGGCCGATGGAGTGCCGCAAGGCTGTGCGCTACCAGTACAAGCTTGGTGCCGATGTCATCAAGTTCACCTCGACGGGAGGATTCGGTTCCAACACCGGTCTGGAGCCGCAGCTCTTCCCGGACGAGATTCAGGCAATCGTCGCGACGGCACACCTCGTCGGCCTGAAAGCGGCAGCACATGCCTACTCGCCGATTGCGATCAAGGAAGCGGTCCGTGCCGGCGTCGATTCCATCGAGCATGGCTTTCTGCTCGATGACGAGGGGATCGCCATGATGAAGAAAGCGGGCACGTTTCTCGTGCCGACACTTTCGGCGAGCTATCCGCCACCGATCTTCCGCATCCCCGACCCGCCCTCGGTCAGGCTCAGGAACGAATACCGGGCTTTTGAGCGTGCCTATGCCGCCGGACTGAAGATCGCCTTCGGTACTGATGCGGGAACCTTCACACACGGTACCAACGCCAAGGAGTTTGAACTGATGGTCGGTTTCGGCATGACGCCGATGGATGCCATCCGCTCGGCCACCGTCATGACGGCGGAGCTGTTCGGGATTTCTGCGGAAGCAGGTACGCTCGAAGCTGGCAAACTGGCTGATCTGGTCGCCGTGAAGGGTGACCCGCTCGAGAGCATCGCTGTTCTCGGCAAGATCGATTTCGTCATGAAAAGCGGCCGCATCGCCAAGCAGGATGGCCGCATGACTGAGCCTTTCAGTTACCCTGCTTTCGCCGAGTAGACTGTTCCATAAACCCTTCAATAATGGAGTCAAGAAAAGATGCATTCCAGACAGGTATTTTCAGACCGCATTTTTAGTGCCACCGGCCTGGCCATGAGCCTGCTGCTCGGCGCGCCACTGGCATTCGCCGGGGAACTTGCTGCCCCCGCCACACAGGCGGGCACCGAATTGCCGGTACGGCTGATTCCCAATGTACCGAAGAATGCAGAGGCCTATTACGGCCCTGACAGCCTGCATGTGATTGCCCAGACGCAGGACTCTTTGGCGCTCAAGGCCGAAGGGCGGGACAGCGGTGCCCTGACCTATACCTTTACCGACCAGGGTACGGAGGTGCGTCGCATCAACGACAAGGGTCAGGATGCGTGTTCGTATTTCTTCCCCGATGGCAAACGCCTGGTCTGGACCTCAACCAGAGATCACATGGATATGCCGGTCGGCAACTGGTCGGATTCCAATGACTATCCGCAAGGTGCCGAGCTGTATATCTCGGATCTTGACGGCAGCAACATCAAGCGCCTCACCAACAACAAGTACTACGAGGCGGAAGTCTCGGTGTCGCCCAATGGTGAATGGATCGTGTTTGGCCGGCAGATCGACGGCAAGATGGATCTCTGGCGCATGCGTCCGGATGGCAGCGACGAGAAGCAACTCACCTTTACGGACGACTGGCAGGAAGGCGCGCCTTTCTATCTGCCGGATAACGAGACCATTCTCCACCGTGCCTGGAAGCGCAGCGAGTATGGCAAAGTCCAGCCGACGCCAATGACCGTCTTTACCATCAAGAACGACGGTACCGAGCATATCGCGCGTACCTTCGATCAGGACATGAACTGGGCGCCGTACCCCGCGCCCGACGGCCGGCACTACGTCTTCGTGCGTATTGTCGAGAACAACAACTGGGAAGTCTTCCTCGGCGATCTTGCCGGTGGCGAACCGAAGCGTCTGACCTTCAATCCGGGTTTCGACGGGTTTCCCTCCATGTCACCGGATGGCAAGAAGATGCTCTTCGCACGCAGTACAGGCGGCGGCTTCATGTCGAACCTTTACACCCACGTGATGGACGTCTCCTCGCTCAACCTCGGACCTGAAAACTGGAAGGGCGTCCCGGCAATCTCGCCACCGAAGTAACAGGGTTCATCTGATGACCAGTATTCGTTTGGGGTCAGGCGCCCTCCGCCTGCTGGTGACCGGCCTGGTTGCCAGTCTCGCGCTGGGTGCGCCGTGTTCGCTCCTGGCGGATCAGGCTGTGCTGCATATGCAGATCGGGGATCCCGGCCGCAAGGGCCGGGAAATCCCGGTCGTTCTTGATGGCATTACCGATACCAGTACCGGCGCGCTGATCACGCCGCAGGAGATGGCGCAGAAGCTTGCCGGTACCGGAATTCTTTTCATCGGCGAGAACCATACCGATCAGGAATTCCATGACGTCCAGTTCCGTACGATCCGGGCGCTGCATGAAGCCGGGCGTGAAGTGCTGATTGGTCTGGAGATGTTTCCCTACACCGAGCAGGCGGTACTCGACAACTGGAACGCCGGTCGTTACACGGAGAACGGCTTCGTCGAGCTGGCTGCCTGGTACGACAACTGGGGTTACCACTGGAATTACTACCGGAACATTTTTCTGTACGCGCGTGAGAACGGCATCAACATGTACGCGGTGAACAGTCCCCGCGATGTGGTGAAGTCGGTGCGCACCAAGGGCTTTACGAATCTGACGCCGGAGGAGGCAGCGCACCTGCCCCCGAAGCTCGCCGCAGAAAATGATGAGCACCGGAGCATGTACCGCGCCTTCTTCGACAAGGACGACAAGCTGCACATGAATGATGCGGCGCTCGACGGACTGTACCGGGCGCAGACCATGTGGGATGCCACCATGGGCTGGAATGCCTTGCAGGCGCTCAAGCAGCACGGCGGCCCGAACGCGATCATGGTCGTGCTTATCGGCGCCGGTCATGTGACCTTCGGTCTGGGCGCCGAGCGGCAGATCGATCCGTACTATGACGGGCGCATCGCGTCACTGATTCCGGTGACTGTGGTGGACGATGACAAGCAGCCGGTGAAACAGGTCAGGGCCTCCTATGCGACTTTCGTCTGGGGGCTGCCGGAAGAAATCGATACCGTTTATCCGGGTATCGGCATATCGCTGATGGGCTCGCTCGGCAAGGAGCCCGGCCAGATCATCCAGGTCAGCGAGAAGTCGGTGGCAGAACGCGCCGGCCTGAAGGTCGGCGATGTACTGCTGAGCTTTGACGGTATGCCGATCAGCTCGGAAAAGACGCTGCGCAAGCTGGTTGCGGACTATCGCTGGGGCGACGTGGCCAAGGTCGTGATCCGTCGCGATGGCAAGGAGACGGCACTTGATATCAATTTCCGTCGTGCAGCCCGTTAGGACTGTACCTGGATCCGGCAGCTAGCCGGGATATCGGGCCCGCATCAGTCGCGCGCCAGCGCCGAGCGCGCGGAGCTTGCCGAGCGCGACTTCATAGGCAATCGGTGCCATGCCGCAGTTTGTACACGGCATGATGCGTTCGAGGTCTGCGTGTTCGGCAGCAGCCAGCAGGGTGGCGAGGACTTCTTCCGGTGTTTCGATGTGGTCCGCGGTGACCTGGATCGCACCGACCATCAGTTGCTTGTCGGGCAGCAGCCGCAGCAGCGACAGCGGGACTTTCGATCCGGCGCATTCCAGTGAAATCTGGTCGATACGGCTTTCATTCAGCGCCGGAAAAATTTCTTCGTATTGCCGCCATTCGCCGCCCAGCGTTGCTTTCCAGTCGATATTGGCCTGGATGCCATAGCCGTAGCAGATGTGTACTGCTGTGGCGCAGTCGAGTCCTTCGATCGCGCGATGCAGCGCCTCGATTCCCCAGTCCTGCACCTCGCGGGTGAACACGTTGAAGGCCGGTTCATCGAACTGGATGATATCCACGCCGGCGGCGACCAGCTCACGCGCTTCTGCATTGAGTATCTCGGCAAAGGCCATCGCCATCTGTGGCCGGCTGCCATAGTGGCCGTCCGCGATCGTGTCGCAGATCGTCATCGGACCCGGCAGCGTGAACTTGAACTTCCGTCTGGTTTGCGCGCGACTGAAGCGCACTTCATCGAGATGTACGGGAGCGGGCCTGCCGAGCGGTGCCACGACCGTCGGCACTTCGAGTTCGTAGCGATTGTTGCGGATGCCCATGCGGGTCATCTTCTGCCAGTCGATGCCGGTCAGGCCTTCGAGAAAGCCATGCACGAAGTGGCTGCGAAACACTTCACCGTTGGTGACGATGTCGATGCCGGCCTCTTCCTCGTGTTGCAGCCATTCCGCTGCTGCGCGGCGTTTGCCGTCTTCCAGCGCCTGGCCGCCAAGCTTCCAGGCGCCTTTCAGGGTTTCCGGTTCCGCGAGCCAGTCGGGTCGAGGCAGACTGCCGGCGAGAGTGGTCTCGAACATGGGCATGAACCTGGGTGATGGCGGAACCGGCTGCTGCCGGTGTACAGACCCGATGCTAGCAAAGCTGGCGTTCCACGGTGTGCGCGACGCGGTATCCTTGTGTCCTGATGCCATTGTGCGGTCGCAGAAGCTGCCCGCCTTCCAGTGTGCTTGTGGTGATGGAGGTCAAATCAATGCGTGCCATTCCGAAACAGCTGATGAAACTTGCCGGACTTCTTTCCCTGTTCGCGCTGTCGATACCCGTTCTGGCAGCGACGCCACCCGACCTCGATGGACTGGTTGAGGTCAAGGCAAAGCGCATGGATGAGGCCTGGCTGCTGCCCGGCGCAGATTTTCGCCAGTACACGGCCGTCTTCATCGATGCCCCCGACGTGGCGTTCGATAAGGACTGGATGCGCAACATGAACGAGATGCGCAAGCTTTCGCATCGGGTCAGTCAGGCGGATGCGGAGAAGATAGCGGCAGCCACCCGGTCCGGGCTGCTGGAAGTGTTCCAGGAAGAGTTCCGCAAGGCCGGCTACACCATCGCTGTTGCGCCCGGGGCCGAAGTGCTGCGCCTGTCGCCGTCGATCGTCAAGCTCTACATCAACGCACCGGATGTCATGGCCCCCGACCGCTCGCGTACCTACACCATCGATGCCGGGGAGGCCACGCTGATGATCAAGGCCCGGGACTCGGTCAGCGGCGCGCTGCTCGGCATGGCAGTGGATCGCCGTGAGGCACGCGGCACGGGCGGCGTCACCTGGACAAACAGCGTAACGAACCGCAGCGATTTCCGCCGACTCTTCCGGCAGTGGGCGATGATTTGCATCAAGGGGCTCGATGAACTGAAGGCTCGTTCGCCGGTTTCGCCTGAGCCTGCGAGCCCGAAGTAGGCGGCCGAATCGGCCGGAAATATCGCCCGGTCTGAGCGAGCGGGCCGGATATCGGCCTGCTCGTGCGTTTCTGATGTCCGGCCAGCCGCATTTTCCTGTAAATTGGCCGCCCTTCTGAACGTCCCGGTTGCATTTCATGGCTATACGCTGCGGCATCGTCGGCCTGCCCAATGTCGGCAAGTCCACCCTTTTCAATGCACTGACGGCGGCAGGGATTCCGGCCGAGAACTACCCGTTCTGCACCATCGATCCGAACGTCGGCATCGTTGAGGTGCCGGATCCGCGTTTGCAGCAACTCGCCGCGCTCGCCAACCCGCAGCGCCTCCTGCCGGCCACCGTTGAATTCGTCGATATCGCCGGTCTCGTCGAGGGCGCGTCGAAGGGTGAGGGGCTCGGCAACAAGTTTCTTGCCAATATCCGCGAGACGCACGCCATCGCGCATGTGGTGCGCTGCTTCGAGAACACCGACGTCGTTCATGTGTCCGGACGCATCGACCCGATCCACGATATCGAAGTGATCAATACGGAGCTGCTGCTGGCCGATTACGCGGCGGTCGAGAAGGCGGCAGAAAAGGCCGAGAAGCAGGCCAAGGCCGGCAAAAAAGAAGATGTGGTGCGGCGTGATCTGCTGCAGAAGCTGCGCGCGCATCTCGACAGCGGCCAACCGGCACGCACTTTCCCGGTACCTGACGAGCATCGCCAGGCCATCGACGAGATGTTCCTGCTCACGGCAAAGCCGGTCATGTATGTGGCCAATGTCGACGAGAGCGGTCTGGCTGGCAACGCATTCGTCGACCAGGTGCAGGCGCATGCGATCAAGGACGGCGCCGAAGTGGTCGTGGTCTGCGCCGCCATCGAAGCCGAGATCGCGCAGCTCGACGACGGCGACAAGCTCGCGTTCCTCGAAGACCTCAAGCTCAGTGAGCCCGGCCTCAACCGCGTGATCCGCACCGGCTACCGGTTGCTCGGCCTGCAGACCTATTTCACTGTGGGTCCCAAGGAAGTGCGTGCCTGGACTGTCCATGAGGGCGACACCGCGCCGCAGGCTGCCGGCGTGATCCATACCGATTTTGAGAAAGGCTTCATCCGCGCCGAAGTCATCGCCTACGCCGACTACATCGCTGGCCGGGGCGAGCAGGGCGCCAAGGAGGCCGGTCGGCTGCGGCTGGAAGGCAAGGAATACCTCATGCAGGAAGGCGATGTGGTGCACTTCCGTTTCAACGTCTAGGTGCCGCTGCTGCCGTTTTCTTGACACCCGGCAGGCCGGCTAAGACAATTCCGCCCCCCGTGTGGTGATGTAGCTCAGTTGGTTAGAGCGCGGCACTCATAATGCTGAGGTCGGTAGTTCAACTCTACCCATCACCACCAATCTAATCGATCACTTGCGAAGCATCCGCTTTCGACCCGATTCCCGTAAGTGCGCGGTAAGTGCAACTGGGTCGCAGAGTGAATGGGCGACCACCTGCTGGTGAGCTAGAGTGGCGCGATCTAGCCGCAGCCATCGGCGGACTAACTCAAGGTGCGCCGGGCCTGAACCGGCGGTATCGTTGCGTCTCAGCCATCGGGCTGTTTGCGGGCCGGTACGCAGCCTCACCTTCCGCTTAGCGCATCGCGAAAGGCTTCGCTTCCTTCTTGGCCCGCTTTTCGGCCTTCTTCTCGGACATGGTCTTCGCAGGCTTCTTCTTGGCCTCGCGGCTGCTCGATCGTTCCTTCGACATGATCAGTGTTCCTGTGCATTGATGGGGAAGTGCCTTCCACAGTACTCCTTACTGAACTGGGTCAGTTAGCTTAAGGTGGTGTCCATGGAACCGGCAGCAGGCCAAATAGCCCGATTGTCCTCATCGTTACGACAACCCTGGAGTCAGCCGTGACAGAAATCATGCCCGACCGCCTGAGCACGAATCCCCGCAGCCCGCACTACGATGCAGATCTCCTCGAGCGTGGTGTCGGCATCCGGTTCAATGGCAAGGAGCGCCGGGATGTGGAGGAGTACTGCGTGAGTGAAGGCTGGATCCGGGTTGCCATGGGCAAGGCACTGGACCGTCGCGGACAGCCGCTGATGATGAAAATCAACGGCACCGTCGAGCCCTACATCACGCCGCCGTCTTCAACCCCGGAGGGGAGTTGATCGACGATGTACATTTCAGCCATTCTCGCCAGGCCGTGGCGCGGCTGCGCAGACCTTGGCTAACTCTGCTTGTAGTACGGAGTCTGTCCGCCGGCATGATCGGTGACATCGATGATATCGCTCACCTCCGGCACGACGCGGCGGACGATGCGTTCGAAGCCCTGCCGCAGCGTGAACTGCGAGGCTGCGCATCCCTGGCAGCTGCCGCTCATCTCTATATAGAGTTGCCCGTCCTTCACATCGGTGAGAAGGATGGTGCCGCCATGCGCGGCGACCGAGGGATTGACCTCCCGGTCGAGCAACATCTGCACCAGCTCGCGGATCTCCGCATCAGTGCGTTTGCCCGCGCCGCCTGTCTGCGGGGCCTGGACAATGGCCGGCATGCCGGTGAGCAGCTGGCTCCTGACGATTGCGGCGATCTGCGGCTTCAACTCTGGCCAGGATGATTCCCGGGTCTTTTCGATGATGAGGACTTTGCCAGCGACGAGCACGTGCGCGACGCCGGCAAGCTCGAAAAGGCGCTCCACCAGCGGTGATCCTGCGGCCTGATCCCGGTTCTCGAAAAAGCGTTCGCCATCGGCATTGAGTGCCTGGCTCACAGTGAACTTGCAGGTATCCGGATCGGCAACGGAAATCTCCGCGCGAATGGTGACCGGTGCGCTGACCGTCGCAGCCTCAGACATCTTCTGCTGCCACGCTGGCAATGCGCTCCCCGAGTGAGCGCAGGTGGTCAAAGGAATACAGGCCGGAGTTGTGGCCGTCGGTCCAGTCGATGCCGAGAGCGTAATTCCCGATACTGGAAATTGTCCGCGGCCGGACGTCGGCCCTGACTTTCAGCGGATCCAGCAGCTTTCTGCCGCTCATCTCCTCGATGCACAACGCACAACGGCAATTCAGCCGCAGATCGCGGACATCGAAGTGGTCGCGGTGGCCATCCTCCCACAGCACGGCGAGGGTGCGAAGGTCGTGCCGGCGCAAGCCGATTGGCCTCGTGCGGGTGCCGCCGGGACGTGAGGCGCTTTCTGCCCATTCCGGCGCGCCGTCGTTGTTGTCCCACTGCCAGACGAAGGGCTTGAGTGCAGTCGCTGGCGTTTTGTCCAGTTGCCCGGCCAGCTGTGCCGCGACACTGGTGTAAGCGCGGGCGGCAATCGAATCCGGCTTGGCGACGACGATCGGACACCCTTCGTCGCCGCCCGTCACGATATCTGCGTCAAGCGGGATGGCACCGAGATAGGGTACGGCCAGCTCCTGGCTCATGCGCTCACCGCCGCCGCGACGGAAGACATCCGTGATCTCGCCACAATGCGCGCAGGTGAAGCCGCTCATGTTCTCGATGATGCCCAGAATCGGTACATGAACACGCTCGAACATCCGCAGTCCGCGCCGCGCGATCTTCAGACTGACATCCTGCGGTGTGGTGACGATCACCGCACCTGACAGCGGGAAACTCTGCGCCAGGGTGAGCTGGGTATCGCCGGTGCCGGGCGGCAGGTCCAGCAACAGGTAGTCGAGTTCGCCCCACTGCGTGGCGTCGATAAACATCTTCAGATACTTGCTGACCATCGGCCCGCGCAGGACCGCCGGCGTGTCGTCGCCCGTGATCATCGCCATCGATATGGTCGCGATGCCATAGCGCTCGATGGGGATCGCCCTGCCTTCATCTGTCACATCGGGCGGCTTTCCGGTGGGTATGCCAAGCATGCCCGGGATACTGGGCCCGAGTATGTCGGCGTCGACGAGCCCGACGCGCGCGCCCTGCATCTGCAGCGCGAGCGCGAGGTTGACGCTGACCGTGGATTTTCCGACCCCGCCCTTGCCACTTGCCACGGCGATGATGTGCCGGATACCCGGCAGCTTGTCGGCCTCCGCATCATGTTTCGCCGCAGCCTGATTCTGGTGTGTCGTCGTCATGTCGATGGCCTCTGCTGAATACAGGACCATTATAGTCCTGTATATGTTCCAGGTGTAGCCGGGGACAGATAAGGGTCGCCAGCTTCTCGGCGAATGGCTCGTGCCTCAGCTCACATATATCATTTCGGTGTGGCGCCACTCCGGGCCTTTTCATTCAGGTATTCACACAGAACGACGGCTCCATTGTGCTCGGTATCGCGGGCGCTATAGAGCAAGGTCACCGTGCGTTTTTTGCTGGCCGCAAGGATTGGCGCCCAGGCATTGGGGTTTGCCCGCAGCTCTTTTCTGTACCGCTGCCGGAACTCTGCCCAGCGATCCACCTGATGTGCAAACCACTTTCGCAACTCCGTGCTTGGCGCCACATCCTTCAGCCACGCATCAGCATGCAGCGCCTCTTTCTTCATGCCGCGTGGCCAAAGGCGTTCCACCAGAATGCGCTGGCCATCGCCGCGCGCACGATCTTCATAAGTACGTTTGATCCGGATCATGATGCAACCTCCATCACCCGCGCGCTTAAAGCGGGCAGTACCTGCACTTCGAACCAGTCGTTTTGCCTGAACCACGGCGTATTCCGCGCCGAGGGATGCGGTAACGGCAGAAACCCCGGACCATACTCCTGCCAGGCCCTGATGGTCGCTGTTAACGATTCTTTGCGCCGTCGTCCCAGAAAGTGGCGCTGGGCGTGTTGGCCGATGAGCAGGGTCAGTTCGATCTGTGGTAACCGGGCCAGCAATTGATCCAGCCATAACTCGGCACACTCACGTCGCGGCGTCCGATCACCACCGTTCCCCCGCCCGGGATAGCAGTAGCCCATCGGAATGATGGCGATGCGCGACTCGTCATAAAAGGTGTCCTTGTCGATCCCGAGCCACGTACGCAGACGATCGCCACTGGGGTCGTCCCACGGAATGCCGGTGGCGTGAACGCGGGCACCGGGCGCCTGTCCGACGATCAGCAGTCGGGCTGTCGTACTGGCACGCAACACGGGACGCGGTCCGAGTGGCAGATGCTGTTCGCAGTTGCGGCATGCGCGCACGGCGCTGAGCAGGTCATCGAGTGTCGGGTATCTGTTGTCGGCTTCGTGCAGGATGTCGATCATCGTTCTGCCGGGAAATCGTGCTGTTTGCAGTGGGGCCGGTCAGCAATCGAGCTCTGTGCTGAAGTTCCCCGGTTCCTGCTGGCAGAGATCCCAGCACGTTTCGGCGATAGCCTGCGGGCTACGCTGCGCATCATCGGCACGAACCTGCCCCTGCACCGTAATCGTGGCGACGTGGATCTTCGATGCCTTGAGCGTCTCAGCGATGGCGTACGCCATGTTGCGGATACCCGCCTTGCCGATGGACAGCGACCCGAACTGGCTCGATGGCCGGGTGGCAAACAGGGAACCAGTAAAAATAATCGTACCGCGGTCTGCCCGCCGCATGGCGGGCAGTACGGCGTGCACCGCGGTGAGAGCACCAGCGACGTTGACCTTGAAGTCCTCGATAAGTGACTGTGCCGTCTCATCAAGGATGCCTTTCCATTTGATGTGTGCTGCGTTGTAGAGCAATACCGTAGCTCCGCCCCTGGCCTCTTCAAGGGCGGCCAGTGCCCGGGAAAGTGCCTCCGGGTCAGCGGCATCCGCGACAGCGTAACTTGCGTCTATTCCTGCCTCACGGAGCGCGTGTTGATGCGCCGCGAGCTTGTCCTCGCGTCGCGCGATCATCGCGATGTGAAAGCCCTCCTGGCCGAAGCGGCTGGCGACGGCGCTGGCAATCCCAGGCCCCATGCCGACGATGACGATGACCGGTTGGCGCATGCGGGACGCTCCTCTGTCAGCGATAGAACTCCAGGTAGAAACGCGCCTTGCCGAGCGGCTTTACGAAATGACCCACGCCGGGCTCCACGACGCCACAGTGATCGGCATCGAGATGTATCTCCTCGCGCGACTCGCCATTGATGACGTAAAGCAGTTGCCCCTCCAGTACGTTGATTGTTGCCCACCTTCCCCGCTTGGTTGAATGCGGTCTGAGCCATACCTCGGGCACGTTTTCTTCGTTGAATTCGGCGGTGCGCCGGTAGGCGACGGCACCTTCAGGGATTGACTTCATGGTTCTCTACCTTGTGCGGGCCGGGCATCCTTGCCATATAAGACGCATATAAAATACCTCTTCTCAGTGGCGTGCGCGAGTCGGCCCGACGGGACAGGCAGGACCTGGCTGCTCGCCACGGGTTCGGCATCGCTGCTAGGCTGGAGCCGCAGGGGGCGGCGAGCCCTGCGCGTCGAGCGCTATCAGTTGCGCCAGCAGAGGCTGATTATGTGCAAGAGACTTCGTGCGACAGGGCGACTGATACTGCTGCTGCCAGCTGTGCTGCTCTGGGCGTGTGGCGGCGGTGGCGGGGATGGATCGGTGGTCGGGCCAGCGCCAGTGGCGCCCGGCACGCTTTCCATCGTCTCAAATCCGCGGCCGGTTCCGCCGCCGGTTCTGCAGGACTATCTCGATGCCGTGGATCTGGGCCGCAGCGCGGGCTCACGGGGCGCAACGGTGACCTGGCGCTGGTCGGACCTCGAAACCGCACCGGGTGTCTACGATTTGTCGGATGTGGCCGAGAATCTGGACTTCTATGGCGTTGACCGGCCGTCCACGATCTACGTTGGTATTCAGCCAATCAACACCATACCGAGAGAAGTCCCGGCCGACCTCACTGGTGTCGCCTTCGATGATCCGCAGATGCTGGCCCGCTTTCGCAATCTGCTGGACCAGTTGCTGACGCTCTTTGCGGGTCGGGTCACCTATCTGTCAATCGGTAACGAGGTCGATGTGTATCTGGAAGCGCACCCGGACGAAGTCACTGCGTACCGCGCTTTCTATGCCGCAGCCCTTGCCTATGTGCATTCACGGGATCCGGACATAAAGGTCGGCGTCACGGCAACCTTCGGTGGTGCGACCGGCAGTGCGGGCGTGGTCATGAGTGACCTCAATCAGCTGAGTGACGTCATCATGATTACCTACTACCCGCTGGGCGCAGGGTTCGCGGTACGCGATCCGGGCGTGGTGGCGAGCGATTTTCCGCTGATGCTCGGTCTGGATCCGGTGAAGCCGATATTGCTGCAGGAGGTGGGTTATCCGGCGGCAGCGTTGCTCGGCAGCTCTGACAGCCGGCAGGCTGATTTCGTCCGCAACGTGTTCCAGGCCTGGCGAAACAGCGGCCTGCGTATTCCGTTCCTGTCGTTCTTTCTCATGCACGACTTCACACCCGAACTGTGCGATGTGCTGGGCGATTACTATGGCTTGCCCGGATCTGACGCCTTCAAGGCGTATCTCTGTACGCTCGGCCTGCGGCGCACCGATGGATCTGCGCGGCCGGCCTGGCAGGTGCTGGTGGATGAGGCCCGGCTCGCCGGTTTGCCGGTCGAGTAGATTGCGACCTGCGCCGTGACGGCGCGCCGGATGCACAGTCCGCGAATGCCAGCTATGCTGAACCTCGATCCCTATCACAGTGAGGCGCGTCATGGCCCGAGTCGCTATTACCCGGCCCGAACAGATCGACGATCCGGTGATCCGCGAGATCTTCAGCTGGGTAACCAGCGTCGAAGGTGCCGTACCAAACCACTTCTATGTCGAGATGAACTTTCCCGAGTTCCTCAAGGCCAAGCTCGGTGCAACGCGTGTGCTCTGGGAACAGGGCGAGCTTGCACTTCCCGAAATCCAGCACATCGGCATCCTGGTCTCCAGGGCAAACGGCTGTCCCTACTGTACGGCGGCATTTTGCACCATCCTGAACTACGGACTCGGCACGGGCGAGGACTATGTAAGCCAGCTCGCCAGTGAAGGCGTCGAAGTCGTGGATGATGCGCGGCTGCGCACCCTGCTCGATTTCGCACTCAAGGTAAACGCGGATGCAAAGTCCATCACTGACGCTGATGTCGACGGGCTGCGGGCCTGCGGGCTGACGGACAAGGGTGTCGTGCAACTCGTGCATCTGGTCAGCGACTTTGCATCCTACAATCGCCTCAACCTCGCGCTCGACACCGACTACGACTACCGGGATACCTGGCGTGCACTGGCCTTCGACTGGGAGCAGAAGCCGGGGGAAGCCCCGGGTGACAACACGCGGGGCGTGCGCTGACCGGCGATCAGACGTGAAGCCGACCCTGCCACGGAGACATCATGAAAACCGGTATCGATAACAAGGTAGCCCTGGTCACTGCCTCTACCCAGGGCATCGGTTTTGCGACGGCAAGATTGCTGGCTGAGGAAGGCGCTGCCGTCTGGGTGCACGGCCGCGGTGGCGACAATCTGCAGCATGCGCTACAGCGCATCCGGCAGGCAGTGCCAGACGCACGAGTGAATGGCGTCGCGGCCGATCTGGCCGCGGATGGCGGTGTTGCGCGCTTGCTGGAGCAAGTGCCGGCGGTGGATATCCTCGTCAACGGCTACGCGGACACCGGCGCAAAAATGCTCGCCGATGTGAGCGCCGCCGACTGGGACTCCATTCTGCACAACAATCTCGCCACCACCTCGGCCATCAGCACGCACTATCTGGCCGGCATGCTGCAAAAGGGTTGGGGGCGGATCGTCTTTGTCTCCAGCGATCTGGCGCTGCGGCCGTTGCCCTACATGGTGCCGTACTCTGCGGCCAAAATGGCCCAGCTGACCCTGGCGCGTGGACTGGCTGAAATGACAGCCGGGCTTGAGGTGACGGTCAATGCAGTGATGCCCGGCTTTACGCAAACCGAGCGCACCGAGGCCATCCTGCGCAGCACGGCCGACCGCCACGGCATTCCCTTTGAGCAATTCATGCACGACTATTTCCGGGATCCGGCCTGCAGCTATGTCGCGGAGGTCGGACATGGGACGTCGCTGATCAAGCGCCTGTTGCGACCGGAGGAAGTCGCCAACCTGATCGTCTATCTGTGCAGCCAGCTCAGTTCCGGGACCAACGGCACCACCGTGCGCTGTGACGGTGGTGCGACGTTGACGGCCTTGTAGGGGAACGCTGCGGACTGCCTGGACGTCGCCCGGCGGAGCCACCGCCCGCTCACACGGCCGCGAAGCGCAGCACGCCATCGGTATCGCACGTGCGGCGCAGCTGGCTAGCCCGCCAGAGCATATGCAGATGGGCAATCGACTCGCCCATCGCAAAAGTCGTCTGGTGTAAATCCAGTCTGCGTTTGAACAGCACCTCGAGGAGGTCAGCCGCCGAGCAGGGATGTTTCCGGCAGGCATCGAAGGCGACGCCGAGCCGTTCCTCGTGATGTGCCTGCAGCTGCGCGACCCGGGTGCGCAGACCATAAAAGGGCTTGCCGTGCGAGGGCAGCACCAGCGTGTCGGCGGGCAGCTCTGCCAGCCGCTGGATCGATGCGAGGTACATCGGCAGCGGATTCGCTTCGGGCTCGCTGTCGAATACGCTGACATTGGTCGAGATGCGTGGCAGCAGCATGTCGCCGGAGATCAGTACGCCGGAGTTGGTCTGGCCCTCATCGCCGGGGCCCGCGATGTCCGGGCAGTACAGTGCGATGTGTTCCGGCGCATGTCCGTAGCCGACGATAGAGCGCCAGGTGTGATCGCCGATTCGCAGCTGCAGGCCGTCGAACAGGCGGCAGAACTGTGCAGGTACGGCGGGTACCATCGTCGGATAGTAGCGGCCGCGTGCCCGGATCCTGTCCAGGGATTGCGGATCGACGAGGCCGTGACTGGCAAAAAAGTCTGCAGCGCTGTTGCCGCCGACACCGGTGGTCGAGACGCTGGCCATGCGCGCGGCATTCCAGTCAGTTGCGCTGATCCACAGACGGCAGTTCCAGTGCTCGGTCAGCCAGTGTGCAAGACCGATGTGGTCGGGGTGCATGTGAGTAACGATCACGCGCAACACCGGCAGACCCTGCAGTTCGTTTGCAAAGATCTGTGCCCATGCGGTCCTGGTTTCATCGTTTGTGATGCCGCAGTCGACGATGGTCCAGCCCTCTCGCCCTTCTTCGTCATGGTCGCGCAGCAGCCACAGATTGATGTGATTGAGCGCAAATGGCAGGGGCATCCGCAGCCAGCGGATCCCTGGGGCAATATCCAGCGCGGTGCCAGCGGTGGGCAGGACGTCCGCCAGCGGGTAGTGCAAGAACGATTCCTGGCCCATGTCTGTCACCGGCTCTCCGAGGAGTGTCTGGTCATTTTCGATGATGCTGCTGGCAACCGCCAGTTCATCTTGTATGCCATTCTGTACCGCGTCAGATGCGCAAACACGGCTCCTTTTGCGCAATCTGGCCTTCGCAGCAGCCTCCCGGCGCCTACAGTGGTGCCCATGTGCATTGTTCCATGCACGCGCGAGCCGGGAAGTACCAACATGAGCGCGAAGATCTTGCCTGCCGCCGATGTCAGTCGGCGCGATCTCTGGATTGGCGGCAAATATGTGGTGCCTTCATCAGGAGAGTACTTTGATGATCGCAATCCGCAGGACGATTCGGTTCTCGCGCGCATCGCTGCGGCGACGACGCAGGACATTGATGCGGCTGTGCAAACGGCTCAGGCTGCGTTTGCCAGCTATGGCCAGACGCTGGCCTCCGAGCGTGAAGCATGGTTGAGCCGGGCCGCAGGAATCATGGAAGGTCGCCGCGAGGCACTGGTGGAACTGCTGATCGATGAGGTGGGCTCGCCTGTCGGCAAGGCACAGTTCGAGGTGCAGTATGCAATCGGCTGCCTGCGTGCCGCAGCGGGCGTGCCGCGGCGTACGACCGGCCAGACGCTGCCATCGGATTTGCCAGGCCGTTTCAGCATGAGCGTGCGCCAGCCAATGGGCGTGGTGGCGGCAATCTCGCCCTTCAACGTTCCTCTCCTCAAGAACGCCAAGCTGACTTCCACGCCGCTCGCCACTGGCAACACGCTGGTTCTGCTGACCTCCGAGGAAGCGCCACTGATCGCACATGCCCTGGCAGACATATACCGGGAGGCTGGTCTGCCCGATGGCGCGCTCAATATCGTCACCGGATTTGGTGATCGTATCGGCGATGCGCTCACCACGCATCCGCTGGTGAAGGCGGTGATGTTCACGGGATCCAGCCGCGTGGGCAAGCATATCGCCGCTTTGTGTGGCGCGCGGATGAAGCGTGTGATTCTTGAGCTGGGTGGCAAGAGTCCGATGATTGTCCTCGCGGATGCCGATCTCGAGCAGGCTGTGGACGCCGCGGCCTTCAGTGTATTTTTCTTTCAGGGGCAGGCCTGTATGGCGGCCAGCCGCATTTACGTCGAACGCCCTGTTTACGATACCTTTTGCGCCCTGCTCAAGGCGCGAGCCGAGGCAATTGGCCTCGGCGACCTGCGTGATCCGCAAACCTGGATCGGCCCGATCATCTCCGAACGCCAGCGGAGCCGCGTGCGGCACCATATCGAAGATGCCGTCGCGAAAGGTGCCCGCGTGCTGACTGGCGGGACCTGGTCCGGAAACCGCTGCCAGCCGACGATCCTGCTTGGGGTAGAGGAGAACATGACGGTCTGCCGGGAGGAGACTTTCGGGCCTGTCACTTCCATCTATCCGGTGGACAGCGCCGACGAAGCGATGCGACTCGCCCGGGACACTGCGTATGGGCTCAGCGCCGCGATCCATACCCGCGATATCAACAAGGCCCTGCCCATGGCACTTGCGATCAACTCCGGCATGGTGCACATCAACGCGCCCACGATTCATGATGAGCCGCATGTGCCTTTCGGCGGGACAGGTGACAGTGGCTTCGGGCGTGAGGGGACGGACATCGACATCGATACCCTCACGGAATGGAAATGGATTACCGTGCAGCTGCCCGTAACGCATTGAACGGGGGGCGCTCATGACTGACGAAGGGATTACGGTTGCCGACCGCCTTTCAGACCTGAATTCCTGCATCGATTTTCTCGATCATGCCGGCAAGCTGATCCGGGTGCGATCCGAAGTCGATCCGGTCTTTGAGCTGGCCGGCATTGCGAGGCAGCTGGAGGGTGCCGGTTGCGTGCTGTTCGAGCGCATTCGCGGCAGCCGCTTTCCCGTACTGTGTGGCTTGCTCGCTGATCGCAATACCGTGGGTCAGCTCTTCGGTCTGCCTGCACAGCAGGTGCCGTTCGCCATCGCCGACGCCGTCGGTGCCTGGAAAAAGGACCCGGCCGCGTTTGCCCCGCGCTTGCTGGACCGGGCGCCGGCCAATGAAGTCATCACCGCCGGGCCTGATCTGTATGCGTTGCCGATCCCGCAGCATGCGCTCAAGGACGGCGGGCGCTATCTCGATGCTTCGCTGGTTGTGGCGCGCAATCCGCTCAGCGGTGAACTCAATGTCTCGGTACATCGCCTGATGGTGACCGGCAAAGACCGTCTGACTTTCCTCATCGACCCTGGCCGGCATCTCGGCGAATACGTGCAGATTGCGGAGGAGCGGGGCGTCCCGCTGGAAGTTTCCATCTGCAACGGCACGGGGCTCGCGTCCTGGTTTGCTGCAGCCCTGCCGCGCCTCGGTGACAACAAGCACCACGTCGCACACCATCTGATCGGCCGACCACTCGCCATGGTCCGGGGGCAGACGGTGAACGTACCGGCATTCGCCACGTCGCAGTTCGTGATCGAGGCGGAAGTCCTGCCTGGCCTCCGCGAGGAGGAGGGGCCGTTCGGCGAAGTGACCGGTTTTTATGGTGGTCGCGACCGGCGCTGGGTAATGCAGGTCAAGGCCATCACCCACCGCGAGCACCCGGTCCTGCACACGGTACTTTCCGGACCCGAGGTCTGGAATACCGTTGGCCTGACCGCAGAAGCCGCCATCTATCGTGCGCTGAAGGCCCGTCACCCGGAAGTGACAGCGGTTTTCCTGCCGCCCGGCGGCTGCGGTTTTTACCAGGCCGTGGTGCAGGTCGACTCGCCCGCGCCAGGTACTTGCCAGGAGATCCTTCGCGATACCTTCGCGGCGTTCAGGTCACTGCAACGCGCCGTCGTGGTGGACGGGGATGTCGATATCTTCGATCCGGTGGATGTCGAGTGGGCGATAACCACGCGCTTCAATCCCGATACGGGAATGCTTATCCTGCCGGGCGAAGAGGGCCATATTCTCAATCCGATGGTGACCATGGCGGAAGATGGCAGGAGCGGTACCGTTACCAAGATCGGTATGGATGCGACCGTGCCGCCGGGCGATGAGGCGCGTTTCGAGCGTGTGCTTTATCAGCAGGTTGAGCTGGGCGACTACGACATCACCGGATTCACGCGTCGCTGAAGGGGCGGTCCCGGCTCAGCGGCGCGTATGCGACGGCGGCTCGCCGAAACGTACACAGTACTGCCGTGCGAACCGGCCGAGGTGACTGAAGCCACACTCTATCGCGATATCGGTAACCCGCGCGCCGGGCCGGCGCAGAATCTCGGCGCGTGCATGATCGAGGCGCCGGTCGCGCAGGAAACGCATGGGCGTGGTGCCACGATAGCGAATGAAACCGGTTTGCAGTGTACGTGCGCTGCTGCCTGCCACCGCCAGCAAGTCGTCAAGTCCGATGGGATCGGCCAGATGTGCGTCAATGTGGTCCTCAACCGCGCGTATAAAGCGCGGTGCCAACAGCTCGTCAGCACGCGGCAGCCGGGCGCTGTAACTGTGAGGCAGATCCGTCAGCACGAGGCTCATCAATGTCCGGGCCAGCGGGGCGCGTATCTGCGTGCGGGCAAAACTGCTCGTACCCGAGTCCAGATCGTCGCAGATCGCCCGCACCAGACGTGCGAATCCGCCAATCGCTCCATCGAGCCGATGTGTTGTTGGCATGAACTCCAGCGGTTGATGGGCGGTGATGCCGAAATTCTCTGTCAGTGCGAGGCGCAACGCCGGTCCGTCCAGCTGCGCGATGAGCATGTCGCAGTCGGCTGACATGTGATCGACCAGATTGCGTGTCGGATTCAGGACGCAAACAGTAGATGCTTCTGTCCTGTAGGTATCGCGTCCCTGGCTTACTTCGCTGGCGCCGCGCAGCGTGATCGTCACCAGGTAGGAATCGGCCGGCGTCGGTGCCTGTATCGTGACCTCGCAACCGTAGCGCAGCGTATTGACCGACATGAGGCCAAGGTCAGCACGGTTATGCTGGAAGTCGATGTTCCGGTGCCCTTCGCCGAGCACGATGCGGTGCGGACGGAACAACCGGGACAGATGCTCGCGGGCGCGCAACGGGTTTTCGGTCGCGAGTGCAGTAAATCGCGCTAGTGGCAATGCAGGTGCTGCAGCTTGCATCTTCGTGGTCTCGAATCCGCGGGGCGGGATCATCGTCGCGCAAGTGGCCAGCAGGTGCAATCCTCTCCGCCTCTGGCTCGCGTTTGCCGGCCAATCGATGCGCATTGGGGCTTGTGCAGGGCTGTCGTTGTAGTGAATTCTGTGCCTGTCGTCAGAATGGATCAGGAGAGCTGTGCATGGATCATTTCCCTGCCTCACGTCGTATCGCGCTAAAGCAACTGGTCTCACTGGGGGCGATTGGTGCTTTGGGGATGCTGCGCTCTGGCAAAGGTTGGGCGGTGACAGCCGGATCCCCTCCAGCCGCCAGGATTCCCGGCTTCGATGGCCGGATCATCGCGCGCAGCGACGACAGCTATGAGTCTTTGCGTCAGGCCCTGGTCTGGCACCGGAGCAAGCCGAATCGCTATCCGGACCTGATCGTCCAGGTCCGCTCCGACGCCGAGGTGGCAGCTGTGATCAGCTATGCCGCGCAGAACAAGCTGAAGATCGCCATCCGCAGCGGTGGTCACAATCCGACCGGTGCATCACTGCGCGATGGCGGCATCTGCCTGGATCTTTCAGCGCTGACGGACATCAAGGTCGATCGCGAACGCCAGCTCGCCTCGGTACAGACCGGCGTGCGTGCGATCCAGCTGGTCTCCAGGCTCGCCGAGGACGATCTGACTTTCCCCACTGCCCACTGCATGACGGTTGGCATGGGGGGCTTTCTGCTCGGTGGCGGCATCGGCTGGAACCACGCCTATCGCAGCGGTATGGCGACCTTCAATATCGAGGGTGCCGAGCTGGTACTTGCCGATGGCAGGCGCGTCGTCGCCAATGCGACCGAAAATCCGGACCTTTTCTGGGCAGTGCGGGGCGGTGGCCCGGGGCTGTTTGCCGCGGTGACACGCTTTCAGCTCAAGGCCTATCCGCTGCCCAAGGCGATCCGCGTGAGTTCCTGGATATTGCCGCTCGACAAGCTGGCGACCATGACCGCGACGCTGGACAAACTGGCTCCCGCGAAAGATCCGCGGCTGGAGATTCTTGCCCTGCTCATGCACAACCCGGAGGCGCCACCCGATGCACCGCCGGAGAAGTCCAAGATCTGTTTCCTGACGGCGTTTGCCTTTGGTTATTCCGCCGAGGAGTCTCGCGCCATGCTGGCGCCGCTCGCGCAATCACCAATTGCCACCGAGGCTGTCGTCAAGGAAGAAGACCAGCCCTTCACCCTGATGGAACTTTTCCTGAAGTTCTTCAGTACCGCGACGCCGGGCGGGTACATGGGGCGATATGCGGCCGAGAGTGCCATCACCGACGAACCGGGCAAGGTTCTCCACGACCTGTCGGATCATTTCCGGACTGCCCGGTCGCCGATCTGCCATGTCATCGCCAGTTACGGCCTGAACCTCAAGCCACACGCCGATGCGTGCTTTTCTTCAATTGCCCGGCACTACGTGGGCTGTTTCGCCATCTGGGACGATGAGAAGGACGACGACTTCTACTATCGCTGGCTGGAGCAGGCGACCACCCATATGGACCCGTACGCGAAGGGTCATTACGTGAACGAGGTGGAGGGCCAGCGGCATCCCGAGCGTATTCGCCTGTGCTATTCACCGGCCAGCTGGCAGCGCCTGCAGACACTGCGGCAAAAACATGACCCGCAGGGGGTATTCCATAGTTACCTCGGGCAGCCTGGGTGATAAAGACAGTTTGTATGCGCCGCACAAATGCTGCGCCTGTCCATTCGCCACGCTGTCGTGCGATAAATCCGGTGCTTATGTCCAATAGGACTATCCTTAGAATTCCAAAACGCATAGAGTCAGGACGTCGCATTACCAATGCGTAATAACCCGTATCTATAGAGCTAAAGTTAATAGGGGATTCAAGTTTCGGCCCACTGCGTTTCGACCGGTGAGGTTGGGGGGAGAATCAGGATACGGACTCACAGTGCGGTTAGTAAAAAATATATAAACCTCTGGAGGATATTCTTGTGAAAAAAATTCTTTTAACGTCGGTTTCAGTGGCCCTGCTTGCGGTGTCTGGCGTCGCCAGCGCTGTCTCGCTGGAGCTGGTGGCTGACAACACCCGCAGCAGCAGTGGCACACTTAGCTACCAGGTCTACAAATCCTGTACACCAGCATCAAACGTTGCTGGCACGGGTTGCAGCACCTTTGGTTCCATGTGGCAAGTCACCAATGGCGTGACCGGTTCCACCGCCACTTGGGCGTGGGATGGCACGACGCTGGCCGCCACCGGCACGTTTCAGAGCACCTCGCACCTGTCCAGCAACCCGGCTGCCTCGGCGGTCGTCAGTGACAAGACGGTCAACCTGAATATCAACACGTCGACCATGACCACGACCGCTGCGAGCTACAATTGTATCGAAGGCAACTTCCTGGCCAACGTGGGTGCCAATGGCTGTCTGAACACCTTGACGGGTGGCAATTTCGTTAACGAAAGCTCGGGCATTTACAATGTCGGCGGCAACGCAGCCTGCGTGAACCGCACCATCGGCGGTGATGACACCAGCGGCGGCAACACCCGCGGCCTGACCACCATGGCTGCTGGTGGTGGTTGCGACGCCACTGATGGCGCCTACGACCTGTGGACGATCGTGTCCGACAACACTGGTATTGGCGGACAGCTGATCCTGTCGAACGGCATCGCGACTACGGCTGCCGGCACGCACTACATGACCTTCAACGTCGTTCCGGTCCCGGCAGCCGTCTGGCTGTTTGGTTCGGCTCTCGGCCTGATGGGCGTGGCTCGCCGTCGCAGCGTCGCGACTGCCTGAACGCTCGCCTGAACGTCTAGCCTAAAACGTCTAGCCTGGGAAAGCCCCGCCTCGTGCGGGGTTTTTCTTTTTGGGCTTGTGCTCAGGCCAGGTGGTCACGCCAGGTAGCCCAACGGCAGCGCCGTCGTATCGACGACCCAGCGCATCACGAAGCTTGAGTGCACGCCGGACACGCCGGGGATGCGCGTGATCTGCTTCAGCAGGAAGTCCTGGTAGGTATCCATATCGGGCACCACCACGATCAGCAGGTAGTCGGCATCCTGGCCGGTGACCAGCAGGCAGGACTGTACTTCCGGGAACTGCTTTACCGTGGTCTCGAATTTCTCGAAGCGCTCCGGCGTATGACGGTCCATTGAAATCTGGATCAGTGCGGTGAGCGACAGGCCCAGTTTCTTCCGGTCCAGCAAGGTCACCCGTTTGCCGATCACGCCGGCCTCTTCCAGCGCCTTTACCCGGCGCAGGCAGGGTGACGGGGAGAGGCCCACGCGCTCGGCCAGTGCCTGGTTGCTGAGGCCGCCGTCCAGCTGAAGTTCGGCGAGGATGCGACGGTCGATACGGTCGAGTTTAAGGGTAGTCATGGTATGAAATGCTTTTATATTGCCGATAAGAGCAACAATATGCCATAAATAACCATATCAATGGCAAATACGCAAGCCAATTGCCGGGGCAAGCACCTAGACTGTGCGCTTCAGCCTGACCAGGCGGGCTTTTTGCCGGAGCACGAACATGAGTTACGACCATCGCAAGTACAGCGCTTTCAGGCCCGTTACGGGATGGCAGCGCAAATGGCCGGACCAGGTCATCGACCGCGCGCCTGACTGGTGTGCAGTCGACCTGCGCGATGGCAACCAGGCGCTGGTCAATCCGATGACGGTCGGGCAGAAGACGCAGTTGTTTGGCCTGCTGGTCGATATCGGCTGCAAGGAAATCGAGGTGGGGTTTCCGGCCGCCTCGCAGCCGGATTTTGACTTCGTGCGCAAGATCATCGAAGCGGACCTGGTGCCGGATGATGTGACCATCCAGGTGCTCACCCAGGCGCGTGAAGAGCTGATCGCCCGCAGCATCGAGTCACTGAAAGGTGCGACGAAGGCGAGCATCCATCTGTACAACTCCACCTCCACGGTGCAGCGCGAGCGGGTATTCGGCATGGATCGTGATGCGATCAAGGGTATCGCTGTGCAGGGTGCCCGATGGATAAAGGACATGGCGGCGCAGCACCCGGAAACCGAATGGGAGTTCCAGTACTCGCCCGAAAGTTTTACCGGGACCGAACTCGAATATTGCGCTGAAGTGGTCAATGCGGTGATCGCCGTCTGGCAGCCGCAGATGGGCCAGAAGGTGGTGATCAATCTTCCTGCGACGGTGGAAATGAGTACGCCGAATATCTATGCCGACATGATCGAGTGGATGTGTGCGCACATCGACCATCGTGACCAGTTGCGCGTAAGCCTGCACACCCACAACGATCGCGGCTGCGGTGTCGCAGCGGCTGAGCTCGGCGTGATGGCAGGTGCCGATCGCGTCGAGGGCACGCTGCTCGGCAACGGCGAACGCACCGGCAATATGTGCCTGGTGACGATGGCCATGAATCTCTATTCACAGGGTGTGGATCCGAAGCTGGACTGCTCCGACATGCGACGCATCGTGCGTACCGTGGAGCATTGCACGGGCATCAGCACGCATCCGCGGCACGCCTACGCCGGCGAGCTGGTGTACACGGCATTCAGTGGCAGCCACCAGGACGCGATCCGCAAGTCCCTCGTCCGGCAGCAGGCTGACGAACCCTGGCAGGTCGCCTATCTGCCGATCGATCCCTGCGATGTCGGCCGCAGTTACGAGGAAGTCGTGCGCATCAACAGCCAGTCCGGCAAGGGCGGTGTGCTGTATGTGTTCGAGCGGGAGTTCGGCATTACCCTGCCGCGCTGGCTGCAGATCGAACTGTCGCGCGTGGTGCAACGGCATGCGGAACAGAGTGGTGGTGAAGTCGGCAGTGCCGTCATCCGCCAGTTGTTCGATGACGCGTACGTGGCTGTGCCAGAGGGCTGGCGGCTCGGCAATTTCGATATCCACCGCGACGGCAGTCGCGTTCGCGTGGTGGCAAGCATCGGCGGCAAGGACCTTGCCGGCGAGGGCAACGGTGCCGTCGAGGCGCTGATGGACGCGCTCCGGCGCGTGCATGGCGTCAACGGTTCGGTCGAGGCCTTCGACGAGTACGCCCTCGGTAGCGGCACTGCGGCAAGCGCGATGGCCTGCATCAAGCTGCAGGTCGGCACGGAAGTCAGCGTGGGCGTGGCCCTCGCTGAAGATACGACCACCGCCACCCTGCAGGCCGTGCTCAGCGCATTTGGCCGGCAGAAAGCCGGGGTCATGAAGGCCGCCTGACCCGGCTTGGCGATTCCGGTGGCCTGCCCTAAGCTCGGCTTTTCAGCCGGGCGAGGTGCGTATGGCCACTGCAGGGAAGAAGGTTCTGCTTCAGCTTGCCACGCGCAAGGGCGCGTGGCTGTTCCATGGCGATGCGGCTCGCCGGAAGTGGCGCGTCGACGGTCCGCATTTTCTGGGGCACATCATCCACCACCTGATGCTCGACCCCCGCGATGGCAGGACCATGCTGGCGGCGGCGAGTACCGGCCATCTCGGACCCACGCTGTTTCGTTCCCTCGATCGCGGGCGCAAGTGGCAGGAGGTGAAGCGGCCGCCGGCCTTCGACAAAGTGCCCGAGGGCGAGCAGGGACGGGTCGTCAATCACACCTTCTGGCTGACACCCGGGAACGCCAGTCAGCCCGGCGTCTGGTATGCGGGCACGTCGCCGCATGGCCTGTTTCGCTCGGACGATGGCGGTGACTCCTGGGAACCCATCCGCGGCCTCAATGACAACCCGCAATACCGTGAGTGGATGGGCGGGCCACAGGACGGCACACCGGACGGCCCCAAGCTGCATTCGATCATCGTCGATCCGCGCGATGCGAATCACCTGTATATCGGCATGTCGAGTGGTGGTGTGCATGAATCATGCGACGGTGGCAGCAGCTGGGCGCCGCTGATCGACGGACTCGAGGTCGTCGAGATGTTCGACGCTTCGAAGGTCTGGTTTCACGATCCGCACTGTGTCCGGATCTGTCCCGGCAAGCCCGACCGTCTCTATCAGCAGAATCACTGCGGTATCTATCGCCTGGATCGTCCCTCAAACCGCTGGACGCGGATCGGCAGGAAGATGCCGAAGTCGGTCGGCGACGTCGGTTTCCCGATGGTGGTGCACCCGCGTGACGCCGATACGGCATGGGTCTTTCCGATGGACGGCTCATCCGTATGGCCGCGTGTGTCGGTTGCCGGCAAGCCGGCCGCCTGGGTTACACGCAATGGCGGCAAGACCTGGCAGCGACAGGATACCGGGCTGCCGAAAGCCCAGGCATGGTGGACCGTGAAACGCCAGGCCATGACCAATGACGCACGCGATCCGGTGGGCCTCTACCTCGGCACCACGAGCGGTGAACTCTGGATGAGCAGCAATGAGGGCCATCGCTGGAACTGCATGGCCCGCCATCTGCCGGAGATCTATGCGGTGGAGGCCGCGCTGGTCTAGTGTCGTGAAAGTGCTGGTACCCAGTCCGCTGCTGTCTTATACCGGGGTCAGGGAAGTTGCGGCTTCAGGTACGACGATGGCGGCGTTGCTTGCGGATCTCGACCGGCAGTTTCCCGGGATTCGTCACCGCATGATCGATGAGCAGGATCATGTGCGCCCGCATATGCGCATCTTTGTGAACGGCGAGCAGCGTTTCGACCTCGAGCAGGCCCTTGCTGCCAGTGATGTGGTGCACATCATCCAGGCGCTGAGCGGCGGCTAGCAATCGTCTCTGGAGATGGTGTGATGATCCGGGAAATCGACGTCGCCGAAGTGCTGGTCCGGCTGCAGCGCGGTGCGCAGACCATCCTTGTCGATGTCCGGGATCCTGACGAGCATGCGGCTGGCTGTGTGGCGGGTGCCCTGCTGCTGCCACGCGCCCTGATTGCACGCAGTATCGGCCAGCTCGTTCCCGACAGGGACACTCTGGTCGTCGTGTACTGCGCAGGCGGCAAACGTTCAGGCATGGCCGCTCTGACCCTGCGGGAGCTGGGCTATACGCAGGTCTGCTCGATGCGCGGCGGATTCGATGAATGGCAGCGCAGCGGGCATGCCTGGATCGTACCTTCGCCCGATGGCGAACCGGCGCCGCTGAGTGCCGAGCAGGCGACGCGCTATGCACGCCATCTGCGCCTGGCGGAGATCGGCATGGCGGGCCAGGCAAAGCTGCTGGCTGCGCGCGTGTTGTGCATCGGCGCAGGCGGCCTCGGTTCACCGGCCAGCCTGTACCTGGCTGCGGCCGGTATCGGCACGCTCGGGGTCGTTGACGCCGACCGCGTTGAACTCAGCAATCTGCAGCGCCAGATTGTCCATACCACCGCCAGCATCGGCATGCCAAAGGTGGACAGTGCCGCAGAGACGCTGTCTGCGCTCAATCCCGATGTCTGTGTGACCAGAATCCCGACGCGGCTGACTGCGGAGAATGCGTTGGCGGTGCTTGCCGACTACGATGTCATCATCGATGGCAGCGACAACTTCGCGACACGCTACCTGGTCAACGATGCAGCGCTGCGACTCGGAAAACCGGTGGTTCACGCTGCCATTCAGGGCTTTGAAGGTCAGCTCACGGTGTTTGCCGCGGCAGGCGCGCCCTGCTATCGCTGCGTGTTCCCGGAACCACCGCCCGCGGAATTTGCGCCATCCTGTCAGGAGGCCGGTGTGCTGGGCGTGTTGCCGGGTTTGCTGGGCGTCTTGCAGGCGACCGAAGCGATCAAGCTGATTCTCGGCATCGGTGACAATCTGATCGGCCGGCTGCTCAGCTATGACGCACTGTCGATGCGCTTCGCCGAGCTCTGTTTGCGGCGTGATCCTGAATGTCCCGCCTGTGGCAGCGGAGCCGGAAAAGAATGAAGCCCCCGGGTGGGGGCTTCATGGCAGTCATGGTTTGAAGAATATAAGCGATCAGGCGGAAACAGCACGGCGACGGGCAACACCGAGGATGCCGAGTGCGCTGTCGAACAGCCACACCGCCGCCGGTACCGGCACCAGGGTGTAGTTGAAGTTCATCTGCAGCCAGGCGGTTTCAGAAGAACCGCCAACGGCGTCGCGGTTCTTGCGAACGCGCAGTACGAGGTTGGTACCCGTCACCAGCGCAGAGAACTGAGCGACGGGCGCCGGAGTCACGCCATCCGGCAACAGCCCGTTGTACCAGTCACCTGTATAACCGCGCCGATCCGCAGCGTCGCACCACTGGATACCCCCGCTGTTGATCACGCAGGTCTCTCCCGCACCCTTGATCAGGGTGGTCACCGCACCGAGAACGGTCGTGCCGGAGTACGTGTGGGTGAAGTTCGCGCCGAAACCGTTCAGGTTGTAGCTGAGCGAGTCGACGGTGATATTGCCGAGATCGTCATCCGTGGCCAGGCTGCTGCCGCAGGTGATACAGATCGAAGCCGCGAGCGGGCCAGCGCCAAACGAGTATGTACCCGGAGCGCTGCTCGTATTAAAGGTTATTGACGTAAGCTGATAGACGGTCGCGCCATGGGCAACACCCGCCATTGCGAGCAAGGCAATAGCGGCCAAGTGCCGCCCGTATTTAATCGTTATCATTTTTATAGGCCCCCGGAAAATGAAAGTTACGCACTGAAGATGTGCCAGTATTTTTGTGGACGCAAGTTGATATTCAGGCGACATGACTTAATCCAGGCTATCGATCATCACTGGTCAATACTGTGTCAACAATGAGCCAATACCGTTGAATACAGGGGGCTGCAATGCGACTTTTTGATTTCGACCGCGCGCCAAATCCGCGGCGCGTGCGCCTCTTTCTGGCCGAGAAGCAGATTGAGATACCCCGGATCAATGTGAACCTGTTTCGCCGCGAACAGTTGTCGCCGGCGTTTCTGGCCATCAATCCGGGCGGGACGGTGCCGGTGCTCGAACTCGACGATGGTACATACCTCAGCGAGTGCCTGGCGATCTGCCACTATCTGGAGGCCATGCATCCGGAGCCGGCGCTGTTCGGTACGACAGCCCGCCAGCAGGCGCTGACGCTGATGTGGGCGAACATTGTGGATAACGAGGGCATGTCGGCCGTGGCCGAGGTGTTGCGGAATTTGTCACCGGGATTCAGGGACCATTCGCTGCCCGGGCCGCTGGCCTGCGCACAGATTCCGGCACTCATCGAACGTGGCCGGCAACGAGCCGGGCAATTTTTCGACCGCGTGAGTCAGCAACTGGAGCATCAGCCCTGGCTGGCCGGTGAGGACTATTCCTATGCCGATATCAGCCTGCTGGTGACGACGGATTTTGCCGGCTGGGTTGATATCGATCCGATGCGGGCCCGGCCGTCCCTCAAGCACTGGTATGAACGCGTTGCCGCGCGTCCGGCTATGCGGGCCTGACGCGCAGGCCTGATCAGGCTTCGCTCACCACAACCTTTACCTGCATTGTCGGCGGTCTGGAAATGGTGCCGCTGGTGTTGTCGAAGCCAATCCATCCGGCACCGGGCAGATAGACCTCGGCCCATGCATGGGTGGAGCCGTGCCCGTGAACGGTTTCCGGGCAGTGCAGATAGCCGCTGACAAAGCGTGCTGCCATGCCGAAGTAACGGCAGGCCTCGATAAACAGGGCGGCAAAGTCCCGGCATGATCCGGCGCGTTCCGCGAGCGTTTCCGCCGGACGTTGCACCCCCGGCGCCTCGCGCATGCGATAGCTGAAATTTCTGACGATGTACTTGTTGATGGTGTCCAGCAGTACATAGGTTTCGATCAATTGTCCGGGGCGCCAGAACTGCTGCAGCCAGTCGCGCACCGCTGCGCTGTCGCCGGGGAAGCACAGCGTCTGGTAGGGGATCAGGTCCACCCGTTCCGAGGGATCGAAGTAGAAGGGGAAGGTTACCGCCTTCTCGTCGACGACAAAGTCCAGCGGTTGTGTGTCGTAATGCGCGATCACCACCTCGCTTGCGATCAGAAGTTCGTTGGCCGGTTCAAGAAAGCTCGCCATGGCCACTGAATTGCCATAGATGTCACGATGCCACTTCACCGTGTTGGCCGGCTCGATCAGCAGCGAAGAGCTTTCCAGCTGGATGTCATGACCGGCGCGCGGCCGGATCATCAGTTTGTGCGGCCCCAGCGTCACCGGCTCGCTGTACCTGTAGCTGGTGCTGTGCCGGATGCGGATACGTTTCATGGCGTTTCCGGCTGCGCGATGCTGCTATTCAAGTGTCATTTCAATCCGGTGATTTGCTGGCATGGGCCTGCACGGTGACTTCCATGCCCAGGAAAAGGGAAGCGTCTCCCAGGTAGCTGCCGCGTATCGGTGTGGCCTGGGCGGGATTGCGTACGGCCGCCGCCCGCACATGCAGGCCTGCGGCCAGGGTGCCGCAGGTCGGATCAAAGCCGATCCAGCCGCCGCAGGGCAGATAGATTTCGGTCCATGCATGCGTGGCGTCCGAGGCGACATCCGGTTTCGCGTCGTCCATGCTGCACAGATAACCGCTGACAAAGCGTGCCGCGAGGCCCATGTGCCGGGCGGCTTCCATGAACAGCAACGCGAAATCCCGGCATGAGCCGGCGCGCGAAGCGAGGGTTTCGCCTGGTGACTGGACGTTGTCTTCTTCCCGTGCCCCGTAGCTGAACTGCGCCGCGATGAATTCATTCAGGGCGAGCAGAAACTCCAGCGTCCTGCCGCGACCCCGTGCGTCGAGAAATGGCTTCAGCCATGCCCGGATCGCTGGCGTGTCCTGCGGGTATTGCGGCTGCAAATATGGAGCGAGATCCTCAGCATCATCGCCGCAATAGTCGAAGGGGAGATCATTGGTGTAGACCTCCAGTACGAAGTTGAAGGGATTGATGTTGAACTGCTCCACGGTATAGCGGCTGGTGATCCGCAGCACCTCCGCTTTCTCCGTGAAGCTGACCTGTGCAACCGAATTCCAGAAGACGTCGTGTTCCCAGCTCAGCCGATGCGCCGGATGAATCTCAAGGCTTTCCGAGCGGATCTGCAAACCGTGGCTCTCTGCCGGGCGCAGCATGAGCCTGTGTCTGGTCAGTTCTACGGGCCGCGCGTCGCGGTAGACATTGTCGTGCAGGATAGTGAGGAGCATATGCTCCACCCTAAACGATTGTGTGTGGCAGGGATAGCGCCGTCAGCGCTGCAGCAGCTTGACGATTCCGGTCTCGTTTGCGAGTACGGCAAGGTCCCGTGCCGTGCGGTGATCCACGTTGACGAGGCCCGCATCGGCACCTGCGGCCAGCAGCAGTTTTACAGAGTCGTCCCGGCCTTGCGCTGCTGCGGTCATGAGGGCTGTATTGCCGATCTTGTTGCGCAGATTTGTGTTTGCCCCGGCTTTTATCAACTGGCTGATGACCCCCGAGCGGCCGGTCGTTGCGGCAGCGATGAGCGCCGTGTTGCCGTCGCGACTGCGGGCATCGATAGCGACGCCCAGCTGCAGCAGCACCGCCACCGTGCTCCGGTCACCACGCCGGGCGGCAGCGATGAGCGGTGTTTCATTTTCGTTGTCGCCGGCATTCAGGTCGGCACCATGGTCAGCGAGAAGTTCGATGATCCGCGTCTGCCCGGCCTGCGTAGCTGACAGGGCTGCTGAACGTCCTTTGTCATCGCGGCTGTCCGGTCTGGCGCCTGCATCGAGCAGGGCGCGTACGATGGCAGCCGATCCAAGACCGGCGGCCCTGATCAGAGGCGTCACGCCGCCGGGCCCTTTCTGCTCGGCCGGCGCACCGGCGAGCAGCAGTTCGGTTACCACGGCCTGGTGGCCGCCGGCGACGGCCAGCGACAGCGCAGTCTGCCCGTTGCGGTCATGCTCGTTCGGCCGGGCACCGCCACGAATCAGCAGTCCGGCGATTCCGGTGTGTCCCTGCTCGGCGGCGTGCATGAGTACAGTCGTTCCGTTTGCATTGCTGGTGTTCGCATCGGCACCGTGATCCAGAAGCAGTACAACGATATCCTGATGGCCACGCTTTGCAGCCCGGCTGAGTGCTGTTTCACCGGCCTGGTCGCGCGCTCCGCTGTCAGTGCCGGCCGTGAGGAGCTGTTTCACCAGATCGGCGCTGCCTCGCCACGCGGCGTATATCAGCGACGTTGCACCGGGAAGCGTCCCCGCCGAATCCGTAGCGCTGGCAACAGTCGGCGCTGTCGAAGCACGCCGGGGAAGAATTTCTTTTGCGCCACGACTCGCGAGGAGACGGACCACCTCCGGATGATTGCGTTCGCGCGCTGCGGTGAGCGCAGTCCATTGCCGCTGGTCAGCCTGGTTCACAGGTGCGCCGCCATCAAGCAATGCCGTCACCGCTGCCGTATGGCCGGCTGCTGCCGCGATGACCAGTGCCGGATTGCCGTGGCCATCCGGTTTGTCCAGCGTTGCACCGGCCCGGATCAGCTGGACCAGGGTATCGGCGGCGCCGGCCTGTGCGGCCATGTGCAAGGCGCTGCTGCCGGTGTCGTCTGTTGTGTCGGGTGTGGCACCGGCTGAAAGCAGCAGCATCACAGCATCCGCAGACTTCCCGTTCACGGCTTCCATGAGTGCGGTGCGACCGTGTTCGTCAGCGGCATCGACCTTTCCATTGGCCGCAAGAAAACTGCGCAATGTCGCGGTGTCGCCGCGTTGTGCCGCGCGCCGGAAGGCGACCGGATCAGCCGTCGGTGTGGCGGCAGCCAGGGTTTGCAGATCTTTCAGTCGCAGGGCAGCACGGGCATTGCCGGCAGCCGCCGATCGTTCGTACCAGCTGCGCGCGGCCGCCGTATCCTGCTGGACGCCCGATCCGTTTTCCAGCATCTGTGCATAGTTGTACTGGGCCCACGCATCGCCGCTGGCGGCCACTTCCTGCATGAGCACCGCCGCCCGGGCCGCATCGCGCGGTACGCCGGTTCCGGCCCCGTACAGCATCGCCAACTGGTACCGCGCCTGCATGTCGCCGCGATCGGACAGCGCTGTATATATGTGTGCTGCGGATTCAAAGTCCCGTACGCGCACCGCGGTCCGGGCTTCTTCCATGGTCTGGGCGTTGCCGGTGCCAGCCAGGGTGAAAAGCAAACAGACGGCAGCCGCGACGCAGGGGAGACGATTCATCAGGCGGTTCCGTACTTGGTTTCGACGTTCACGCCGATCGAATTCAGAAAGGCTGTCGGCAGTACGCCGCCGGCGCTGATGATCACGGCGTCGTTGTCGAGGGCGGCCTGCCTGTCTTCGAGGCGCAGCAGAACCTTGTCCTTTTCGATGCCGATAACTTCAGAGCGCAGCAGCACCTTGATCCGGCCGGCCTCCGCGGCCGCCTGCAGGCGTTCGCGGTTGGCGGGTTTGACGCGACTGAAGGATTCAGACCGATAGGAGAGGGTGACGCCGGAGCCTGGTACTTCACTGATGGCGGTGGCTGCTTCAAGCGCGCTGTCGCCACCGCCGACAATCAGCACGCGACGGTTGCTGTACTGTTCGGGCTCGACGAGCTTGTAAGTGACCTTGCTCAGGTCTTCGCCGGGCACGCCGAGCTGGCGGGGCGTGCCCCGGCGTCCGATTGCGAGCAGGATATTCCGGGCCTGAATCTCCCTTGTGCTGGTCTGGACCCGGAAGTACTCGCCGTCACGGCTTGCAGCGACCACTCGTTCCTTGAAGCTGATCGGCACACCGGTATCGCGTTGTACTTTCTGCCAGTAGGTCAGCAGTTCTTCCTTGCTCGTGTTGCCGAAATTTACCTTGCCGACCAGTGGCAGATGCGCAGTGCCGGCCATTACCAGCTTGCCCCGCGGGTAGTGCGACACCATGCCGCCGAAAGAATCCTGCTCGATGGTCACAAAGCTGAGTTTCTTCTCCATCGCCGCCAGTGAGGCAGAAAAGCCGGCAGGTCCTGCGCCGACGATCACGACATCCACGACAGCGTCCTGTTTCGGTGCGCGTTTGCCGGCGATGTAAGCGACTGCCTGCCGGCCCTGCTCTATGGCGTTGCGGATCAGTCCCATGCCACCGAGTTCGCCGGCTATATAGATGCCGGGTATGTTGGTCTGGAAATCCGGCCCGACGTCGGGAATGTCCATGCCGCGACGCTCTGTGCCAAAGACCAGCGTGATCGCGCCGACCGGACAGGCCGTCCGGCAGGCGCCATGGCCGATACAGTCGCTCGGGCCGATCAGTTCGGCCTTGCCACGGATCATGCCGAGCACCCGGTGCTCCGGCATTTCCGGGCAAACATTGATGCAGGCCTTGCAGCCGATGCACTTGACCGGATCGATAACCGGGTGAATGGCGGGCGGCTCAGTCAGGCCGGCCGCGTGCGCAGCGTCGCGCACCGCAGCACTCTGGCGCTGGAAGCGGTTTTGCACATAGCCGTACGCTGCGACGATCGCCGCCGCTGGCACAAAGTACGTCATCAATGCCACTGAATCGGTCATGGCTTCATTTTCCCGGACATGGAATGGCCACGCCGTTGTTGGCCTCAGTCCATTCTCGTGATCCTGGCGGTCACGGGGTGTGCGCGCCTTCACAGTGCCGATGTACTGCTGCCGCTATCGTTAGGGGTGCTGCTTTCGGGTGTCGGTGAATTAACATAAATTGTCGCTGCCGGTTGATTTCATCGCCGGAAGCGTCTTCCATGGTAGTCGTAACAGGGCGGATGAAGAAATGAACGGGATATCGGCGGCAGTTCCCGCTGCGCGGGCAGAGGCGGCCGCGGGAACGTGGCAGAGCCTGCGGGCACTGTATTCTGGTTACGGGGCGCTCGCTGGATATGTCCTTGCGGCTCTCCTTGTCTATATCGGCTGGCTAGGCCGCGATCAGCGCAACATCCATGCCGAATACGGGCTCGGCTATGCGCTGGGCATTCTGGGCGGAACGCTGATGCTGATCGTGCTGCTCTACTATTTGCGCAAGCGTGTGCGCTGGCTCGCACGCTTTGGCGCCATGCAGCACTGGTTTCGCATCCACATGATCCTTGGCATCGTCGGGCCGGTACTCATCCTCTACCACTGCAATTTTGAGCTCGGTGACCTGAACTCGAATGTCGCCCTGTACTGCACACTGCTCGTTGCGGGCAGTGGTGTACTCGGCCGTTACCTGTATGCCGGCATCCACCATGGCCTGTATGGCAGCAAGGCCACGCTTCAGGAAATGGCCGGTGTGCTGGAGCAATCAGTCAGCGGCGGCCATGTGAGTGCCCTGATGGGGCCCATTCGCGAGGAACTGGCGGGAATCGACAGGCGCGTGCTTGCGCCAGCGCCCGGCATTATCGGCAGCGTCATTCGCCACCTGGGCATCGTGTGGCAGACCCGGCGCAGTTACCGGCGTCTGGTGGCGCTGACGCGCCAGGAAATCATGCAGAAGTCAGCGAGCTCCGCCGTTGTTGGCCAGCACGCAGAGCGCCTTGAGGCAACGATCTGCCGCTATCTGCAGGAACACTTCAGCCAGGTGCGTCAGGTGGCCCGCTTCAATTCCTTCGAGCGGCTGTTCTCGCTCTGGCATATCGTCCACGTGCCATTCTTCGTGATGATGATCCTCTCGGGCCTGTTCCACGTTTTCGCGGTACACCTGTACTGAGCCCGTCAGGCTTATGGCGCAGGGCATGAGTTCCAGGCTGGCTGCGCTGCTGATATGCACGCTGATGCCGTTTGCTGCCGGTGCGCTGGACTGGGAGAGTCTCGTGATGCCCGGTCCTGTGGTCAGCGGCCATGCCGACATCGAGAAAGAATGCCGCAAGTGCCATGTGCCTTTCGCACGTGACGAACAACGTGGCCTGTGCCTGGACTGTCACGACAAGGTTGCGGCTGACATCGTCAGCAAGAAAGGCTTTCACTGGCGGTCAGAGCCCGCGCGAAAGGGCGAGTGCCGGAATTGTCATACTGACCATGAAGGCCGCAACGCAGACATCGTGCGTCTGACACCGCAGACCTTCAATCATGCCCTGACCGACTATCCGCTCGAGGGCGCACACAAGAGCGCTTCCTGCAACGACTGTCACAAGCCGAAAGAAAAGCATCGCGATGCGCCGTCTGCCTGCATCGGTTGCCATGTGGAACAGGACGTCCACAAGAAAGCCCTGGGCGAAAACTGCGTCAGTTGTCACAACGTGGTGGCTTGGAAAGAGATCAAGTTCGATCACGCCAAGGCCACCGACCAGCGTTATCCGCTTACAGGCGCGCACGACAAGGTTGAGTGCGGCCTGTGTCACGCCGGACAGCGCTACGAGGACACACCCACGGCCTGCGTTGCATGTCACCGGATCAACGATACGCACCAGGGTCAGCGTGGTACGGCTTGTGAAAACTGTCATCGGACGAGCGCATGGAAGGAGCAGACCTTCGATCATGCAAAGAAAACCGGTTTCGCCCTGACAGCCGGCCACGGAGGGCTTGCCTGCCAGTCCTGCCATGCCGGAAACGATTTCAAGAAAACGGCTGGCAAGGCCTGTGTCGATTGCCATCGCAGTGATGACACGCACCATGGCCGGAACGGGCCCGAGTGCAAGACCTGCCACACGACCAGGGCCTGGGATGAGACGAAGTTCGACCATGCAAAGGAAACGAAGTTTCCGCTGCTCGGTGCCCATGCTGAAACTCCCTGTGTGGCCTGCCACAAGGGTGTCGCGAAAGATGAAAAACTGGAGACGGCTTGCGTGGCCTGTCATCGCGGCGACGATGTGCACGCGGAGTCTCTGGGTACCACCTGCGGTGACTGCCATGGCGTAAAGACCTGGCAGACCGATGTGCGCTTCGATCATGACCTGACCACGTTTCCACTGGCCGGCCTGCATGCGACGACTTCCTGCGAGTCATGTCATGTCGACAAGAAATTCGATGGCACACCGTCGAAATGTGTGGATTGCCACCGGCCGGATGACGTCCACAAGGGAAACCTCGGCGATAAGTGCGCCGACTGCCACACGCCGAATGACTGGCGCATCTGGACCTTCGACCACAATACCCAGACCAACTTCCGCATCGACGGCGCCCACTCCGAGCTTCGCTGCGTCAGTTGTCATGTCCGGCCGCCCGGCGATGGCCGGTCCATGGCCCGGGATTGCGGCAGCTGTCATCGCCGGGACGACAGACACAATGGACAGTTCGGCCTGGACTGTGCCCGATGCCACAATACGCGCAGCTTCAGCGGTGCGAGGCGGGGGGGGCAATGACTGGTATTGCGACAAGCTGGCGGATCGCACTGGTCCTTGCTGCCATTCTGGTTCTCGGCGCAGGTACAAGCGACAGGGCGATCGCCCAGTCTGCCTATAATCCGGCTTTCGATCACTTTTCGACCGGCTGGCCGCTGGAAGGCTCGCACCGCGGCGTCGAGTGCGCCGCCTGCCACGTCGGCGGCGTTTTCCAGGGTGCTCCGCGCCAATGCGTGGCCTGTCATTCACTGGCCGGGTTGGTCAAGGCCACACCGAAGCCGGTCAATCACATCCGCACCACCGATGAGTGCGACGCCTGTCATCGCGAGACGAGCTGGTCATACGTGAGGCCGGTCGATCACACCGCAGTGATCGGGCCCTGTTTCAGCTGTCACAATGGGCAGACGGCAAGCGGCAAACCACCTGCCCATATTCCGACCAGCAGTGACTGCGAGGCATGCCATCGTACGCGTGCCTGGGTGCCGGCCAACTAGACTCATGCGGGCATCATTCACGATGTTCTCGCCAGTAGCCGATGTCGTCCGTCGCGCAGTCAGGTGCACCGCTCCGTTTGCAGCAGCTGCCTTTCTTGCATTTGGCAGCGTGGTTGCGGCTGAACCAGCCGGGATCGAGTCGGTGAGGATCTCGCGTACGGGAGACACTGCGGACGTGGATATCCGGTTCGCATGCCGGAACCGGTTTCTGAGTCTGTCGCCAACGGGTCCTGCGCCGCAAAGCGAGATCACCCTCATACGCATGGACTGGTGCGCCAACTCCGGAGACGCCACCCGCGAAGCCACGCGCCCTACCGGCCACCAGCTCGCTGCGCTGAAGGAGATCGGCTACACGTCGCGCGGCGGTACCGATGCGATCCTGAGCCTGCATTTTGATCGCGCCGTGCTGTTAAAAATAGAACAGTCAGGCGACCTGCACATGCTGCGACTGCAGGTTCATGTTCCGGCCGGCTCGGTGCCCGACCCGGCCACCGACGAGCCGTTTACCGCCGCCGCAGTACCGATTGCGCCGCCGGCGCTGAGCCCGGAGCAGATTGCCCGTGCCGAGGAGCGCGCACGCCGGGCGATGGAGCCGCGACCGGCAGCGCCGCGTGCTGCTGCGGACTTCGTGCTGAACCTGCGCTCAACAACAATGCCAGTCGATGTCATGACAGAAGCGAAGGGCATCGCGCAGGGCGGTCAACTCGTCTATGTGTCTGATCTGAAGGTTGACGACCAGGTGTGGCATCGTCTGCGTCTCGGTTTCTTTGTGGCAGAAGCCGATGCCAACGCGGCTCTGCGCCGGGCGCGTTCGCGTTTTCCGGACGCCTGGGTCGGCAGGGTTTCTGCGACTGAGCGCCGCATGGCCGGATCGGCAACAGTTGAGCCCGGGGGAGTGGCAGCAACGCCGGCCGGAAGCGGGCCGGGCACGCTCGGTGAGGCAGAGC
>CAYJPG010000014.1:27760-39502 GCA_964371995.1 uncultured Chromatiaceae bacterium | reverse complement strand
ATGGATTTCTCGCGGTCAGCCTTGATATGCCAGGCCCAGAAGTTGCCGATGCGGAAGTCGGCGGCCGGCGTCTTGCGTGCGGCGAGGCCCTCGCGCAGCTGTTCCATGTGATGGTCGATCTTCTCCGGTGTGACGTCGCTCATCTGCGTGCCGTCGGCGATCTCGCCGGCCAGATGCAGCATCTTTGGTCCGGTCGCGCAGGTGAAGATTCCCGGCCGTGCGGCCTTGGCCCAGCCGTTCTTGAGCGGCCGGCTGAGCTGGAACTCCTGGCCGGTGTAGTTCATCACCAGTTTGCCCGAGGTTACGGCAGTGACGATATCCACCGCTTCGCGCACGCTTTGCAGCATGTGGTTGGCTTTCGGGTCCATCTTGCGACCGATCGCGCCCATCACTGAGCCGCCGCCGCCAATCGCGACCACGGTGCGCCCGTTGCTGATCTCGTTCAGTGTCTGTGTCGCGTTGGCGATCTTCAGCGGGTGCATCTCGTAGGGGCTGACTGCCAGCACACCGAGGCGGATTTTCTTCGTCGCCAGTGCCGCTGGCACCAGGGCCACGAAGGCGTCCGGGTTCTGGTGATAGTTCGAGTGCCAGAGGGTGCGAAAACCGTGGTTCTCCGCAGCGACCGCCAGTTCGGCGACCTGTGCCGGGCTCAGATCCGGCTCAAGGATGATATCGATCTGCATGACACGTCTGACCTGGTATTGCGGGGCGTGTAGGGTGCCCGCCGGCAGGAAATAACTCAACCGGTGCCGATTCGTATTCGGTCAACAGGCGGATGATCCGGACTGATGTTTGGCTATACTGTGGCCAGCACCAATGAACCTTACCCTCTATTCCTCGCAAGGCTCCGGCAACTCCTACAAGGTGGAGCTGCTGCTGCGCCTGATGGGTCAGCCCTATCAGACGCGGCCGGTGGATCTGCGGCGCAATGAGCAGCTGGGCGTCGAGTTCCTGGCACGTAACCGTTTCGGGCAGGTGCCGGTGCTGGTCGATGGCGACATCGTGCTCACCGATTCGCTCGCGATCATGCTCTATCTGGCCGGGCAGTACGGCGACCCCGTGCAGCACGACTGGGCGCCGCTTGACCCGCTGTCGCTGGCGCTGGTGATGCGCTGGCTGTCGGTGTCGGCAAATGAAATCCAGAATGGCCTGGCAATACCCCGCGCGGTAAAACTGCTCAACTGGCCCTTCGATTACATGCAGGGTGTCAGGCTCGGTTACCGGACGCTGCGCATCATGGATGACCATCTGGCCGACCGCGAATGGCTGGCCCTGGAACATGCCACCGTTGCCGATATCGCCTGCTATCCATATATCCTGCTGGCCGCAGAAGGCGGCGTGGACACGCGGCCCTTCAGCAATGTGCTGGCCTGGTGCCGGCGCATCGAAGCGCTGCCGCATTTCTGGCCGATGCCACGCTTGCAGGGTATTCCGGCAGTGCCGCTGGTTCCGGTGCCCTGCTAGGGTTCGACCACCGAACACAGATCTTCAGTGCGCGGATTGCCGTCCGATGGGCAGACGATATCCTCGCGAGCTACCCACAGCGGTGTACCCGCCACGATCCAGGTATTGACCGACTTGAAGCCCTTGATGCCGGCAATTCCCAGGTCCGGCAGGGGATTGAAGATCAGGTCAAACTTGCCCGCCTGCGTATCTTTCACGCAGCCGCTGAGGTCGTTCATGTATTTGGTCGAAACCTTGTGCTTCGGAAAGAAAGCGCGTGCAGTTTGCGTGGCCAGCGGGCCTGCACAGATCCGCAGCCCCTCGCGGGCATAGACGTCGTCGACGCTGTTGATCTCGCTGGCAAGGGCTGATTTTTCCGGGATATGCAGGTACTGGCTGATTGCGCTCATGGTGCAGGTGAAGCGCCGCGAGCTGCGCCGGCGCATGCCCTGGGTTTCGCCGCCCGTGGCATTGAGTTGACTGATGATGTCGGCCCGACCGTCCACCAGCAGCGAGGTCGAAGGCAGGGGGCCCGGTGGCAGTACGACGTTCTCAACCTTGAGATCAACCTTGTAGTGGTTGCGCAGCTCGACCAGCATCGCTTCGAACAGCGCATCGCTGGTGGCTGAGAAATAGTAAGACGTGTCACTTGGCGTGTCGGTCGTCTTCTGCACAACCTGGCGGATGACACCCCGGTCGAGAATCTCTTTCAGCAGGCCGACCGGCTGATCGGGAAAGGGCGCCACTTCGGGCGAGGGCAGACAATCAGCGAGCGTGACCATGTAGCTGCTGGCCGCGCCCGGTTTTGACGGCGGCATCGATTTGTATATTTCGCGGTCCTTGCCGCTGGCGACGACGCGGATCCAGGCGGCATCAAGCGCATCGACCAGTTGCTGCCGGCCTTTGGCCAGCTGTGGGTCAACCGCAGGCTGCCTTTCGGCTGCCGGGGCGTCCGGGCTCTGCGTCGTGCTGCAGCCGGCAATTGCGACCAGGCTCAGCATTATCAGCGTGGCAATACCTTGTTTGTGATGCATGGTGCTGACTCCGCGAAAGTATCAGGGGCCGGAGCGTTCATCACTCCGGCCCCTGTGGGCTGTGGCTCAGACGGCCGGTGCCGGCTTCTGCTCGCGTGCGTAGTGCTCGAGGCTGGAATGGCTCGGGCCGTAGTCTTCGGTCGGCGCGTTCAGCATGTGCGGGCAGTTCTTTTCCGCGTATTCGCGCACATGCTTCGGCAGCTTGTCCGCAGAGTCGAAGCCGACCATGGTCGAGGCGTACATGCAATGGCCGGGTGCCTGGCCCATCAGCATGAACGGCAGCCATGGGGAGACGCGGTGCCAGGTGCCCTGGTACGGGACGGCGGTGAGCTTCGGGTTTTCCAGGTCCTTGATCGAGACGAAGTAACGCATCATCTCCGATACCTGCGCCTTCGGGCCGGCGGACTCGCGCGGCCACTTGTCGGGCTGCAGCGGATTCGGATAGTTGAGGTGCATGTCGGTGGACAGCACCAGCGTCTCGTCATTGAGCTTCTGCCAGGGGAAGATCAGCGGGATCTTCGGCAGCTTGCTGCGATCGCCGGGGAAATCCTCCGGTGCAAGGATCAGCGTGTCGCTGATCGTGTAGTTGAAGGGATCGTTGATGGCATGTACGACCTTGACGGTTTCGTTGGTGTAAGGGTTCTTGTACTCATCGATGATCTCGCCGGGCTGACTGAGCCGGTTGAGATTCGTGTAGAAGATGACTTCCTTGTTCAGGCGGCGGATGTTGCCGTCAGGCAGGGGCACCAGGCGCGTGGCGAGAAAGGTCTGGAAGCCGAGCAGTGGCTTGAGCGCCTCACCGGGCCGTACGCCGAGGATCACACCGCTGCAGTGACTGAAGCGCTGTTTCTCTGAATCCAGGTCGCCCTGGATACGCGCCCAGGCATCCCGGTTCCACCGGGGATTCATGAAATCGATTTTTGTCTCAAACGGAATGACGGCCATGGTCTGGGCTCCTCGGGGAAAATGAACCGGGATGATTTGCTGCAGATTCGCTGTTGTGCGCGGTCTCGGGCAGCAGTCGATCCAGTTTAGCGGAACAGACCTGCGCAGTACGGCGTCCCGGGGTGGCAATTAACCGGCAGTGACCGGTGTGCGGGCGATATGCCGGGTTAAGATCTACGCCTTATGCAGCATAAAAATCACCAGGTCGTACTCGCCAGGCCGCTGTCCGGTGTTCCGCTTGTCGAGGATTTCCGGCTGCAGGAAGTGCCGATTCCCGAGCCCGGTCCCGGCGAACTGCTGGTCCGGCATATCTATCTCTCGCTGGATCCCTACCAGCGTTCCGCGATCGCCGGCCGCCATATGGGCGGCAGACAGCCGCTCGGTGCGGGTGCCATGCCGATGGCGGAGTCCGTCGGTCAGGTACTGCGCTCGCGAAACCCCGCCTACCGCGAGGGCGACTATGTACGGCATTTCGGTGGCTGGCAGGAGTACGCGCTGTCATCGGGCGAGCAGACGGAGGTGCTGGAGCAGAACCGCGCACCCCTGTCGACCTGGCTCGGCGTACTCGGCATGCCGGGACTCACGGCCTGGGCAAGCATGGTGGAGCTTGCAGACGTTCAGCCCGGTCAGGTGGTGCTGGTTTCAGCCGCATTGGGTCCGGTCGGTTCGATGGTCGGACAGATCGCGATTCAGCGGGGGGCTGTTGCGGTCGGCATCGCCGGTTCCGATGAAAAATGCGCCTTTGTACGTGAACTGGGTTTCAGCGCCTGTATCAATTACCGGTCTGCGGATTTCTTTCAGACGCTGGCCGCGGCACTGCCTGGCGGTGCTGACATCTACCATGACAATGTCGGTGGCCAGATGCTGGTCGATGCCTTCACGGTGCTGAAGAACTACGGTACGGTGATCCTTTGCGGCCTGATGGAGCGCTATAACGATCCATCCCGCTCAAAACCGCTGGATCTCGCGCTGCCGATCGTCAAGCGCGCAGTGATGAAGGGTCTTGTGGTGATGGATTTTGAAGACCGCCGTGCGCAGTTTGTCGATTTCGTCGCGCCGCGGATTGCCGACGGCCGGATCCGTTATCGCGAGGATCGCGCCATCGGCATCGGCGCCACCGGAGCACACTTTGCGCGGCTCATGCGCGGTGAGAATCTGGGCAAATCCATCGTCGTGCTGGGCGACGAAGTCATGCGGCCCTGAGACGAACAATCGGCGTCAGGCCGCAATATTGTCGCTGCATAAAAAAGGGGCGGCGCATCCCTGCGCCGCCCCGCTTGTTCGTGTGCCTTGCTGACCCTAGAAGCTGTAGGCCAGATTGTAGTTGGTGCTTATCGCATAGGTGGTGGCCGTGGCGTTGCCCTGTATGGAGCCGGTGCTCGGGTTGCCATCGTCGCCTCGTGCTTCAAGAATCTGCACGACGTTGCCGGGCAGCGCGCCGAACACGATTACATGCCCGCTCAGGTTGTAGAGGTTCTGTTCGAAACCGATCAGGCCGCCAAAGGCGTGGGCAGGCTGCTGGTAACTCGCCGCAGTGGCATCGACCGGGCCCTTGAGGAAGCCCGCACCGCGCAGATGTTTCCAGATCAGGCGCGACTCGTTGGTGTTGGTCGTGCTGTTCCAGTTGCCGGCGATGACGCCGTTGCCGTTGCCGTTGTCCGCAGCGCTCCAGGTACCGGGAAAGCGGGTCGAGGCTGAGGGGTCGTCACCCGGCAGTACGCCGTAGCGGTCCTGATAGGCGAGGATTGCCGCAGTGATGCCCTTGTAGTCGTTCTCGACCTTGCTCACCTTGGCGTTGGTGATCATCTCCTGGCCTTTCAGCACACCGCCGATCAGCAAGCCGATAATGACGAGAACAATTGCGATCTCCACCAGAGTAAAACCCTGCTGACGAGAATGCCTGACCATAGTCGACTCCTGGATATGCAACGAAGCCCGCGGCTCCGGGGTTAATTCACTAATTCCGGGCTGATTGTGCGTGACCGCTTCCGGGTGTTCTGTCAAACGGGTCACAGTTTCACTTAATTTCAGCGCCCCTACGGCAACCTGCCGGCGCTCACCATCTGGCCATACAACGCGCCTGGTGCGATCCACGTCACAAGATCGTCAAAACCGCTGCCGGTTGCGGTGCTGATGGTGTGGCTGACAAATACCTCGTCGCTGGCGACAGGGTAGCTGCGGCCGGATGGCCCGCCGCCGAGAGTTGCGCCGACATTTTCCTGCTCGTCGGCAGAACCCAGCGTTGTAAAGTCCTTGCCCAGTGACAGCAGGACCGCCGGAGCGGTTGCCGTGAGGGTCGCGCTGCCGGCGCAGGCGGTCGCGGACGATCCGGCTGCGGTGCTGCAGACATCCAGACTGGGTGCGAGACTCGCCAGCGTGACATTGCGTATCTCGCCAGGCCGGACAAAATCCCAGTTGCCGTTGCTGTCAGCATCGCTGTTGCTGACGGAATAGCGGATCGGATCGCCCCATGCATCGAGCAGCAACTGATCGGCGTTTCGTGAACCGGGCAGCCCCAGCGTCGCTGCCGGCACAAAGCCATGCTGGCGCGTACAACCGCTTGCGGTTGGCGACGCCTGTCCGTTGCTGGCCGGCGTGGCCGGGCAGGGCAGGGCATCGTGAGCGAGCGCATAGCCCATCAGCGCCTCGCGGATCTCTTCGAGCTGCTGCCTGGTGGTATCGATGCGTTGCTGATCCATGCGTGCACTGAGCGGCATGATCAGTCCGCCGAGCAGCAATCCCACGATCAGCAGCACGATGGACAGTTCCAGCAGGCTGAAACCCCGTTCTCGACCGGCGAAAGAAGCTTTGCAATGTGCGGAGTTCAGCATGAGGTGACACTCAGGGTGGCATCGATACAGAACAGGATGTCGTTGAAGCTGCTGCTGACGGCTCCAGACTGGTAGTCGCCGTTGCCGGCGACGTTCGGGTGGTTGCTCGAGTTGCGGCCTTCCAGGTAGTTGCTGATATTGCTGCGCGTGTCAGCATTCATCGGCGGCTCATCGCGGGTCTGGTTCAGTGCCGCGAGCCGGCTGCCGGAAAACATCACGACCGCCGCATATGCGCCCGCACCGTTCACGCGGAGGCAGGTTGTGCAACTGGTGACCGGTGTGGCGTTCGGCCGGAAATCCATCGCGACGGCGTAGAACAGGTGGTCTTTCCAGTGCTGCCAGAGTGTGGCCATCGTTGACGTCCATTCGGGAACGGTTGCGGTATTGCAGGCGGTCAGGACACCGGCCGAGCTGTTGCCGGTGCGGCTGTTGGAATCGTTGACGACGTTGGCTACCCGGCCGCTCAGTTCACCGACCGGCGTGTCGTTGTACTGTGGCGCGGTCCGGTATTCGACCAGATCCACCGGTGCAGGCCAGGGCAGTCGCGGATCGGCAGCGCCGCCCGGATTGCGCTTGCCATAGTCGGCAATACATTTGGCTACCACGCTGGTAAGCGCCGTGAGCTGCGCAGTCACGTCGGCGCGACGCATGAGACGATCTTCGATTTCGCTGCGCGTGATGAAGATCAGCTGGTCGTTGACCGCAGCACCACCCGGATCGGCAGCAATAAAGTCGTCGATGGCATCAGCAGTGCTGCTCACATTGCTGTTGTTGATGCCCGAGGCGGCATCGTTATCGAGATAACGTGAAGCAACGTAACTGCCACCGCATTGGCCGACGCCGCTGGCGACTGTGGCGCGGGTCTGTCCGGCGATCGGCGGTCCCGGCGCGATGATGACTGCAACCGGCCGCTCGCCCGCTGTGGCCCCGGCAATCAGTGTGCTGCCGTCAGCGGCAAGCACGCGAAACTGGCCGCTGGAGTCCGCGTTCAGCAGCTCGGCTTCATTCGCAGCTGCGGCTTTCCATGAGCCAGACACCGCATACCAGAGACATTCGCCGCCTTTGCTGCGACCAGGATCGATGCCGATCGTCCGCCACGGAAAGCGGCCGAGCATGTTGCGATTGCGGGCGCCGCAGTTCGTTTCGTGGGCTTCACCTTCGGCGGTGCTGCCGGTGGCATCGATATCCGGACAGGGCAGGAAGCCGTATTTTCCGGGGTGAGTCGCATCCCGGGTGACGATGTAGCCGATCAGGGCTTCCTTGGCATCGGCGAGTGCGGCAGCGTTGTTCCTTGCGCGCGAGGCTGAAGCCAGCTGGCCGCCGATATTTCGCGAAAACAGCACGACGCCGCCCAGTACGAGCAGCAGCAGCATGAGCAGCAGGGCGGCACCCTGTTGCCGGTCACGCGCAGGAATGGCGGCGATGTTGCGCACGGGCGTGCGTCAGGGTGTCCAGCTCTGGCCGGGTTTGAGCCTCACGCTGCGGCCATCGGCAGGGTCCAGCAGCGTTACTGCATTCTGCTTGTCGGGTCCGCGACGGACCTGTACTGGTGAATCTTTACCGTCTGCCGGGTGGCCGTTGATCCAGACCACGGGTGGTCCGTCACTGCGTTTCAGTACGCCGTTCATAACTACACGGCCGGCAATCGGCGCACTGATCACGGAATCAGGATCGTCAGGATGGGCCCGCGAGGTCCGGGCGGCATCCAGCGCGCGCCGCTCTTCGGGGGTCATGAACAGGCGGCCCAAACCGGGCGACATCTGCTGATCGAGTGCAACAGCCGGCTGGCTGCCAACAACCATGCAGCAGACCATCAGACTGATCGCTGACAGGACCGGCAACAGCGCGCCGTGTCGTGCAGAAATACAAGAGTATCTGCTGTTCATCATCACTCTCCGTGGTTGACAGCCGCGAGGCTGGTGCCGGACGGGATGGAAAACCAGGCCAGCTCGCAGCTGCCGCTGAGATTGGCCTGATCGCTTTCCGGCGGAGCGTTGCGCTCCAGGCGCTCGATATTGCAGGAACGCACATGGAACAGGCCCGGCGACTCCGCGAGTTTGTCCAGAAGTCTCAGCAGATCCGCCTCATGTACGAGACCCAGTTGCAGGTTCATCGGACTGTCGAATACCGGTGCGCTGATGCCAGCTACGAGATACGGTGCTGCAAAGACCTCCTGCGGCCCGGTCGTATAACGCAGGTAGGGCAACCCAAGTGTCGCGGCGCTGCTGCGAAGTGCCTGCACCCACTGCAGGCGCTGGTCGGGGCCAACGATGCCGCTCCCGGTGAGCTCGCGATAGATGGCGGAAAACCGCTCGCGCGCCTCGCGTCGGCTGATCAGTTCCTTGCGCTCCTGCTCAATGCTGGCCAGTTCCTGACGTTCTGCCTCCAGCATGTTGTCCAGACGCGTGCGATATATCGTGGTGGTGCCCCAAAGTGCCGCACCGGCCAGCAGGCAGAGTGCCGGCAGCAGCATGCCCTCGCGCAGAAATCCCCAGTCCGGGTCAGGCCTTGTCATTGCCGGTCCTCATGACGATATCGATGGCGAAAGTGGCTTCCTCAGTCTTGTCTTCACGGGAAACCTCACCGCTCAGGGTTGAGCGGGGCCGGATGTCCAGCGGCTGTTGCCGGGCATTTACCGAAGTTACCCGCGGGTCTGCGCGCAGGCTCTTCATGAAACTTTCGACTTCGGCAAATGCCAGCGGGTAACTTCGGTCGAAGGGTTCGATACGACCGCGCACTGTGATGCGGATCCGGCCGGCAGCCGCCGTGCTGGTGCCTGAATCGTCTCCGGATTCGGCATAGGTGTCTGATCGCGCATCGCCGCTCTCGTCCGGAGCAGTTTCAGGAGCAGGATTGAATGCCGCGAGTGGCGACCAGCCTATGGCGTCGATCTGCAGTCGTGGCTGCTGATCTACCGCGCGGCTGACCAGTTCGAAGATCTCCCGCGGCTCGGTGCGGTTGGCAACGAGCGCCTGCCAGGCGCTGACGATCTGGCGCATCTGCAGCGGATCCATACCGCTGTCAGCCTGGTATTCAGAGTGCGTCTGCACACCCGCGGTCACAGTGTCGAGTGAGTTGCTGACCTCGCGTGTTTCCACCCTGGTATCCATGAGCGACAGACCGTTCCAGGTGCCTACAAGGAGTGCGGTGGTACCGAGTACCAGGCAGGCTGCCTGCGCGTATTTGCGGACATGCCCCAGATGGAAATAGCGGCGTCCGCCGGCCGCCAGGTAGTTTGCCGCGGGCGCGTGGCGGCGCAGGGTTTCAATGAACAACAGATCGGCCTGGCCGGGGCGCAGCTGCGCCCGGATGCCGAGCGCGGCAGCCACGCTGTCCAGGCTGACCGGATGCAGATGAAAGCCTTCGTGCCCGCCACCAGCTGCAGTTGCATCCTTTTGCTCCGCCGCGGGTTCGCCGAGCAGAAACACATCGACCGGATTGGTAGCGCTGACGATGAAACTGGGATCGAAGTAGCGCACGCTTTCATCGAGCTGGCGCAGCAGGTGGAGCATGTCACCCGGACGCGCCGACAGCGACATGCGCAGCAGACGGCTGCTGATCAGCTGGCGGTCGCGAAAAAAGGCCAGGCGCAGGCGTCCTTCCTGGTCGCGCGTGACCAGCAACGCAGCGGCTGTGGGGTCGGCGGTCTTTGCCTGCAGCTTTTCGAGGATGGGCAGACTGAGCAGGGCCGGGCTGCAAACCCCGGCGACCGGCAGTTTCGCGGCTGTGAGCTGCTCGACGAGCAGGCGGAGATGGTCCGGTTTGGTCAGCGCGCTGAACAGAACGTCCTGCCCCTGTGTACTGTCGGTCGCTCGCCCCTGCACCGTTGCCGTGCTGAATTCGGTGCGCGGGAACGCGCGTGCAAGTTTGCGTTCGAGCACGGCCTTCTGATCGCGTTGGCCAAGTTTGACGATCCGGTCCCGGCTGTACACCTCTTCGAGTACGTCGGCGATGATGCCGATAGTGCCGCCGCCGTTCTGAAGCAAAAAAGACAGCAGCGCGGAAGGTTCGCCGGAATGCGATGAGTAGCTGGCGACCGGCATATAGCTGTCGCCATGCCAGGTGTGCAGCACACAGCTCTCGATGCCCAGGTGAATGACGTGTTGTACGCGCATGTCAGATGGCCCCGAGTTTGCCAATGGTGTCGTAGATAGGACCAAGCACTGAAAGCATCACCCAGCCAAGGATGAGTCCGAGGATGACGGTCATGGCCGGCTCGATGAGTGTCTGCAGCCGGTCAACCGCCTCGTTGACTTCGCGGTTATAGAAGTAGGTGACGTTTTCCAGTGCTTCATCGAGTTTGCCGATGTCCTCGCCCATCTTCACCATACGCAGTACGAGTGGTGGAAAAAGCCCGGCCTGGCCGACTGCGCCGCTCAGCGAGTTGCCTTCATCGACATAGGCCGAGACCTGGTCAATGGCTTCGGCGATAACGACATTTCCCGCCAGTTCACGTGAGGTCTTCAGCGCATCGACGATGGTGATGCCGGATGCATACATGATCTGAAAGTAGGTGACGAAGCGGCTCATGATGATCTTGCTGAGGATGGGTCCGATGACCCACACGCGCAGTTTCAGCCCGTCGAAAGCCCGGCGGGATCCGGCGTCGTGTCGGACCAGCCAGTTCCCAGCGAATCCCAGCACGATCGGGCCGCCAACAAGCAGGTACCAGAATTCGACAACCAGATCGGAGGTCGCGATGAGTGCTTTGGTATGCAGGGGCATGTCCTGCCCCATGGTTTTCAGGAATGCGCCCATTTGCGGTACGACATAGAGCATCAGGAAGAACACCACGGCAAAAACCACGGTGCCGACAAAGGCCGGGTAGAGCATGAGCTTTTTTGTCTGTGAGATAAGCTCGTCCTGCCACTTCAGGGTCTCTGTCATCCGTGCCATGACCTGCGACAGTTCACCCGAGCGTTCACCGGCACGCACCAGGGCGACGAAAACGTGGTCAAAGGTAGCGGGATAATCGCCCAGCGCTTCAGACAGGCTCTTCCCGCCTTCGACAGCCAGCGAAATGGAGGCGAGTACGTTGCGAAACGAGGGGTTGGCTGTGCTGTCCCGCAGATCGCGCAGCGCCTCAAGTATCGGCAGGCCGGCGCGATGCGCCTGCTCGAGATGGAAGCAGAAATTGATGAGTTCCCGCCGGTCGACTTTCTTGCCTGCAGCCCCGACCTGGCGTCTGCTGAGTGCGCGGCAGGTCACCAGCTGCAGCCCGATCTGCAACAGGCGCGTGTCGAGTTCGGTTTCGTTGTTCGCCGCCAGCTCACCGTGCAATACGCGCCCGCTGGCATCGACGGCGCGATAGTTGAAGGCAGTCACCGTGTTGCTCCGAGTGCACGCTCGGTCAGATCGATGACTCGCGCAATTTCGTCGAGGCTCGTGTCGCCGCTCAGCACACGGCGGATGCCGTCGTCGGGCCGCCGCCGGCCACCCCCGGCGGCCCCCCAGGCGCCGCCGAAGCCCCCCGGCGTGTTGGCCGCCCC
>CAYJPG010000014.1:0-27750 GCA_964371995.1 uncultured Chromatiaceae bacterium | reverse complement strand
GCTGGCGACCGCGATGGCGCGCAATTCGCCCAGTGACTTGTTCCCGGCCAGCGCTTCATCCAGTTCACGGTCGAAGCGCACGATTTCCATGATGGACATGCGGCCGCGGTAGCCGACCTGATTGCAGTGACTGCAGCCCTTGCTCCGATAGATGGTCAGCTCGGCGGTGGCGTCAATTCCCATCAGCCGCCGTTCGATGTCGCTGGCTTCGTAAGCGTCCTTGCACTCGGGGCACAATCGTCGCACCAGCCGTTGCGCGACGATGCCGATGATGTTGCCGGCGAGCACGCCAGGCTTCAGGCCGATGTCCAGCAGTCGTGGAATTGCACCGAGCGCGGAGTTCGTGTGCAGCGTGGAATAGACCTGGTGGCCGGTCATGGCAGCGCGAAAGGCCATTTCGGCCGTCGCTTCATCGCGGATTTCACCAACCAGAATGATGTCCGGATCCTGGCGCATCAGGGAACGAATGCCGGTAGCAAAGTCGAGCTTGACCGCGTCAGCCAGAGAAGTCTGGCGGATCATAGGGAAGGGATATTCCACCGGGTCTTCGAGCGTCATGATGTTGACGGATTCGTCGTTGCGGTAACCGAGTATCGAATACAGCGTGGTGGTCTTGCCGCTGCCGGTCGGGCCGGTGACCAGGATCACGCCTTCCGGCCGTGCCAGCAGCATCTTCAGCAGTGTCAGCTGATCCTCCGGCAGGCCAAGCCCGTCCAGCGGCACGATGCCGGCGCGCCGGTCGAGGATGCGCAGCACGATGTTTTCGCCGTGGATGGTCGGCTGGGTAGCGACGCGGAAATCTACAGGGCGCCCGCCGATCGTCAGCGAGATGTGGCCGTCCTGGGGTGCGCGCGTTTCGGTGATATCCATGCCGGACATGACCTTGATGCGCACCACGATCGCGGCAAGGAACTTCCGGTGTACTGTTGAAACCTGGTGCAGCACACCGTCTACGCGGTAGCGCACGCGGACAAAGCCATCCTCGGGTTCGATATGGACATCCGACGCACGCCGCCGGACGGCGTCGCCGAGTAGTGCATCGATCAGGCGCACCATCGGCTGCGTGAGGTTGTCTGCGCCGCGCGCAACAGTTCCCTGGCCCGGCGCGGGTGAATCGATTTCCTGCAGGATCGCTGCCAGCGACAGCTCCTTGTCGTAGAAGTTCTCGATTGCGCCCTGGATCTCAGCTTCGCTGGCCAGCAGCGTGCGGATCTCGATGTGCCCGCCGAGCATTGCCGATACCTGGTCGCGTGCGACCACATCGAAGGTATCGGCCATGGCCATGGTCAGGACGCGGGTCGCCGGGTTGAATGCAACGGGCAGTAAGCGAAAGCGCCGCGCGACGTCCTCGGGCAAAAGCGCGACTGCCGCGGCATCCGGCACGACCTTCGACAGATCGATGCTCTCGACGCGCAGCATTTCCGCGAGCATGTCGCGTACGACGGATTCCGAGACCAGGCCCAGTCGCGCGATGACCTTGCCTATACGTTCATTCGACTGCTTTTGTTCGGTGAGCGCGACCCGCAGCTGGTCGCGAGTGATCAGCCCTTTCTCAACCAGGAATTCGCCAAGCTGCTTGCGCGGGCCGCGGCGCTCGCCGACCTGTGTCGCTGCCGCTGCAGTAGCGGAATCGGGCTTGCTGGTGGGGGATGCCATGATGATGCGCCCTACCGGGCTGCGGCGCGCAGGCTGTCGAGCCGCTGCCGGGCCGCTGCAGCGTCAAACAACGCACTGCCGTTCGCCAGAGTCAGTGCGCGTTCATAGTAGGCAGCAGCAGCCGGCCCCTGACCAAGCTGGTCCAGGCTCACCGCCAGGTTATAGGCATAGTCGGCATTGACCGGTTCGTTGCGCACTGCCTCGAAGAAGGCCTGCTGGGCCTCCGGCCAGCGCCCGGCGCTGACATATTGCAGGCCGAGTGCGAAGTGCAGCTGGGCGGCGCCTGGCTGCTCGCGCAGCATGTTCTTCAGCCGGGTTTCATTGCCCGTATCGCCGTTGGCTGATGCACCCGCTGGCAATGTGGAGAGGGCGGCAACAGCGGCTGAATTCTTTGGATCGGCTTCGAGCACTGATTTGTATAGCGACTGGGCTTCCTGCTCACGGCCGCTACGCAAGGCGATCGCAGCCAGTCCAAGCAGTGCATCGACATTGTGCGCGTCAGCTGCCTGCACCTCGCGATACAGGGTTTCGGCATGCGCGTAGTCAGCAGCCTGAAAGGCATCCCACGCTTCGCTGAGCTTTGGAAACAGCGGATTCTCCGTAGTGCCCCGCGATATCTTGATCTGTGTTGTGGTTTCCGGTGTCTCTACAGCTGGCGTGTCATACCAGTCGGCGTCCTTGCCGACCATTGCAGATCGCGGAGCGGTCTGCGTGCTGGTCACTTCCTTGCGCAGCGGGCGTACGATCGGCTGCTGCGTTGCTACTTCACTGATTTGCGGTTGCGCTGGTCTGGCCTGAAGCGCTTCTGGCGGGATGACGACCGACTGGTCGCCGCCGCGGTCAGCCGTGTACTGCAAGAGAACGGAAATAGCCGTCGTTACGGCCAGCAGGATCAGCACCAGGCTGCCGATCAGCAGCGAGGTGTTGCGCCGGACGCGCTGCCTGCGCTGGTTGACCACAAAGGACTGGGCCGCATTGCCGTGCGGATCTCCGGGCCCGTTGGCAAAGGTGTCTGAAACCGTTCCGGTATCGGGCTGTTGTTCAGCCGCGGGCGACGCCTGCCGCAGGCCCACAGCGAGTTCGGGTACGCCGTCATGGGCATCGCTTTCGGCCGTCGGTTCTGCAGCGCCGCGATTATCGACAGCAAGATGCAGCTCGACGGTCTGCATATGACTCTCGGCTGATGCCGGCGCGACCGCGGTCTCGTCAGTTGCAGGCTGTGCCGATTTTTTCTGCAGGATGTCCAGCAGGGAACTCATGGCGTCGCCCCCGGCTTGCCGGTGGTGCCGAGAGGTACAGCTGCACTCGCCAGTGCTGGCTGGCCGGTCCCGGCACCGCGAATCACGGTGGGGCGCAGGAACAGCACCAGTTCGCTTTTATGGACTGCATCGTCGCGATAGCTGAACAGGTCGCCGATGCCAGGCAGACGTGACAGCAATGGCACGCCGTCACGCTTCTTCTGACTGGTGTCCTGCATCAGCCCGCCGATGACCACGGTCTGTCCGTCGGCTACTTCCAGCAACGACTCGATCTCGCTGACATGTATCTCCGGCACGAGGTTGTCGAAATCCTGACCGAACTCGCTGAGGCGGGGAGCCGGGTCGACGACGTAACCGAGGATGCGCGTGATGGTCGGGCGCACATTCATGCTCACGTTGCTGTTGTCGCTGATCTGCGGCGTCACGCTCATGATGAAGCCGACCGGCACGGTCTTTATCTCGCTGGTGATGGTCGACCGCGCCGCATTGTTGCTGGAGGCCTCGATGATGTCCTGTGAAAGGCTGAAGTAGACGCGCTCATCGACCACCTTGAGCATGGCAGTCTGGTTGTTGAGGGCCATGATGCGCGGCGTGGACAGGACCTTCGTGTCGCCAAACTGCGACAGCATCTTCACAGCGGCCGAGAAGCCGCTGCCGTCAGTATCGAAATTGTTGTACTTCATGGTGTAGACCGGTGCGGTAGACAGATTGCCGCCGGTCAGTGTGTTGATGATCGAGATGCCGTCCTTGCCGAGTCCGCCGTTCGCAGAGACCCGCGACCAGTCGACGCCGGCCTGGTAGCTGTCATTGAGCTGGACTTCCACGACCGTCACTTCGATCAGGACCTGGCGCTTTGAATTGGCCGTTACCTGATCGATAAAGGCCTGAACTTTCTGCTGCTGCACGCCGTTGGCATAGACGCTGATGACACCGGCAATCGAATTGACGGCCACCGGGTCAGGGCCCGCCGCCGCGTCGCCACCGGTCGACTGACCCGTGATGATCTGGCGCAGGTTATTGCCAAGAACCTTCCAGTAGCTGTTATCGGAGGTGCTCTTGACTGTGGTTCGTGAAACATTCTGTTCAGCGCCGCTCGCACCACCGTCGCTTTGCGAGTCTTCACCGACGCTGCCACCGGTAGAGGCGATCTGGGTAGCGACAGTGACCTCACCTTCGCTGCCGCGGGCCAGGTTTACGTAGTCCACCCGGTAGTTCTGCCAGTACGGTGCGTCGGGCATGACAACCAGCGTGCCGTTTTCGATGCTGTGACGGATGCTGACCTGCCGGCCGATGCGTTCGAGTATCTGTGGCAGGGTCTGATTGACGGCATTGAGCGTGACGTTGCCCTCGATGTTGCCTGAGATGTCCACATTGATCGCCGCATCGCGGGCCAGCGCAAACAGCACTTCGCGTACAGGTACGTCAGTCACCACCAGCGTGTAGGTTTCCTGGACTGGCTGCGCGACCGGCGCCGGTGGCGTGGGCAAGTGGGTGACCGGTGCGGGAATGATCCTGTTCCCTTCGATCGATTTCAGATGTTCCGGTGCCGGGTCAAACTGCTGCACGGTGCCGCAGCCTGCAACGAGCGCGGCGACACCGATGCTCAGGAAAGCGCCACGGCGCCAAATGTTCTGTGTCATGACCAATAGTCTCCGCAGATCAGCAACCGTTTCCTGCCGTGCATTGCCACCGTCCGGGCAAAATTCCCGCACAGGGCGAAGGCACGGTATCCCCTTAAGTTAAGGCCGGGTCAGGATCCGTTTTTTATGTCTGATGCGGTGTGCGCCAGCTCACAGTTGCTGGCTGGCGTGGTCGGGAAACGTGAACGGAGTCACGTGCAGGCAACGGGCACGGGGTACAGGACGTACCCCGTGCTGCCATGGACAGATATCAGGGCTGGCCGAAGTGGTAGTTGACGCCGAGGCTGACGGCCCAGAAGTCGCCGTCGTCCAGGTCGAACCAGTCGCCTTCGAGACGCAGGCTGACCTTGCTGGACACGGCGATCTGTGTGCCGGCACCGAAGGTGAGTCCGTCGGCACCGCGGCTCCTCGAGCTGGTGTCAGTGTCGATATTCTGGTTCAGGTTGTAAAAGCCTGCCTTGCCGTAAAGCTGCAGGTCCTCCGAGGCGAAGGGGAGGTAGCCGATGGCATAGATGGTCGTTCCGTCAAGATCTACATCCACATTGCCGCCAGGATTGGCCGGGTCTGTGTCTTCCCTGAAATTGCCGGATTCGAGCCATGAGCCCTCGATGCCGAAGTACTTGTTGAAGCGGTACTGAACGCTCAGTTTGGCGCCGACGGCTTCGTCGTCAAAAACGCCGCCATCGATCTCATAGCTGGTGAGCATGCCGGAAATGCCGACCAGCCAGCCTGAATCAGCCGGGCCGGCCTGGGCAGACAGCGAACACAGGCCAAGCAGTGCAATTCCCGCTGTGCGTTTCATTAACAATGCTCCTTATTGACCAGCCTGCGCGGAAAACTCCAGGCTCACGCGCCGATTCAGGGCGCGGCCCTCTTCGGTCCCGTTGTCTGCAATCGGGTCCGCTTCACCAAAGCCGGCAGCCGTGAGCTGTGTTGCAGGTGTGCCTTTTTCGATCAGATAGTCGCGCACCGCGTCAGCGCGCTGCTGCGAGAGCCTGAGGTTATAGTCATCGGCACCATGGCTGTCCGTGTGTCCACGTACTTCAATTTTGAAGTTCGGGCGCTTGGTCAGGGTGTTGGCTACCGAGTCCAGGATCATCAGGCTGGAGGGCGTCAGCTTCGCCGAGTCGAAGTCAAAGGTAACACCACGCAGGATCAGCTGTTCCTCGCAACCGCGGGCATCAACCTTTGCGCCGGCCGGCGTCTCCGGGCACTTGTCGGCATTGTCATTGACGCCATCGCCATCGCTGTCCTTGACGACCGGAGCGGCGGCGACAGCTACCGGTGGGGCCACGACGGCGACAGGTGCCGCCACCGCAACAGGCGCGGCAGCTTCAGGCGTACGTCCGAAGCGATACTCGGCACCGAGGTTGATGGCCCACAGGTCGCCGTCCTTGATATCAAACCACTCACCCTCTGCACGGAAGGCAAACTGCTTGCTGACATTGACGATCAGGCCGGCGCCGAGCAGGAGTCCATCCGGCGAGTTGCTGGCGGTGACGACGTTGTTGAGTTCGAGTTCCTGGTCGAAGTTGTAATAACCGGCCTTGGCATAGACGTCGACTTCATCGCTGTTGATCGGCGCATAGAGGAGTACCGACCCGCTGTATCCATCCAGACGGACATCAACCGGAGCGGCCGGCGACGGCGGCGCTTCGGAGAAGTCGCCGAAGCTGTGATAGGCGGCTTCGAGGCCAAACCATTTGTTGATGCGGTAGCCGCCGTAGAGTTTGAGTCCGACGGTGCTGTCATCGACCGAGTTGTCGTCAAAGCTGTAATCGGCAAAGGTTGCAGCGACACCTGCGTTCCAGACGCTGTATTCGTTGGCGGCCAGCAGTGAGGTGCCGGCCATCAGTGGCGTACTTGCCAGGCCCAGGGCCAGAGGTATCAGGAAACGCTTCATCACGCAGGCTCCTAAGCAGTGTTCTTGGTTTAATGCGACGCTAACAGGCGGGGGACACTTGCGCCGGACAACCCGGTGTTCACATCGTGGTCTCCGGGCAGTATACGGCCGGTCAAACAGGCGTCAACATGGGCTTGCCTACTATACTGACAGCCTCTGCACAGATGCATCAGCCCTGATGACACAACAATCCAAGCCCGAGCCGGAGCGTTTTGATCCAGTCGCAGGATTTTTTCTTGCCCAGGCAGACCGGCCGGCCGGTCTCGAATCCATCATTGCGGCCGAGTTGACGCCGCTGCAGCGGGCTTTGCTGGTGATCGATGGCACGGTTACCACTTTCCTGGAGGCATGGGCGCTGGAGCCGGTGGTGGTGACCTGCCTGTGGCAGCGTCCGCAGCGGCTCGCTGTACCGGATCGCTGGCTTGATCTGCCGGCTGGCGCGACCGTGACCGAGCGGGCGGTATTGCTGAGCGGGGCGCGCAGTCGCGGCTTCTTCGCCTATGCCGAGTCGAGGATCAATGTCGACGGCCTTCCGGCGACGATGCGCGGGGTACTTGAGGCGGGCGTCGTCGGCCTGGGCCAGATCCTGCTGGGCAGCGGGCTCGACAGCCGGCGCGAAGGACTCTGGTGCGGCCGCGAACAAATCAATTCGCTGCCGGAGCCGGTAGCGGCCCTGACCGACGGTGATTTCCTGACGCGCAGCTACCGGGTGACTGCACGGGGTCGGCCGCTCATGGTGATTACCGAACGCTTTGCCTGGCGACCAATCGCAGTTCCGGTGCCGGCGCTCGGCGCCAGGCTTCCATCCGACTGAACACGATTTGCCGGGCAGGAGACTAATAGATATGTACAAGCGCATGCCGGTTTTCATTGCCTTGTTCCTGCACCTCGCTGCAGCGGGCGCAGAAAGCTGGGCCTATTACGGCGGTGATGAGGGTGGCAGCCGCTACTCGGCCCTGAAGCAGATCAACCGGGACAATGTCGGCAAACTGGAACTGGCCTGGCAATACCGGACCGGTGCCGTAACCGCCAACCCGACGCTGAAATCAATGATCGACTTCCAGGCCACACCGACGCTGCTGCCAGCGGCGGCCGGCGGACATCTGGTGGTCTGTGATCCTTTCGGCAAGGTGATCGCACTCGATCCGGCCAGTGGTGCAGAACGCTGGATCATGGACCCGAAGATCGACAAGACGCCGTACGCCGGGCGATTCAAGTGCAGGGGCGTCGCGTACTGGGCGGATACTGCGGCGCCGGTAGACACAGCCTGTGCCCACCGCCTGTTTCTCGCCACGGCTGACAAGCGCCTGATCGCCATGGATGCCCGGGATGGCAAGCTGTGCACCGGTTTTGGCGTGCAGGGACAGGTGGATGTCGATGTACTGATCAGATCCCTGGTGCCCGCCGATGGCACGCAACTCACCCAGCTCGTTTCGCCGCCGACCGTCGTGCGGGACGTGGTGGCGGTGTCTTCGTTCTCCAACAAGTTCAAGACTTCGTCGTCAGTGAATGGCGCCATACGCGGCTTCGATGCGCGTACCGGGGCGCTGCTCTGGAGTTTCGATCCGCTGGTGCGCGATGCATCTACCGGGCTGACGCCGACGCCACAGCAGGTCGGTGGCGCGAACACCTGGGTGCCAATGTCGGCGGACAGCCCGCGCGATCTCCTGTTCGTGCCGACGGCATCTCCTGCGCCCAACTACTGGGGTGTGCACCGGCCGGGCAATAATGAGTACGCGAATTCGATCATCGCCTTGCGCGGATCGACCGGCGAGCTGGTCTGGCATTTTCAGACCCTGCACCACGATGTCTGGGACCGCGATGCCGGTTCAACGCCGATCCTCACCGCGATCGACCGCGACGGCCGCAAGATTCCGGCCGTAATCCAGCTGGTCAAGACCGGCATGGTGTTTGCGTTCAATCGTGAGACCGGTGAGCCGCTGTTCCCGATCGAGGAGCGCCCGGTGCCGACCGACACCGATATCGAGGGCGAGCAGCTGTCGCCGACCCAGCCCTTTCCGGTCAGGCCGCCAGTGCTGGTGCGTAATACCATCTCGGCCGACGATGCCTGGGGCTTTACGATTTTCGACAAGAACGCCTGTCGCAGGAAGATCGAGTCGATGCGCCACGGCAGTCAGTACGAGCCGATCATGAGCACCGGTACGATCCTCTATCCGCAACCTGGCGGCGGGCCCAACTGGGGTGGCGGTGCATACGATCCGCAGCGCAATCTGCTGATCACGCCGGTGTCGCAGATTCCCTACTACGTGAAGCTGATCCCCAGGGCAGAAGTTGATCCCGAGTATGCCAAGCGGCCGGAGGCCGGCGCGCCGATGCAGGGTCCGGGTTATCTCGGCGGTACACCTTACGGCGTCAAGCAGGGGCCTCTGATGTCGCCGTCCTTCACCCCATGTACGGCGCCACCGTGGAACATGCTGGTGGCCATCGATATGGTCAGCGGCGAAATCCGCTGGAAGATTCCCTTTGGCCGGCTCGACAAGCTGATGCCGTTTCCGATCCCGCTGAATCTCGGCGGGCCCTCGGCCGGTGGCCCCATCGTTACCGGAAGCGGACTGATCTTCATCGGCGCCACTGCCGATAACCGCGTGCATGCCTACGATATAGAGACCGGCGAGGAGCTGTGGGAAATGCGGGTGCCGACCTCGGCGATGGCCACGCCGATGACCTATGAGGTCGATGGTCGGCAGTACGTGGTGTTTGCAGCCGGCGGGCACTCCTGGTACGACGCCAAGGGGGTCGATGACTATGTGCTCGCCTACGCGCTGCCCGTGAAGTAGCTTCCGTTTCCGGCGCGTGGCCGCGACGTTGTGAGAACTGGTGCATGGCCGCGACCTGCGACTAGCGGCTACGCTGGAGCTTATGTTGGACTGGACCCTCATCAGCCTCGGCCTGCTGGCAGCGCTTGCGACCAGCCTTGTACTCGCCATTGCCGTCAAGGTCTGGCAGGCTGGCCGTCGCTCAGGCGGCACGGTCGATACCCTCCATCACAAAATTCGCGGCCTCGAAGCGGATCTCCGCGTGGCGCAGCGCGCGGCGGATGATGCTGGCAATGAACGCCAGGCGCTGACCGGACAACTCGATAGCACGGCAGCCGAACTGGCGGCTCTCAGGGACGAGACCGCGCGCCAACAGGACCTGGTGCGCAAGCTCACAGCCGAAATGCAGCACGAATGCCGGAAGACTGCCGAGCTGCGCAAGGAACTTGCCGATCGTGCCGAAGAGATGGTGCGTACCCATGTGCAGCTGCGTGATGTGAAGACCGAGCTGGACGTTTCACAGGTCGGTTCGGATGTCATCATCGACCAGATCGAACGGCTCACCCGTGAGCGCGATGACCTGAATACGATGGTCGAGGCCTTGCGACGCGAGCTGGAGATGAAGTCCCGCGATCCGGAGCGCTCCGGACTGCGGCGTGATCAGCTGGTTGATCACTGATGGCCTACCTCGGTCTCATCGGTATCGGTCTGCTGTTCGGCCTGGTGCTGAGCGGGATCGCCATAACCTTCATCATCATGCGGTCCGGCGAGGGACCACTCAAGGAAAGCCTGTTCGGAAACGATTCACGTGCGCCGGCATTTCCGGGCGCGAACAAGCCGCCTGAAGTTGCTCCGGAAACCGACAAGAAGATACAGACATTGCTCGAAGAACTGCGTGTTACGCAGCGGCTCGTCGACCAGGGCCGGGTCGAGCGCGAACAGTTTCTGAATGCCGCGAAGGCCGGTAAAGCGGAGATCGATGCGCTGCGCGAGAGGGTCGCAGAGCGCGAGGCGCAGATCGAATCCCTGCGGGCTGAAGTCAAGGCAGCGGCAGTCCGCCAGGAAGCGCTGCTTGCCGATGTCGATGCGCGTACCGAGGAACTGTCGCGTATCAGCGTGGAACTTCGCGATGCGCGTACCGAACTCGAAGTAGTGGAGTCCGGCACCACGCTGACCACCACCCAGATGGTCGATCTGCAGCGCGAACGCGACGAGCTGGCCGGCCGCCTCGAACAATATCAGTCTGCTGGTCGCGACCTCCGCCAGCGGGCCTGAATCTCCGCCTATACTGCTCCGGGGAGCGGTACTCCCGGAGTAATCCTCATGCGTCTGGGTCTGGTGGCCGGCTATTCGCCGGCGGCGTTGAACGTCCCGATGGACGAGATCCTCGAAGCCGAGCGGCTGGGTTACGACTCGGTCTGGACTTCTGAAGCGTATGGCAGCGATGCCGTTTCAGTGGCGAGCTGGATCCTGGCGCGCACCACGCGCATCCGTGTCGGTACCGCGATCATGCAGATGCCGGCGCGCACGCCGACCTGTGCCGCGATGACGGCCATGACACTCAATGCGCTGTCCGGCGGGCGCTTCCTGCTCGGCCTCGGGCCTTCCGGTCCGCGCGTGGTCGAAGGCTGGTACGGTGTGCCCTACGGTCGGCCAATGACCCGTACCCGCGAATACATCGACATCGTTCGCCAGATCGCCAGCCGTCGCGCGCCGCTGCGTCACGATGGCTATCACTACCAGATCCCTTATAAAGGTACCGATGCCACCGGGCTCGGGCGGCCGATGCAGAGCATCCTGCATGCCGACGGGCAGCTGCGCATATACACGGCGGCGGTCACGCCGGTCGGCCTGGCTACGGCAGCCGGGATCGCCGACGGCGTGTTCCCGATCTGGATGGATCCGGAGCGATTCGATCTCATCGGCCCGCATCTGGCTGCAGGCTTTGCCAAAGGCAGCCAGGAATCGGGCCAGAAACGCACACTGGCTGATTTCGATGTCGCACCCTTCGTGCCCGTTGTACTGGGTGACGACCTCGATGCCTGCCGGGTGCCGGTTCGCGAGCATCTCGCGCTCTATATCGGTGGCATGGGGCCGCGCCAGAAAAATTTCTATACGGACTATGTGCGGCGCATGGGTTACGAAGCCGAAGCGGAGCAGATCCAGGCACTGTATCTCGCCGGTCGCAAGGATGAAGCCGCAGCGGCGGTGCCAGACCGGCTGGTCGATGCCATCGCACTGGTCGGGCCGGCGGCGCGCATCCGTGAGCGCCTCGCCGGCTGGAAAGCGGCTGGTGCGCGCGGCGAGATCGGTTCGATGCTGCTGGCGCGTGCGTCAATTGAAGCGCTGCGACTGGTGGCGGACGAGTTGCTCTGAGTACGACGCCAGGATACAGCGCAGGGAGAAAGTTACCGTGCAGATCGATGTGATTCTGGATGCGCGTGCCAAGGCGCAGGAACTGGCCGAACTCGGTCAGCTCGCCGAAAACTGTGGCATCAACGGTGTGTGGGTATCGAGTCTGCTCGATTCTCGCGATCCCTTTGCCAATATGGCGCTGCTGGCGCAGACCACCTCGCGTATCCGCCTCGGCCCCATCGCCGTGAATCCCTTCGACACGCATCCGGTGAAAATCGCATCGGCCCTGCTTACGCTGAACGAGATCGCCGCGGGCCGCGCGCGGATCGTCATTGGCGGCGGCGGCGAAGTGCTGCAGGCGCTCGATATCCGTCCTGAACGCCGTGTGCGCGCGGTGCGCGAGTGCGTCGAGATCATCCGTGCTGCCGCCAGTGGTGAGCGCCTCAGCTATGCCGGCGAGCTGTTCCGCGTCAGCAATCTGCAGCTGCGCTGGCTGGAATCCGCAGCGCCGGCCATCTATGTCGGCGCAAGCCAGCAGCAGATGCTGCGCATGGCGGCACGCTGTGCTGACGGGATCATGATGAGCGACATGCCGCCGGGTCCGGCGGCACAGGCCATCGCCACACTCGATGCTGCGCTCAATGCACACGGACGGCAGCGACCTGAATTTGCGACCAACGTTTTCACCGCCTGGCATGTCTATCAGGATCGCGACCATGCGCTACGCGAAGCACGCCGCTGGCTGCTGTTGCGGGGCATCTTCCGCCCCTGGATGCTCGCTGAATTTCTTGATCAGGCGGATGTCGATCTGGTGATGGCCAGTGAGGCGGCTTTCGCCAGGGCGTTCGCCGCCGGCAGCCACCTCGTCGACGGTGTGCCCGACCGCGTGCTCAACACGATGGTCGACAGGCTCACCCTATCGGGTTCGCCTGACAAACTCGAACCGGTGATCGACAAGCTGCGCAAGTTGCGCGATGCGGGGCTCAGCAGCGTCGCACTGCGCCTATATGCAGATCCGGCCGCTTCGATCAGGTTGATCGGCGAGCGGGTAGTGCCGGCGTTGAGAGATTAGGTTCGGGAAGCCGTGACCATGATCAGATAGCGAACCAGATAAAGCCAAACAGCGTGTTGTTGTCGCTGGCGTCGCGGCCAAAACCATCGTAATTGCTGCTGCGGCCGTTGAACCGGCTATAGCCGGTGTACTGAATGCCAAGACGCACGTTGGCCCAGGGCGCGAGCCAGGAATCCGGCTTGCCGAACGGCGTCCAGTCCGCTTGCAGGGTGTAGCCTCTGGAATTCGGGGAAGCCTTGCTGCTGCCCTCGTCCGGATCTCCGGTGTCGTAGAGCGACTGGTCCTTGTTGCCGCGCACATCGAACAGGCCGAGCGTGATGCCGTAGGTATTCTGGTAATTCCAGGATCCGCTCAGGTCGAGGCGGTCGAGATCGCCGTGCTTTTTTCTGACGTCTTCGGCCAGGAAGGAGGCGTCCAGATTGCGGTTCTCGTGGATATAGCTGCCGTTGACGGCGAAGATGTGCCTGCGTGTGCCGAGGAACTGGTAGTGGGCATCGACACCGATATCGGTGTACTTGTCGGTATGCCCGGACTCCCAACCCGGCAGAATGCGGGAATCCATGCCGAATAGCCCCACCGAATACGCCTGATTGCCCATGTCCTGGAAATAGGCCAGACGCCAGTAGGGGGAAATTCCCTCGATTTTGTCGCCCGGATCGACGTTGATGTCGTTCAGCGTACTTCTGGAGAGCGATTGGTAACCACTTGCTTCCGCATACCAGTGATTGTCGTAAAAGCCATAAACGTTAATGCCGATGACCTGCTGCTCCATCGCGCCGGCGATGAGTGGTCCGGCGGTACCGGGCGCCAGCTCCGAGGCCATGTAGGGGAATTTCCAGGCGGGTGTGGTGTTGAATGGATCCTGTACGGTCGGGTTGTTGTTGAGTGAAATACCGACGATCACATCCTTGCCCTTGTACTGGAACGGCTTGACGAGGCGCAGGTCGAGATTGTCCATCGCCGTCTCGCGATCCGGTTCGCCCCGGGTGACCTGCGCGAAGATGCCGATATTGTCGGTAAGGCGTCCGGCGGCAAATATGGAAACTTCCTGCAGCGACAGGTTGTTGTTCTCGTCGAAGCTGGGCGCGGCATCCGCGGACAGATCCTTTTGCGTATGCGTGAAGCTTTGCACCAGCATGGCAGAAAGGGGGATTTGGCCGGATTTGCCGTTGGAATCGGTGTAGCCGCGCAGCTTGAACCTGATGCCATAGGCCGTCAGCTGGGGCCCGAAGCCGCCCACATGACAGGTCGCACAATCCTGCCCGGTCTGACGAGCAAACCATGCAATCGTCGGCTGAGTTGTCGTTTCATCGATCACGCTCCCGGGTTAAGAATCACTTTTTATCCGCCTTACTAATCGGTCTGCGGACGATCACGACCCGCTCTTTCCAAAGACCTCGACGTTGGACGTACCCACCCGCCAATATCTATCGGTGAGTGCGGACGGTACGGACTTGCCGCGGGATCACGATGGAGCCTGTCATCCGGAAACACCGATATGGCGGCATACTGTGCTGATGCGCTTCCTGCTCCTCCTCAGCTGTCTCGTTCTCTCCCTGGCCGCCTGCGCCCGGGACGGCGACACCGTTCTTCGGGGCGAAGTAACGCGCGTTACGGATGGCGATACCGCTCACGTGAAGCTCCAGAGCGGGGCGATCACCGTTCGCTTTTATGGTATCGACGCACCGGAGAAGGATCAGCCTTACGGGGTGGACGCCGCATCGGCGCTGCGGCAACTGATCGGCGGCAAGGTGGTTGACCTGATCCCGGTAGAGCAGGACAAGTACGACCGTCTGGTCGCTGTCGTCATGCTGGGTAAGCGCAACGTCAATCTGGAGATGGTTGCGAGGGGCAATGCCTGGGCTTTCCGCCAGTATCTCGGCGAGTTCAGGGACGACCCGCTTTACTGTGAGTGGGAGGCGAAGGCCCGCGACCAGCAGCTGGGGTTGTGGCGATCAACTGGCAAGAAACGGCATGCGCCCTGGGAGTGGCGTCACCGGGATCGCGGTGACCCATACACCAACTACGATGGCAGCACGGCGGCAGATTGTGTGGCTGCGATCCGCACCGCACCGGCAAGCGTTCCGCTGCCCTCAGGCAAGAAATCCAGTGACTGCCTGATCAAGGGCAATATCGGCACCGGCGGGAAACGCATTTACCATGTTCCCGGCAGCGCATCGTACGCGGACACAAGGATCGACGAGTCCAAGGGCGAACGCTGGTTCTGCTCCGAGCAGGAGGCGCGGGCGGCGGGCTGGCGCGCACCGCGGAATTAGTCCGGAGCACGGGGCGGATCTGCAAATGGATGTGGCCGTTTGCCGCAGTTTTTTGCTTTGAGATCACTGGCGGGATGCCTATACTCAAGCCCATGACGACAGTCGCCTGGCAGTCCGAACGAACCCGCTTCAGGCTTGGCTTCGCCGTGCTGCTGCTGCTGATCGCGCAAATTGCGGCGGTCGCTCATTACATCGGTCATTCCACCCCGGGCGATACTGCCCGCTGCGACATCTGTCTCCATGCCGGGCAATCAGGCAGTGCGCTGCTGCCCAGTGCCGTGCCGCAGGCTGCGTTCCATGCGATCACCAGCGAACTGGTGGTGATCGCTGACTGGCAGGTCTTCCGCACATATCCCGCCTTCTATCGCTCACGCGCTCCACCCGTCTCCATCTGAATCTGTCCTCCGGATGATTCCGCAGCAGCTGGCCTGAAAGCCAGTGCTGTGGTCCATGGCCTGTGCACTACAGGGCACAGTCGACTGTGATGGAGACCAAATATGCGAATGCGACTGGCCGCAGCGGCCGTTCCGCTGCTACTCCTGATGACGCCTGCCTTCGCGGCAGCGGACGAACTGGCAGAGCTCCGCGCCGAGCTGGACCAGACCAAGGCACTCGTGCAGAAGCTGGAGACCCGCTTGGCTGCCGTCGAGGCGTCATCAACGGCGGAGAAGCCTGCTGAAAGGCCGCCATCCAGCGAAGCCGTCGCCGCAAGTCCGGGCGGCAGTGCCGTGTCGGTGAATGCCTTCAACCCGGCGATCAGCATCGTGCTGCAGGGTTCCTACAACGCGTACTCGCGGAATCCGGATGATGCCGTTATCGCCGGCTTCGTGCTCGGGGACGAGGCGGGGCCGCCTGGTGAGGGATTCTCTCTTGGCGAAAGCGAGGTCAACCTGTCGGCGAATATCGACACGATGTTCTATGGCTCACTCACGACGGCACTCGCGGACGACGGCGATGGCGGGACGGAAATCAGCCTTGAGGAAGCCTTCATCGAGACACTTGCACTGCCCTATGGCGCGAAGATCAGGGCGGGCCGGATGTTCCTCGTGCTCGGCTACCTCAACGAGATCCATACTCACGCGGACGCCTTCGTCGATCGCCCGCTGCCATACCTTGCGTACTTCGGCGGCGACAACTATGTCGACGACGGCCTCCAGCTGTCACTGATATTGCCAACGGATCTCTATGCCGAGGTCGGCGGCGGCGCGTTTCGCGGCACCGGATTCCCGGCCGTTGGCTCGGATCACAGCGGCAATGGATCGAAAACGCTGTTTGCCCGGATCGGCGGCGACATCGGCGCCTCCCGGTCCTGGCTGGCGGGGGTGTCCTACCTGCGCGCGAATGCCGTCGACCGGGTCAATGGTGTCCTGAGCTTCAACGGCGTCAGCGATGTCTACATCGTCGACGGGAAATACACCTGGTCGCCGAACGGCAACATGGCCAATGAGTTCCTGGTCTTGCAAGGCGAATACTTCCGGGGCCGCAATGATGGCAATTACAACGACCTGGCCTACAACGAGGACTCGGCCGGCTGGTATGCACAGGCGGTCTACAAATTCCACCCGCAGTGGAAGGTGGGCTATCGCCTTGCGCGGATGAATGCGCCCGACGTGCCCGCCGCGTTCATCGGTACTGCCCTTGACAACGATGGCCACAACCCGCTGACGCAGAGCCTGGTACTGGAATTCGACAACAGTGAATTCAGCAGCCTCCGGTTGCAGTACACCCGCGACGAATCCGGACCGCTGTCGGACAACGTTGGCGTACTGCTCTACACCATCAGCATGGGCGCCCATGGCGCTCACAAATATTGATCAGATTCCGAAAGGTGATTCTCATGAACAAGCGAAACATTATGCTGATTGTGGCCGGCATCGTGGCCGCCAGCTCAGCCCACGCCAAGGTCAACGTGTTTGCCTGCGAGCCGGAGTGGGGCGCGCTCACCACTGCCATCGCGGGTGACCAGGCCGAAGTCATGGTCGCCACCACAGCGCTTCAGGATGCCCACCAGATCCAGGCCCGTCCCTCGCTGATCGCCGGGGTGCGCAAGGCGCAGCTGGTGTTCTGTTCCGGCGCGGAACTGGAGACCGGCTGGCTGCCATTGCTCATCCGCCAGGCTGGCAATGACAGCATCCAGGAGGGCCAGCCGGGGAATCTGATGGCCGCCAGCTACGTAAAAAAGCTGGAGGTGCCGAAGGTGCTGGATCGATCCCAGGGGGACCTCCACGCGGAGGGGAATCCCCACATCATTACGGATCCGCGCAATCTGCGCGTGGTGGCACGCGTGCTGACCGATCGCCTAAAGCTGCTCGATGCAGCAAACGCGGGCCGGTATGAGGCGAGCTTCGTCGCCTTCGATGGGCAGCTCGCGGCGCGCATCGACTCATGGGAGAAGGAAGCCGCCCCGCTGCACGGCGCGCCGATCGTGATCCAGCACAACGTCTGGGTCTACATGACCAACTGGCTGGGCCTTGACGTCGTCACTGCCCTGGAACCCAAGCCGGGTGTTCCTCCGACCACCAGCCATCTGGCGGGCGTACTAAACAAGCTTGAAAGCACTCCGGCAAAGGCCATCGTCGTTGCAGCCTACGAGGATCCGAAGGCCGCGCAGTGGCTGGCCGGTAAAACTGGCCTGTCGGTGATCACGCTGCCCTTGACGGTCGGCGGCAACAAAGCGGCCGGGGATCTCTTCACTCTATACGACACGACGATCGCCCAGCTGCTGAAGGGGATCAAATGAATACCACCACGCTGGAGTTCTCCATTCTCGGGCCGGCATTCGTTGCCGGTTTGCTGGTGCTCGCAACCCATGTGCCCTTGGGGATAGAGGTCCTGCGCCGTGGCATCATCTTCATCGATCTCGCCATCGCGCAGATGGCCGGGCTCGGTGCGCTGGCCGGCATGCTCTACTTGACCGAGGCGGCGGAAGGCGGGCAGCCGCTGGCAGTGCAGGCCTGTTCCCTGGGCGCAGCGCTCGGCGGGGCGCTGCTTCTGACCTGGACGGAGCGCCGGTTTCCCGAGATTCAGGAGGCGCTGATCGGGTGCCTCTTTGTATTGTCGGCGTCCGTGGCGCTGTTGCTCATTGGCCAGAATCCCCACGGTGGCGAACACATCAAGGATCTGCTGGCCGGTCAGATCCTCTGGGTGCTCTGGCCCCAGATCGGGCTGGTCGCCGTGCTGTACACGGTATTGCTGGGAGCATGGTTCGGGTTGCGGCAGCGGTTCGGCCGCGCCGGTTTCTATGTGATCTTCGCCTTCGCCGTCACGGCCTCGGTGCAGCTCGTTGGTGTGTACCTCGTGTTCGCCAGCCTGATCATGCCGGCGCTTGCCCTCCGTAGGGCCCGGGGAGTCCGCAAGCTGTCAGCCGCCTATGGGACGGGAGCGGTGGGCCTTGCGGCGGGTCTGATTCTGTCGGCGCTGTTCGATCTGTCGACTGGCCCCACAATCGTCGCGACGCTCGCTGTTTGTTCGCTGGCCGCAGGAACTCTGGCCACCGCTAGGGCATCGGCGTGAACAGGCGAGGACCGAAATCTGATTTTCCGACAACCTGCCGGAAACCCGGTTCCGCAAATCATGCGTCGGCTACTCTGGTCCATCACCCGGGGCGAACCCATCACCCGGAACGTGTCCACCCTGGAAAACCCTGCAATCGTGAAGCAGTTGCGCGGAGTAGAATGGCTAGCCTTGATAATCTCTTTGGCGCCCCACCTCAAGACCACTCCCACAATTTCGCCTGAACCACCAAACCCATGAATTCTTCCTACGCGACTATCGGCGCGGTCTGCGAGTCCTCCCGGTGGCTGGCGAGAGCGATGGTGGGTGCAATCGGCGAGCCCACTGCACCCATCGTCGAGCTTGGTGCCGGCTATGGTTCCGTTACCAGCGTGCTTCCGGAATGGGCTGTGAGTATCGAGCGGGATCCCGGGCGCTTTCAGTATCTCAAGAGCACATTTCCCACGCGGACGATCATCGGTACCTGCGCCATCGCGTTCCTGGCGGGGCTGGAGCAGGCCACCGTGGTCGTCAGCAGCATTCCGAGCGTCAATAATCCTGAGTTCGCAGGACTCTACGCCGGTGTTGCTCGGGCTCATGCGGCCGGACGCATTACCGCGCTGGTGACCTATACCTATTTTCCCCACAATCCCTTCGCTGGCATTTTCCCGCGAAGCCGGATGCTCGGGATCGAGTTCCTGAACATTCCGCCCGCGTTTCTCTGGCGCTACTCGTGCTGAACTTCTTTCTGCGCAACTTCAAGCGGCCCACGCCCGGGTTGCTAATCGCTGCCCTGCTTGTCGGCGCAACCGTGGCTTACGCCATCGCTTCTTCGGACTATTACCTGGTCCTGTTCATGGCGCCGTTTTTCGCCCTGGGCGCGGCGCGCGCCAAGCACCCGGTGATCCTGCTCGCGTTGTCCCTGATGCCGGCGTTGCTTCTGTTGGGCGGCAGTGTGCTCAAGTACTCCCTGACCGGTGTCCCGCTCGTCAGTTACGACCAGTACTTCCTGAGGCAGAACCTGCTCATTCTGGCCTACAACGACTGGCGCGTAGCTACGGCGTTGGTCGTTACCCTTGCGGCGACGCTGCTTTACGTCCGGATATTGCTTTCGGGTCGTGGCGCGTTCTCGCGTTTCGAGCGGTGGTCGATGCTGGTGCTGGTGCTTGTCTGTGGCAGTGTCATTCTCGACGCACGACACTGGGACAGGAACTTCGTCGACTGGGAAATGACGCTAGGAACGCCCAGTCTGCGCACGCTGGTCATGTCGTCGCAAATACCCGGGCCCCAGCTGCGGATTCTGGCGAGCGCCGAGGCGGCGCCGGCCGGGGAGGGCACGCCCCTGAGCCCGCCGGCCGGGCCGTTGCCGGACATCTTCCTCATCCTCCAGGAGTCGACCTTTCCGCCCGCCCTGTTGCGGCCGGGGTTCGAGGCGCAATCCCTGTTTGCGAAGAGCGCGCCGCACACGGGGCCGCTGCATGTCAACACCTTCGCCGGTGCGACGTGGAAAACAGAGTTCTCCGTAACTACGCAGATTCGCCCGCAGGAGTTCGGCAGCGACGGGCTGTACGTGTTTCATCAGCTCGAGGGCCGCATCAGACGCTCGATCTTCACCCGGCTCAAGGCGCTGGGGTATCGGACCATGGTCTTCTATCCGGTGCCGGGCAACTTCATCAACGCGCGGAGCTTCTACAAGTCGATCGGTGTGGACGAGTTCTACGATCCCGAGGCCCTCGGGATCAGTGAGGGCTGGGACTGGAATGTATCCGACGCCAGGTTCTACGAAGCCATGCTGAAGCAGATCGGTGACCGGAAGACGCCGGTAGTGGCCATGATGCTGACCATCAACCAGCACGGCCCGCACGACAACCAGGATCCGCTAACGGACTATGTGGCCCGATTCGAGGAAAGCGACAAAGCCTATGGCGGCTTTCTGCAATCCCTGGCACGGCGCGGCCGGCCCGCTGGCGTCGTCACCTTTGGCGACCATCAGCCCGAATTCACGGCGCGATTCCTGGCGGATCATTCGGCGTGGTACTTCACCGCCTATGACATACGTTGTGTCAATTTCGACTGCGCCAAGGCGGCTGAGCGCGGGAATAAGCCCCTCGATGTCGTACTGCTGACGTCCGTGGCTCTCGAGGACTTCGGCTTCGGGCTGGATGGCTTGTCGGCGCTACAGCGCAGTTTGTTCCGGGACTGCGACGACGACATCACCCGTTGCGGTGAGCCCGCCCGCAACCGGTTCGACACAGCGTTCGCCCGTTACGTCGACTAGGCAGGGCCCGTCGATGCTGATCGCCCCCCGCTATGCCGCCGTGCTTCTGGTTGCGCTGAGCGCCGGCTTGTGTGTATCCACGTACCGGTACTTTGGCCACACCTGGGACGAGCCCGAGCACCTCGCCGCCGGTATCCAGCTGCTCGACCGCGGGCAGTACACCTACGACATTCAACATCCGCCGCTGGCGCGGCTCGCGATGGCCGTGGGGCCTTATATCGCCGGGGTCCGCTCATTCGGGGAGCCGGGCTCAAGTGGGGAACAGGAAGGCCGTGACCTGCTTTACCAGACGGTCGGCTATGATCGGGTCCTGACCCTCGCCCGGCTTGGCGTCCTGCCATTCCTGGTGCTGATGTTCGGGGCTGCGTATGCGCTGATGAGGCGCATCCTGGGTGACACCGGGGCGCTTCTGGCCACGTTCTTCCTCGCCAGCACACCCACCGTCCTCGGGCACGCCAGCGTCGCCGCGCTCGACGTCCCGGCTGCAGCAATGTGTACCCTTGCCCTGTACCTTCTCGTGCGCTGGATCGAGGCACCATCGTGGCGCACCAGCCTGCTTCTCGGCACCAGCGCCGGACTGGCAGTCGGTACCAAGCTCTCGGCCATTCCGTTCCTGTTCCTTTTCGGCATCGTGTTGCTCGCCAGCCGCGCAGTGCTTGGCAACGGGGCAACGACGGGGCCATCCGCCCCTCTCAGGCGCTACCTTGGCGGCGTGTTGCTCGTGGTGCCCGGCGCTCTGATTGCCGTGACGCTGGCCTACGGCGGTCGGTTTGAATTACTGCTGGACAAGTCCCGGCAAAGCAACCCGGCGATCGATTACGTCACGGCACCGGGCACGGTGCCACACGAAGTCCTCGCCAGCATTGCCAGGCGTGTGCCGTTGCCGCTGGCCGCCGAGAAACTGCCACTCGGTATCAGGGCACTGATTGAGCACAACCGGGAGGGGCACCTGTCGTTTCTGCTCGGTGAGGTGAGGAAGACGGGCTGGTGGTACTTCTACCTTGTCGCTCTGGCGGTGAAGACCCCGATCCCCCTGCTGATCCTCGGTAGCGCGGGCCTCGCGCTGCTGTCAGCAACCGGCATACGGCGCGGTGAGTGGCGCCTTCTGGTGCCGGGCGCGTCTTTTGCCGCCGTCCTCGTGTTCTGCTGCGCCTACAGCCGGATCAATATTGGCGTGCGTCATATCCTGGTGCTGTACCCGTTGCTTGCGGGCGGTGCGGCCTTTGCCACGATGAGCGCCTGGCGGGCGTGGCGCACCTTGGCGGCGCGCGGGACTCTTGCTGCCCTGCTGGTCTGGCAGGCATCGGCGCTCTGGACCGCTTACCCCGATTACCTGCCGTTCTTCAACGAACTCGCAGTCCGGCGACCCGAGGCCGTGCTTATCGACTCGGACCTGGACTGGGGCCAGGACATGCGCCGCCTTGGGCAAGAACTGAAACAGCGAAACGTGCGGCAATTCAGCTTTGCCTTCCGCGGTACCACGGACTGGATCCGCGAGGACCTGCCGCCCTTTACGTACTTGCCACCCAATGTCCGGGCGACAGGCTGGGTCGCCGTGGATCTCCTCGCCAAACTCATGCTGAGCAACGGTGGCAACGGCTTCGCGTGGCTGGATGAGTATCAACCCGTGACCCGTGTCGGCAAGACGATTGATCTCTATTACATCCCGCCCGGAGAAAGTAGTGATCGGGCGGCCGACCACTTCAACGTCGCTGACCTGTTTAGCCCGGCACGACGGGAAGCAGGAACGCCGTAAACGCAGCAGCTGCCAGTAAGAGAGATACGCTGTAGAGGCACGCGCTGACGCTACGGAGGCGCAGGTCGTGGCTGAAGCGGCAGATCTGTATCAGGGCAGCCGGTCGTTGGTCAGCAGCGTACCCAGCGGCAACCCGTCAGCCGAGGCTGGCCTTGCGGCGTCCACCAGCACGACAGTTTGCACGCTGCCATCGGCAGCCGATACGTTGGCGCTCGCCAATACGTCCTTTGTGGATGCCGTCGTAAATACCACGGTGTAGTCTCCGGGTGCGAGCGGTTGATGGACGCTGAAAAACCCCAGACCGACGTTGAACAGTGTTGGCTCAACCAGCGCGAGATCAGTTCCCGGTGCGACGATATAGACATCAACCGAATTACCGGCTGGTGATGCATCAACGATGCGCAACTTGCCTTCCCTGGTCACCGATCGTATATCGTCGCCCGATACGGTCAGTGCCTTGGCGATTACTGCACCACCATCGGGTTGTGGTACCAGCCCCAGTGCATAAAGTGTGATGCGCTCACCGGCTGGCAGCGACAGACTGTAGCTAAAAAGGGTCGTATCCGGGTCCGCCGAGGCAGTGACCTTCAAAGCATAAGAGTTCCTGGGGCCAAGAAACTCAAAACCGGCAGGCGGAGCGAGTCCCGCATCCAGATCGACATAGGTACCCGACGCCGGATACGGCAAATTATCGACCAGTGAGGTAATTTCCGGCGGTGGAGCGATACACAGGACGTCGCTCGCGGACAGTCCGGCATCGTACAGGCATGACGGCGGTGCTGGCGGTGGGTCCGGGACTTGCGTGTCCTTCTTGAGTGCCCGCTCTGCGCGGGCATCCAGTGACGGCAGGTCCGGTGAGACATTCATCACCCGCACGCGCGATGGCGTCGCTACATCCAGAACATTGTTGGTACTGGTCCCGTCATCAACAACGATGGAAATCGGGGCAGCGCCAGGACCCGTATTAGCAACGACCACGAACAGCAGGTTGGCCTTGGAGCCGAGCGTCAGGTCGCCGGAGTCAAGTAACATCGTATTCGGATCGCCCGCAGGGGTCACCCGGATCTCATAGGTTCCGGATGCAAAGGCCTGCCGATCGGCTGGTGGCTCCTGACCGTAGATCAGCGCCGAAACGACAGGGGTAGACCCAGCCAAACTGGCGCCCGGGGCAGTGAGGTAAATATCGACCGCTGCCGCATCCGGCGCGGCGTGCACAAACTGGACCAGTGTGATGTCAGCTATCGGTGCGACGAACAGGTTGTCGAACCGCAGAAAATGAACCGTATCATCGCCGAGCTTGCCGATTGCGATCGTGGTGTATTGCCGTCCCGCAACCAGTGTCGGAGACACTTGGTAGATGACTTCATCATCACCCGGAAAAATGCCTTCCATAGCGACCGGGTAAGTGCCGGGCAGCAGAAAAGTGAAGCCCGTACCGCCCTTGTAGTCGATAGTGGAGCCACCTGGTGGAGGAGTCACCACACCATCAATAAGGAAATTCACCCGGGGCGCATCTGGTGAAGCCTGGATGAAGCGCAGTGCAAGCTGCGCTTCGAAGTTGCCTCCATCGCTACCGCAGGAGACCAGAACCCCCAGCATGGCAGCCAGCATGAATGCCTTCAGCGTACGCCTCATCAAATGCCCTCTACCCGGAGACTATCTGGTGCGAGCCTGATTATCAGGTAACAGCTACAGGTATGTTCGTGTGTGAAAGATACGATGAGTATATCGCCGACCAGCGATGCTGACAGGCTAAACTGCGCTAAATCAGCGAGGCAACATTATTGTTGCGCCCGTCAGGGTCCCGGGCCGCGCGGGCGCCGGGCTGGCGAGCACCGAGGAATTGAGCCGGCGAGCAGGGCGGACCCTGCACAAGCCGAACGGTGCTGCATCGCCATCCGCGGGCGGGTCATGCAGGCGCAGGACCAGCTTGCCGGGGCTACCGCTATCATGAGTGGCCTGATGTTCTAGTCGGTGTGGAATGTGGCACAACCAATATGCGTATTGACCTCATACTGGAATCAAGCGAGTCCCCGGAACGGATTGCAGAACTGAGCAAGCTGGCCGAAGACAACGGACTGGGTGGGGTTTGGGTCTCAAACACACTGAATGGTCGGGATGCTTTCCTGGGTTTCCTGTCTGCGGCTCACGCGACAGACCGCATCCATATGGGGCCAATTGCAGTTTCACCTTACGAACTGCATCCGCTGAAAATGGCAACATCGCTGCTGTCGCTGAATGAGGCTTCCAACGGTCGTGCCCAGATCGTGGTCGGTGGCGGTGGCGTGATTACAACGAGGGCCATGAATCTGCAGCCTGAGCGTCGCGTACGGGGTGTTCGCGAATGTATCGAGATCATCAAGCAGGCGGCAACAGGACTGGAGATGCAATATGAAGGGGAGTTATTCACCGCCAAAGGCTGCAAGGCAGCCTGGGTAACGAAGGCACCCCCGGTCGTCTATGCCGGTGCCAACAAGCCACAAATGCTGCGCATGGCGGCCCGCTGTGCTGATGGCGTGATGCTGACCGACAAGATAGTGGGGCAAATTGGCGGCGTGCGGGAAATCATCGATCCGGAGCTGAAAAGAGCCGGCCGGGATCGTGCAGGTTTTCGCCTGAGCAATTTCTGGGCGTGGCACGTCAAGAAGACACGGGCTGAAGCGGAAACCGAGGCACGCATAAACCTGACGGTGCGCGATGTGCTATCGCGTGAAAAAAATTCACACTTCATGAGCGAAGCGGATATGCGACTTGCCGAAAAGATGCGTCCTTCTTTCCTGGCAGCCTTGCGAAATCGGTCCCCTGTTTACGAGGGAGTCCCGGAACGAATCATCAGATCCCTTGTTGATAACGTCACGTCGTGTGCAGGCGTCGATGAAATCGACAAGGAGATCGGGCGCTTGCAGGCATTCAAGTCAGCCGGGTTGACCGAGATTGCCTTGCGTATCTACGAAAAGCCCGAGGAAGCGATTCGACTGCTCGGAAAAAAAGTCGTTCCGGTATTTGCATAGCGCACCACTCAATCCACCGGCTTCCGCCGCAGCGACTTCGTTGTGCCACGCTGCTTCTTGCCTTCCAGTCGCCGCAGCTTTGAGCCTTTGCTCGGCCGCGTTGCGATTCGCCTGCGTTGCACCACGGTGACGGCATTGACCATGTCGTTGAGCCGGGCGAGTGCGTCATCGCGGTTCATTTCCTGGGTGCGATGACGCTGTGCCTTGAGCACGATGATGCCGTCTTGCGTGATGCGCTGGTCGCGCAGTGCCAGCAGACGTTCCTGTATCTCAGGCGGCAGCGACGAAGCGCGGATGTCGAAGCGCAGGTGAATCGCACTGGCAACCTTGTTGACGTTCTGGCCGCCTGCGCCTTGCGCACGCACTGCCGTAAGTTCGACCTCCTCGGGTGGCACGCTGATGCGTGCGCGGCTGGCGGAGGGGCCCGGCATCGCGTTTCTCAGGCCGAGCCCTGCAGCAGGCTCTGCATGGCCGCGACGAATCCGGCGGTATCGCGCTCGGCCACCGGGCAGCTCTGCAGTTCTTCCCAGTCGATACCACTGGTAGCGCGCTCGAGCACCAGGCGGCCTTCCTTGCCATTCCACACCAGGCGTTGCTTTGCGTCGTCGCGGCTGAAACGGATCAGCCAGCTGCCGTAGGCGCCCGCGGCTGCCACATAGTCCTGCACACTGCAGCCGGCATCGGCACAGGTGCAGGTGACCGCATTGGCAAATTCTTCCGTCGTGGCGGGGTGTTCGACGGTGGGCAGCGCCGTCGGGCGGCGGCCGATCCACATGACTTCATGTTCTGCCAAGGTCAGCGATCCTTATGGATAAAACGGGTGCCGGACCGGGCGCCGGTGGCCGGATGTTACCCGTCGCGGGCCTCAGGCTGAAGCCGCACGGACTGAAATGTCCGATCTGCTACTCTCGACACCTGCGCAAGTTGAGGGCCGGTCGATGAAGCGTTTTCCTGGTGTATGGCTGATTGCGGTTGGCTGGCTCGGGGCGGGACTGGCCGTGGCCGCGCCGATACCCGGTGCGCAGGACGGCGTGACCACACGGGAATTGCTGCACTTCCTGCACATCTTCCTGTTCGTTTTCTGGCTGGGCCCCGATGTGGCCACATACATCTGGAGCCGCAAGGCGGTGGACGCCAGTACACCACCGGAAATGCAGGTGGTTTCGCGGCAGATGATGACGCGGGTGGAGATGATCTCCCGCGCCTCGATGAGCCTGATGCTGACCGTCGGCGGCCTGCTCTCGCATTACGTCGGGTTGGAGCATCCGTGGTGGCAGATGGCTGGCATCGTGCTGCTCGGGCCGGTTTGGCTGCTGCTCATACTCGCCGGTTTTTTTCGCGACGGCACGGCCTTCGGGGCGACGGCGATGCGGCTGGAAACAGCACTCCGCTGGGTAGTGATCGTCGCGGTACCGTTGTCGGTGATCTGGTCGACGCTGAGCGGGCGCCTGGATGTCGCGCCCTATGTCGGCGCCAAACTGCTGCTGTTCGCTGCAGTCTTGCTGTGCTGGCAGCTGTTGCGCACGGGCGTCCCGCGCAGCCGCTTGTACCTGGCGACAGTCTGGGTGGGCCTGCTGGCCGCCGCGCTGCTGGGAGTGACGAAGCCCGGTGTGCCGCAGCCTGAATCGCCAGTGGCCAGCCATAAAAAAACCCCGCTCACAGGCGGGGTTTTTGTCGGGCAGCTTGAGACTGATTAAGCGACGGTTTTGCGCCGGAGACCCAGCAAGCCCAGCATTCCTGAACCGAAGAGCCAGGCGGCTGCCGGAACGGGAACGACGGTGTGCGAATAGGTCCAGTTGCCGTAATTGCTTTCGGCGCCATAGAGAACCGAGTTGGTGCCATTTGAGCCGGGACCAGCCACGACAACCGGCCCCGGGTAGCAGCTGCCGGCGGAATTCGCCAGGCTGAACGTGCCTGGCGTGGACGGCACCGAGTTGGCAGAGATCTGAAATCCGGTGATCAGCGTACCGGCACATGCGGTCCAGCTCGGCGCATTGTTGGTCAGTACAGAGCCGAGGTTGATGGTCGCACCGTTGTTCCAGCTATAGGTGAGTGCCGTCAGCGCGCCTACGGGGATGGCGCTGAAGTTGCTGGCATTCGTGATGCCCGGACTCGAGAAGGTCATGCTCCCGCTGCCACCCGAACCGCCACTCGGCGTCCAGTTATATACCACCGTCATGGCCGAGGCCGGCAGCGCGAGGCAAAGCGTGAGCGCGGTGGCAGAAATCCGCGAAGTCAGACTGGAGCCGGTCGTCATTGGTTTTCTCCCCCAGGC
>CAYJPG010000013.1:0-40424 GCA_964371995.1 uncultured Chromatiaceae bacterium | reverse complement strand
CAATCACGCAGCGGATCGGCAACGCGTATTTGCTTGCAAACTCGAAGTCGCGCTCATCGTGCGCCGGCACGGCCATCACCGCGCCCTCGCCGTAGCCCATCAGCACATAGTTGGCCACCCAGACCTCGAGCTGCGCGCCCGACAACGGGTGGATCACGTGCAGACCGGTCGGCATGCCGCGTTTCTCGGCGGTGGCCAGATCGGCCTCCATCACGCTGCCGCTCTTGCACTCATTGATGAAAGCCGCGAGTTGCGGATTGCTGCGCGCCGCGGCCGTGGCCAGCGGATGTTCGGCCGCCACCGCACAGTAAGTCGCACCCAGCAGGGTATCCGCGCGGGTAGTAAACACTTTCAGCGCGCCGTCTGCGCCGGCCGCCACACGCGCCGAGTCAGCATAAGGGAAGGCGATTTCCACGCCCTCGCTGCGGCCGATCCAGTTGGCCTGCATCAGCCGCACCCGCTCGGGCCAGTCTGTGAGCGTATCCAGCGCTTCCAGCAGCTCATCGGCATAAGCGGTGATGCGCATGTAGTACATGGGGATTTCGCGCTTCTCGACCACCGCGCCGGTACGCCAGCCGCGCCCGTCGATCACCTGCTCGTTGGCCAGCACGGTCTGGTCGAGCGGATCCCAGTTCACGGTGCCGGTCTTCTGATAAACGAGGCCCTTTTCGAGCAGCTTCAGAAACAGCCACTGGTTCCAGCGGTAGTACTCCGGCTGGCAGGTGGCGAACTCGCGGTCCCAGTCGATGCCGAAGCCGAGCGAGCGCAACTGTTTGCGCATGTAGGCGATGTTGTCCCAGGTCCAGGCCGCCGGCGCCACGCCTTGGGCCATCGCCGCGTTCTCCGCCGGCAGGCCGAAGGCATCCCAGCCCATCGGCTGCAGCACGTTCTTACCCAGCATGCGCTGATGCCGCGCGATCACATCCCCGATCGTGTAGTTGCGCACATGCCCCATGTGCAGCCGGCCGCTGGGATAGGGGAACATCGACAGGCAATAGAACTTCTCGCGGGCAGGATCCTCCTGCGCACGAAAACTGCCCTGCTCCACCCACCAGCGCTGGGCCTCAGCCTCAACGTCCTGGGGGTTGTAGGGGGTCTCGCTACGGGGTGCTTCGCTCACGGATACGGTGCTTGCAAGTCATTGAAAATGGCCGGCAAGGATACACCGGGAGGCGGGTTGCTTGCAGGCAGCGTCAGCGAACGGACAACAATCACGCGTGGTCGGGCACGGCCATCAGGGCAAGTTGCTGACGCTATCGCCCCCGCACTCGACAAACACATCCTCGACCGGATATCCGAAAAAGGTATGAAAGCGAACCTGTGCGGTGTATTCGCGCATAACAGCCGCATCGGGATCCGCGGACGTCTTTCCGAGAGAGGGCCGGCGGCCCTGGTCATTCGATGACGGCAAGGAAACCGAACCAGCCGCTTTCAGGCAGTGTCCGGGCTTGAATGTAACCGCCACCACGCGCGCGGCAGGTGCAACGAGGCGCTGAACCGGATTGTCCCGGTGCCGCTGGGCCAGGTCATAGGCGTTCCTGGCCACCTTGTACGCGAGCGGGTCGCTGCGAAAGCTCTCGATGCCGTCGTCAATTACCAGGCGACCGACAGTGATACTCAGCAGTGGCAAAGCCACCATGCTGACAAGCAGAAAACCCAGCGCAAGTAACAGAATTCGCATCAGACACCGGAAATCTGTTTTGCTTCAGCACCGTTCAAGCGCCAGCCTGCAGCCGGCTCAGGTAAACAGCGTCTTCAGCCGGTCAGCGCCATGCGTGAGCACAAGGACGATGAGCGCGACTGCGAGCCAGGTGTGCAGGTCAAAGAACAGTGCGCGCAACATCGGATTACTGTCCGCAAGGGACGAAATATCGATAAAGCCGAATGCCTTCACGTCGTAGTCGTTGTACAGCGCCACACAAAAACCGAGGATCGCCTGTATCAGCAGCAAGGGATAAAAGATCCACTGCAGCACGATCGGCCAGCGCTTCCACCACTTCGGCGGCGTGTAGAGGTTGTTCTTCTTGCGCCACCACCAGCGAACAATCATGAGCGTGAACACCATGATCCCGACACCTGAGTGGATCGAGATGAGGATCTCTTTCACATTCAGCTCAAAAGTGGCGATCCGCCATCCGGACATCAGGTTAAAGCCGATAAACGCACCGGCAATCCAGTGCAGCACCTTGGCGACAGTGTACTGGGAGGCTTTTGTTGAAGACATGGGCTGTGATCCTTGGGTCGACACTCGGGAAACTGGTGGAGAAGTTTAGTATGAATTCGGCCCGGAGTCCGCTTGCGGAGGATTCAAAATACGCTACTAACTGGCAACCGCTTTGGGATTGGCGCCAAATCGATTCTCGCCGGGCGTGCCATCCCGGACCAGAAAGACGATCAGAACGATGCCAATCAATGGAACCAGCCCGATCAGCAGCCACCAGCCGCTGCGGTCAGTGTCGTGAAGTCGCCGCACGCCGACAGCCATGCTCGGGACAATCATCACCAGCATGAAAATGGTGCTTGCCAGCCCCATTCCCATTTCCATGCTGAAAGTACCCGCGACACCATCAATGAAGGCTAACGCAAGGTAAATGAGAATATAAAACAGGGTGAAATACCAATACTCTGCCCGCTGTGCGCGGCCGGAAAAATCTGCGTACTTTTTCAGAACCAGGAGAAACCAATTCATGTTGCCTCCTTCGTGACTGCCCGGTTCATGGGGCGTTGCCGCAGAGTGACCTTATACCAGGGGGAGTCCTGTCGACAATGAGCAATCGAAGACCCCCGGTATCGCCTAATCTGCCGAAGCAATACCGGGCATGCGACAGAACACGACGGGCAGCAACAACAGCAGCAGGCACGCGCCAAGTACCGGTGTATTGCCGAAGCGCACCCACGGGGTTGCACCGCTAAAAGGTTGCGCCGTTCCACTCACGATCGCGACGCCGAACTGTTTGCCGCGCTCAATCACTCTGCCCTGCTCATCGATGATCGCCGTGATGCCGGTGTTCGTGCTGCGCAGCATGTAGCGGCCGGTTTCGAGAGCGCGGAAGCGCGCCATCTGCAGGTGCTGGTGCGGCGCAATTGAATCGCCGAACCAGGCATCGTTGCTGACATTAACGAGCAGCCCGGCGGCGGGCAGGAAGCTGCGCAGTTCGGTGCCGAAGACGTCTTCGTAGCAGATGGTCGGCGCAAGCGCGACGCCAGGCATCTGCAAGGGCAGCTGGTGAGCCGGACCGGCATCGATGTCCTGATAGGGCAGGTTCATCATTCGCAACATGTTGCGAATGAAATCCGGCACCGGGAAGTATTCGCCGAAGGGCACGAGGTGGCGCTTGTGATAGAGGCCGGCGCCCTCGCCGATCATCAACAGTGAGTTGTGGAAGGCCTTGGTGTCAAACTCGTAGGTGAGAATGCCGAGCACGATGGTCTGGTGGCGTGCCTTGGCGAGTTCGGCGAAGGCAGTGAGGTAGTCCTCGACTTCATGCGCGAGCGCCGGGATAGCGGCCTCGGGCCAGATGATGACATCCGGCTTGTCCAGACCGATGGTGAGCTTGCTGTACAGCGCCTGGGTAGACTCGAGTTCTTCAGCCAGCCACTTGCGGTCCTGCGTGATACCGCCCTGCACCAGTGCAACCTGCAGCGGATCGCCATGCGGCGTGGTCCACTGCACCTCGTCAAGCAACAGGGTGCCGCCGGCGATCAGGCCAATCACGAGTAGCCCCGCGAGTCGTGCGCGCAAGGTACCGCCCGGCAGCACAACAAGAGCACCGGCAATCAGCAGCACCAGCAGGGAGATCCCGTGCACGCCGAGCAAAGGTGCCCAGACCGCGAGCGGTCCGTCGATCTGGCTGTAACCGACGCTCAACCAGGGAAAGCCGCCGAACAACCAGCCGCGCAGCCATTCGATGAGCGTCCATCCGGCGGGCAGGATGGCGAGACACTGCCAGGCCCGGGCGCGGCACGGCACCAGGCTGCAGAACAGGATCCAGACCGCGTGATAGAGCGACATGATGAGAATCAGCAGCAGCACGATGCCACCGGCAATTGGCGGCGCAAGGCCGCCAAAATCGTGGATGCTGATGTAGAGCCAGTACGTGCCCGTGACGAAGGCACCGAAACCAAAGCCGAAGGCCCGCAACGCGCGCTCACGCGTCGGCTGTCCGTCGAGCAGCAAAAACAGTCCGGCAAACAGCAGCGGCGTCAGCCACCAGAGTGCGAAGGGAGCAAAGCCAAGCGGCAGACAGGCGCCGGCAGCAAGCGCCAGAAAAAGTCCGCGACTGTTCTGCAGGCGACGGATCACCACGGGCTTGCGCTGGTATCAGGCTGCGGCGGTGTCGCCGTCCTCAGCAGAGGCCGCACGACGCGTAACCTCGACGCTGTGGATACGACGCCGGTCCGCCTGCAATACGCGGAACTGGAATTTACCGACGGTCACGGTTTCGCCCCGGCGCGGCAGATGCCCCAGCGCATACATCACCAGTCCACCAACCGTGTCGTAGTGTTCGTCCTCCAGCGAGGTATCAAAGAACTCATTGAACTCTTCGATGCGGGTCAGCGCGCGCAGGTGATAACAGCCAGGGTCCTGCTGCTCGATCGGCCCGGCCTCGGCTGCATCGAATTCATCGTCGATCTCGCCGACGATCTCCTCAAGCACGTCCTCGATGGTAATCAGCCCGGCGATGCCGCCATATTCATCGACCACCACGGCGAGGTGCTTGCGGCTCATACGCAGCTCCTTGAGTAGCCGGTTGAGCCGTTTGCTTTCTGGAATGAAGGTCGCCGGACGCAGCCAGCGCGTGATATCGAAGGCCTGATCCGGCGCTTCGACGAAGTAGCGCAACACATCCTTGGCGAGCAGGATACCGACCACTTCTTCGCGGTCGTTGCCGATCAGCGGGAACCGGGAGTGACCACTCTCGACGATGGTCTTCAGTATTTCATCGCGCGAGGCATCACGTTCCAGCACCACCATTTGCGAACGCGGCACCATCACGTCGCGCACCTGCATTTCGGAAACCGCCAGCACACCCTCGAGCATCGCGAGTTCGTCAGCATCGAGCACCGTGCGGTCGTGCGCATCGCGCAACAGCTGGAGCAAGTCCTCGCGGGTGGCGGTATCGCCCCTGATTACCTGCCGCAGGCGGCCGAACCAGGTCCCGCCTGATCGTTCGTCGGTATCGTCGTCAGTCATGATGGCTGCATTCTACTTGGTTCCTGCGTGGGCGTCGGTGACATAGGGATCCGGAAAGCCCAGTCCCGCCAGCGCCGCGGTCTCCAGCTCTTCCATGCGGGCCGTATCGGCCTCGCCATCGTGCGTGTGGCCAAGCAGATGCAGGGTGCCGTGCACGACCAGATGGGCCAGATGTGCAAGCGGCGCCTTGCCCTGCTCGGCCGCCTCGCGGACCACGACGGGCAGACAAATCACCAGATCACCGAACTCCGCCGGCACATCATCCGGCAACCCGGCAGCCGCGAGATCAGGAGGTGGAAAGGCCAGCACATTGGTCGGCCCCGGTTTGTCCCGCCAGGTCTGGTTGAGCTTACCGCCTTCATCTGCACCGACCAGCCTGATCGCCAGTTCGCCGTTGCGCCGACTGCCTGCCACCCGCATGGCGGTATGGACCCAGCGCTCGAAGTCGGCGCCATCCGGCAGCGGAGCCTCGCCCGTAGCAAGCTGCACGTCGATATCGACGTGTGGCCCCGGTGGCTCAGCCCCCACCGTGCCGCTCGCCTTCTTTCGGTGCAGCCGCCGCCTCGAAACGCTGATAGGCCTCGACGATGCGCTGAACGAGCGCATGCCGGACGACATCGCCCGCGGTGAAGTACGTGAAATTGATCCCCGCCACACCCTGCAGTACCTGCGTCGCATGCCTGAGACCGGAAAGCTGGTGTCTGGGCAAATCGATCTGGGTCAGGTCGCCGGTAATCACAGCACACGAACCGAAGCCGAGCCGGGTCACCAGCATCTTCATCTGTTCGATGGAGGTGTTCTGCGCCTCGTCGAGGATCACGAAGCTCTCGTTGAGCGAGCGGCCGCGCATGAAGGCCAGTGGCGCAACTTCAATGATATTGCGCTCGATCAGCCGTGCCACGCGATCGAAGCCCATCATCTCGTAAAGTGCGTCGTACATCGGGCGCAAATAGGGATCTACCTTCTGCGACATGTCGCCGGGCAGGAAGCCGAGCCGCTCGCCGGCCTCCACCGCCGGACGGACCAGCACGATCCGCCGTACGCGCTCCTCTTCCAGCGCCGCCACTGCACTGGCTACCGCCAGATAGGTCTTGCCGGTACCGGCCGGCCCGATACCGAAACACAGGTCATGGCTGCCGATCGCTTCCAGATAAGCGCGCTGATTGCTGCCGCGGGGCCGGATATGCAGGCGCCGCGTCTTCATGGTCAAACCGCCGTCATCTGCGGACCCGGCACCCTGCGCCGCCGCGTGCTCCATCAGGTTCTCCTGGATCGTCATGTGCAGGCGCTGTGCATCGACCGGCGCTGTTGCCGCCAGCCGGAACAATTCGCGCAGGATACGGCTGCCGGCCTCTACTGCAGCCGGCGGACCGCTGAGCCGGAAGCGGTCGCCGCGATTGCTGATGAGGATATCGAGCCGCCGCTCGATCTGCCGCAGGTTTTCATCGAACTGGCCGGACAGGTTGGCGAGCGCCGCATTGTCAGGCGATTCGAGCAGCAGCTCCTGCGTTTCCGAAGCGGGTTCGGGGCTCGTTTCAGGACCAGGCATATGTGTCGGCGATCCTCAGGCCGCCAGAGCGGAGGACACGAGCCGGCCACGCAGCGAATTGGCCATCGCCTCGGTGATCAGCAGGTCCACGAAGCGCCCGATGCAGTCCGGTGGCCCGTCAAAATTTACCCAACGATTGTTGCTGGTCTTGCCGGCGAGCTGCCGCGGATTCTTGCGCGACGGCCGTTCAACCAGCACGCGCTGCACGGTACCGATCATGTCACGGCTGATCGACTGTGAATGCGCCGTGATTTTCGCCTGGAGTTCTGCGAGTCGGCTCAGCTTTTCTTCTTCAGGTACCGGGTCGGCCAGTGCCGCAGCCGGCGTACCGGGCCGCGGGCTGTAGACAAAGCTGAAAGACTGGTCAAAGCCGATGGCCTCGATGAGCTGCATGGTTGCTGCAAAATCCTCGGCTGTCTCGCCAGGGAAGCCGACGATCAGATCTGTCGAGATGCTGATATCCGGCCGTACTGCGCGCAGGACACGGATCTTCTCCCGGTATTCGGCAACCGTATGCCCGCGCTTCATCAGCGTGAGGATCCGGTCCGAACCGCTCTGCACCGGCAGATGCAGGTGATTGGCGAGCTTCGGCACGCGCGCATAGGCATCGATCAGGCGATCGTTGAACTCGCGCGGGTGCGAGGTGGTGAAACGGATGCGCTCGATGCCCTCGATCAGGGCTACATAGTTGATCAGCAGGGCCAGATCAGCGAATTTCCCGTCGTGGGTCGGGCCGCGGAAACCGTTGACGTTCTGTCCAAGCAGCGTGACTTCACGCACGCCCTGCGCTGCAAGCCCGGCCACCTCGGCGACCACATCGTCGAGCGGGCGGCTGACTTCTTCGCCGCGCGTGTAAGGCACGACACAGAAGCTGCAGTACTTGCTGCAGCCTTCCATGATCGACACAAAGCCTGTCGGACCGTCTGCCCGGGGCTCGGGCAGACGGTCGAATTTTTCAATTTCCGGGAAGCTCACATCGACGACGGCCCGGCCGCGCGCGCGGATTTCGTCGATGAAGCCGGGCAGGCGATGCAGGGTCTGCGGACCAAAAACCATATCGACAAATGGTGCGCGGCTGCGAACCGCCTCGGCTTCCTGACTGGCGACGCAGCCACCGACGCCGATCAGCACGCCGGGGCGCTGCTCCTTGAGTTCGCGCCAGACCCCGAGGTGCGAGAAAACCTTTTCCTGGGCCTTCTCGCGTATCGAGCAGGTGTTGAGCAGGAGCACGTCAGCCTCTTCAGGCCGGTCCGTCGACTCCATCCCGTGACTGACGCGGAGCACGTCCAGCATACGGCTGGAGTCGTACTCGTTCATCTGACACCCGAATGTCTTTATATAAACCTTGCCCGGCATATGCTCGACAGGCTATCACCCTAACGGATAAAGCCCATACTCTCGAGCTTCACGAGGATCCGGTGGGCCGCCTGGTCAGGGCTGATGCCCTGCGTGTCGATCACCACCTCTGGATGCTCCGGCACCTCGTAAGGATCTGATATTCCAGTAAATTCCTTGAGAATACCGGCACGGGCCTTGGCGTAGAGCCCTTTCCGGTCGCGCTGCTCGCAGACTTCGATCGGGGTAGAGACATACACCTCGACGAAGCCACCGACCGGCTCGACCGACTGGCGGACCTTGCGCCGCGTAACGGTATAGGGCGCGATCGGCGCGCAGATGGCCACACCACCATTCCGGGTGATTTCCGAGGCCACATAGCCGATACGCAGGATGTTGATGTCGCGGTGCTCCTTCGAGAAGCCCAGCTCGCTCGACAGGTTCTTGCGCACCAGATCACCGTCGAGCAGCGTCACGCGGCGACTGCCGTTTTCCAGCAGCTTGGAGAGCAGCGCACGAGCCACGGCCGATTTACCGGAACCCGAGAGGCCAGTGAAGAAGATCGTGAAGCCCTGCTTGTGACGGGCCGGGTGGGTCTTGCGCAGTTCTTCGACCACCTTCGGGAAGGAGAACCACTCCGGGATATCGAGACCCTCGTTGAGGCGACGGCGGAACTCGGTGCCGGAGATGTTCAGCACCTTTTCATCCTTGCCGACTTCGTCCGACGGCACGTACTGGGCGCGGTCTTCGATGTAGACCATCTCCTTGAACGGCACCATCGTGATATCGAGCTCGGTCTCGTACTGCGCCATCAGTTCCTGCGCGTCATAGGGTCCGTAGAAGGGCTCGCCGTTCGAGTCATTGCCCGGACCGGCATGGTCGCGGCCGACGATGAAGTGCGTGCAGCCGTAGTTCTTGCGGATGATGGCGTGCCAGATCGCCTCGCGCGGACCGGCCATACGCATCGCCAGGTTCAACAGCGACAGGGTCGTGGTCTGCTCCGGATATTGCTCGAGCACATGCTCGTAGCAACGCACACGCGTGTAGTGATCCACGTCACCGGGCTTGGTAAGGCCGACCACCGGCTGGATCAGCAGGTTAGCCTCGCACTCGCGGGCGGCACGGAAGGTAAGTTCCTGGTGAGCGCGATGCAGCGGATTGCGCGTCTGGAAAGCCACCACCTTCCGCCAGCCCAGCTTGCGGAAGCGGCCACGCAGTTCAGCCGGTGAGTCGCGCCAGAGCTTGAAATCATAGTGGGTCAGCGGCTCGACACCGCGCACCGTGCCACCCACATAGACCGGGCCGGCCGTGTTCATAATGTAGTCCACGCCCGGATGCTTCTGGTCTTCGGTGCCGTAGACAGCCCAGGCCTCCTTGGCCTTGTCCGGCGTCCAGATGTCCTGGATCTGCAGCGTGGCGATCAGCACACCTTCCTGGTCGCGCAGCGCGATGGCCTCGCCAACCTTGATGGTCTCGGAGAACGCCTGGCTCACATCGAGATTGATCGGTATCGACCAGATCACGCCGGACTTCAGGCGCATGTCGCGCAGCACAGCCTCGTAATCGTCCTTGCCGAGGAAGCCTTCGAGGGGCGAGAACGCGCCGTTCAGGATCAGCTCGAGATCGCAGAGCTGGCGCTCGCTGAGATCCCAGGACTTGTAGTTACGCGCTGTCTTCTTCTCGGCGTCAGCCGCCGCTTCACCGAGGTAGAGCTGCCTGAGCTCGCCGCCGTGTGGTTCCTTGAACGCACCCATGGTCACTTATTCCTCTGAGTAAGGTTGTTATATCGCTATCCGGGTCCTGAAAAAAAATCGGCGCACATTAAGTGCGCCGATCGGCATTCGCGCGGGCGTCCTGCCCGCCTTGTTCCGGAGTCCTAGAACGGTATGTCGTCATCGAACTCCGGTGATTCAGTTGTTGCAGCCTGGGCCTTGGCCTGGGGCTTCCTCGCAGGGCGCGACTCGGAGGCAGCGCCGCCGAAACTGTCACCCTCGTCCTGGGATCCGCCACCCATACCGCCACTTTGGCCACCGCCGCGGCCACCGAGCATCTGCATCTGGTCAGCGATGATCTCGGTGCTGTAGTGGTCTTTCTGTTCCTTGTCTTGCCACTTGCGCGTACGCAGCCGGCCTTCGATATAAACCTGTGAGCCCTTTTTCAGGTATTCCGCTGAAATCTCGGCCAGCTTGCCGAACATGGCGACGCTGTGCCATTCGGTACGCTCCTGCTGTTCGCCGGTCTCCCGATCCTTGAAACTCTCGGAGGTCGCAATGCGGAGGTTGGTTACCGCCGAACCACTGGGCATATAGCGGGTTTCCGGATCCTTGCCGAGATTTCCAATCAGGATCACCTTGTTGATGCCACGTGCCATATCGTTTCCAGCTATTGCTATCGTCTGAGGAGCCAAGAATACACGCCGACAGGCATGCATCCGTCTATGACCGCATTGTAAGCAGGACCACCCCAAAAGCCATCGGGATTTCTGGTCATATCCTTATGCAATGCAAGGTAGCCACACTCCGGCCGAATCAGGGGGCCGGTTTGGGTTGCGCCCGCCCCGCCCCGTATAGTTAGCGGTTCACTCCCGACCGGCCCTGTCCCTTGGCAATGCAGTACATCAGCATCCGCGGCGCGCGGACCCACAACCTCCGCAATCTGGACCTGGACCTGCCCAGGGACCGGCTGATCGTCATTACCGGCCTGTCCGGCTCCGGAAAGTCCTCGCTGGCCTTCGACACGATCTATGCCGAGGGCCAGCGCCGCTACGTGGAGTCCCTGTCGGCCTATGCCCGGCAGTTCCTGTCGATGATGGACAAGCCCGACGTAGACCATATCGAGGGCCTGTCGCCAGCCATCTCGATCGAACAGAAAACCGCCTCCCACAACCCGCGCTCCACGGTCGGTACAGTCACCGAGATCTACGACTACCTGCGGCTGCTGTTTGCCCGCGCCGGCACCCCGCGCTGCCCGACCCACGGCCGCGACCTGCTGGCGCAGACGGTCAGCCAGATGGTGGATCAGGCGCTGGCACTGCCCGAAGGCACGCGACTCATGCTGCTCGCCCCGGTCGTACAGGCACGCAAGGGCGAACACATGCAGCTGCTGGCGGAGCTGCGCACCCAAGGCTATGTGCGCGCCCGCATCGATGGCGCGCTCTGCGAACTCGACGACCCACCGAAGCTCGACCTGCGCCGCAAACATACGATCGAAGTCGTCGTCGATCGCTTCAAGGTGCGCGAAGACGTCAAGCAGCGCCTTGCCGAGTCCTTCGAAACCGCGCTGAAGCTCGCTGATGGCGTGGTGCGCGTAGCGCCGATGGATCCGGACACGGCAGACGCACCGGCCGAGATGCTGTTCTCCGACCGCTTCGCCTGTCCGGTCTGCAGTTTCAGCATCGCCGAACTCGAGCCGCGCCTGTTCTCCTTCAACAACCCGGCCGGCGCCTGCCCGAGCTGCGACGGCCTCGGCGTCAAGCAGTTCTTCGATGCCGAACGCGTGGTTCGCTATCCCGATCTGAGCCTGGCTGGCGGCGCAATCCGCGGCTGGGATCGGCGCAATGCCTGGTATTTTTCCATGCTGCAAAGCCTGGCAAAACACTACCGTTTCGACAGCGAGTTGCCGTACACGGAACTGCCGGAGCGCATCCGTGAAATCCTGCTCCACGGCAGCGGCGAGGAAAGCATCCAGTTCAGCTACACCACCGGCAACGGCGCGAGCATCCGTCGCAAGCACCCCTTCGAAGGCATCCTGCCTAATCTCGAACGCCGTTATCGCGAAACCGATTCCGGCATGGTGCGCGAGGAACTGGCGAAATTTCTCAGCAGCCAGCCCTGCCCCGAGTGCGCAGGTACCCGCCTGAACATCGCAGCGCGCCATGTCTATGTGAGCGACAAGTCGATCGCGGCTGTGACGACGATGTCGGTGGCGCATGCGCTGGAGTTTTTCCAGAACCTGCAGCTCGAGGGTTGGCGCGGCGAGATCGCCGCCAAGGTGGTCAAGGAAATCCAGAACCGCCTGCGCTTTCTGGCCGATGTCGGCCTCGACTATCTGTCACTGGACCGCAGTGCCGAAACCCTGTCGGGCGGTGAAGGACAGCGCATCCGGCTCGCCAGCCAGATCGGCTCCGGGCTGGTCGGCGTCATGTACATCCTCGACGAACCCTCGATCGGCCTGCACCAGCGCGATAACCGGCGTCTGCTCGATACGCTGCTGCACCTGCGCGACCTCGGCAACACGGTGCTGGTCGTCGAACACGATGAAGAAGCGATCGCCGCCGGCGATTACGTGGTCGATCTCGGACCTGGTGCTGGCGTGCATGGCGGCCAGATCGTGGCCCAGGGCACCCCGGCAGAGATCATGGCCAATCCGGCTTCGATTACCGGCCAGTACCTGTCGGGACACAAACAGATTCCGATGCCGGAACGGCGCCAGCCGGTGGATGCAACGCGCTGGCTGAGCATTCGCGGTGCGCGTGGCAACAACCTGGACAATATCGACGTACGCATCCCGCTCGGCGTATTTACCTGCGTAACCGGCGTGTCAGGATCCGGCAAGTCCACACTGGTCAATGACACCCTGCTGCTCTACACGGCCCAGCAACTCAACGGCAGCAGCGAAGCGCGGCACGCGCCCTGCGACGGTATCGACGGACTCGAGGCGGTGGACCGGGTGATCGACATCAGCCAGAGCCCGATCGGCCGCACACCGCGCTCAAACCCGGCCACCTATACCGGCGTATTCACACCGATCCGCGAACTGTTCGCCGCCACCCAGGAAGCCCGCTCACGCGGTTACAAGGCCGGCCGCTTCAGCTTCAACGTCAAGGGCGGACGCTGTGAAGCCTGCCAGGGCGACGGCGTGATCCGGGTGGAGATGCACTTTTTGCCCGATGTCTACGTGGCCTGCGATGTCTGCAAGGGCAAGCGCTACAACCGCGAGACGCTCGAGATCCGTTACAAGGGCAAGACGATCAGCGACATCCTCGATATGACCGTCGAGGATGCGCAGCCCTTCTTCGCCGCCGTGCCGATGATTGCGCCCAAGCTGCAGACGCTGCTCGATGTGGGGCTGTCCTATATCCGCCTCGGCCAGAATGCGACCACCCTGTCAGGTGGCGAAGCGCAGCGGGTAAAGCTGGCCAAAGAACTGTCGAAGCGCGCGACCGGCAACACGCTGTATATCCTCGACGAGCCAACCACCGGCCTGCACTTTCACGACATCGCACAGCTGCTCGGCGTCCTGCAGCGGCTGCGCGACCAGGGCAATACCATCGTGGTCATCGAACACAATCTCGATGTCATCAAGACCGCCGACTGGATCATCGACCTCGGACCAGAAGGCGGCAATGGCGGCGGAAAACTGATCGCCGAGGGCACTCCGGAAGACGTGGCCCGCAACAAGCGCTCATACACCGGACAGTATCTGGCTCCATTGCTGAAGAAGCGCTGACCAAGGGGGCCGGACTCTGAAGTTCCCTGCTACTGGACGCGGAGGCGCGGACGCGAATTAGCGGCGGAAGCGCTGGCGTGCGACGCCCAGCAGGCCCAGCCCCGTACCTAACAGCCAGATCGCGGACGGGAGGGGTACCACGGTCGTCGTAAACGTCATCGTGTAGTCGATCGGGGTATCGTAATTGCCGGCGTTGACGCCAAAGGTGCCGTTACCGATCAGCACGCTGTAAATACCCTCACCCCGGGAAAAGGCGGGTGCGAAGGTAATCTGGGCGGAATCCAAGCCATTGAAACCCACTGGCAGGTCGAAAATCGTTGGCGTCTCGTCAGATTCCTCAAGGGTCCATTGCGGGTCAGGTGGGCCGAACGAAAACATCGGCGTGAATGGCGTCAGGTTGGTGCCGAACGCGATGCTGGCGCCGGTCAGGGTCTGTAGCGGTCCGATGCCAATCAGGAATACATCGGAGGAATCACCCGGTGTCCACACCGACCCCGTGAAGGTATTGCTGCCCGCCACCAGGTTGAACAGGCCCACATCGGGGAGTCCCCCTATGGTGTCGTAGTCGCCGGCGGGCAGACCATCCTGAGACCCCGGGACAACCGCTTCGTCGTAGGTACCCGCATAGAGAACCGTTACGGTACCGGCCTCAGCGCCAACAAACGGGAGCAACACGGACACCAGGCAGGCCGATAACCTGAGTCTGGTATTCATTGAAGTCCTCACTATAGGGGGCGACTGGACAGTCTTGAGGCTTTGGCGAAGTTGAGCAAAACCCGTACCCGGCTTCTCTAAACTGGTGGTGCTTGACCTCATCCTACGCCGGAACAGGCGGGTGCGCGACGGCAAGCACATTGCCGAACCGGCACTCCACTTTGGCAAAATCCGGGATGTCGGTGAGTGCCGTGAACTGGCCTGGTCAGGTCGCAACAAGTCACGAATGCACCCCCTAAACATTAATAATTCGCCCTTTATAACGACTTAAATACATCATGGTAGTGATATATATCGCAATATTTAACGATATATATGGATATTTATCGTTTTATCGTAATATATGGCGACTATGAAAATATCCAGCTTGCTTACGGATGATGCGGCGCTGCACGAGATCGGCGAGCGTATTGCCGCGCGCCGGATCGACCTGCAACTGACCCAGGCTGCCGTGGCCGAGCAGGCCGGCATTGCCAAGCGCACCCTCGAACGAATGGAAGCCGGCTATTCCTCGCAGCTGTCCAGCCTGGTCCGGGTGTTGCGGGTACTGGATGCCCTGCCCGGCCTGGATAGCCTGATTCCCGAAACCGGCCCACGGCCTATGGATCTCTTGAAGCGCAAGAGCAAGGTGCGGCAGCGGGCTTCGGGTCAACGCGCTGCCAAGCCGGCCGGCGAAGTCTGGAGTTGGGACAAAGACGCGTGAGCACGGTTGGCGAAGTCCGGCTATGGGGCCGAACCATCGGCGCCGTCGCGCTGCAGGAAGGCGAAGAAGTCGCGGCATTTGAATACGACCCCGCCTTCGCGCAAAGCGGCATCCAGGTCGCGCCGATTGCGATGCCGCTGTCCCGACAGGTCTATCGCTTCCCGGAGCTGTCCCACCAGACCTTTCTGGGACTCCCCGGTCTGCTGGCTGACTCGCTGCCGGACAAGTTCGGCAACGCCTTGATCGATGCCTGGCTGGCCTCGCAGGGGCGGCAACCAGCATCGTTCAACGCGGTGGAGCGGCTTTGCTATACCGGTGAACGCGGCATGGGGGCGCTGGAATTTGCCCCGTCAATCGGCCCGAAGGCACGACAGACGAATCCCATCGAGATCGGCAAGCTCGTGGCACTCGCATCGCAGGTATTGACCGATCGAAACAACTTGCAGGCCTCGTTTGCCGACGAAGAGAAGGAGCATGCGCTGAGAGACATTCTGCGCGTGGGCACCTCCGCCGGTGGTGCAAGGGCTAAGGCAGTGATTGCCTGGAACCCGACAACCAGGGAAGTGCGGTCAGGCCAGGTGCAGGCCGCCAGTGGCTTTGAATACTGGCTGCTGAAATTTGACGGTGTCAGCGGCAACAAGGACAAGGAACTGGAAGACCCGCAGGGTTACGGCGCGATCGAATACGCCTATGCCCTGATGGCGCGTGAATGCGGCATCGAGATCAGCGAGTGCCGCTTGTTTGAAGAGAATGGCCGACGCCATTTCATGACGCGCCGTTTTGATCGCCTTGCCAACGGCGAAAAACTCCATATGCAGTCGCTTTGTGCATTGGCGCACTACGATTTCAATCTGGCAGGCGCCTACAGCTACGAGCAGGCGCTGCTCGTGATGCGGCAGTTGCAGCTACCCATGCAGGCCATCGAACAGCAGTTCCGACGCATGGCCTTCAACATCGTGGCTCGCAATCAGGACGACCACGTGAAGAACATCGCTTTCCTGATGAACAAATCAGGCGAGTGGTCGCTCGCCCCGGCCTTCGATGTGACTTACAGCTTCAATCCTGCAGGCGCATGGACAGCCAGCCACCAGATGACGATGAACGGCAAGCGGGACCAGTTCAGCATGGACGACTTCAATGCCTGCGCCAGGTCCGCTTCGATGAAACGCGGTCGCTCGGCAACGATCGTTGCCGAGGTGCAGGCTACGGTGTCGAAGTGGCGATCGTTTGCCGAGCAAGCCAGCCTGCCGGAAGCCGTGTGGGAGAAGATACAGCGAAGCCTGAATCTGCAGCCCTTTGGCTGAAACTGCCAGGAGGAGAGAAGCCCGGCGCAACCCATAGCTGTACTGCCGGCATATGCGATACTCACCCCATCCCCGCCCCGACAAGGACAGGCCGCGATGATCGTCAACTGCATCGCTTATCGCGCTGGTAAAAGCCTCGGCGATACCTCCATCGATGCCATCAGCGATGTACTCAAGGAGCCCGACACCCTCGTCTGGCTCGGCGTGCATGAGCCGGACACCCAGCTGCTGCGCAAGGTACAGGAAGAGTTTTCGCTGCACGATCTCGCCATCGAAGATGCCCAGCACGCGCATCAGCGACCCAAAATCGAGGCCTACGCCGACTCGCTGTTCATCGTCGTCGAGACCGCACAGCTGGACCACCACGAGGTGCGCTTTGGCGAAACGCATCTGTTCGTGGGTCGTAACTTCATCATCACCATCCGGCATGGCGCCTCGGTGAGTTACGCGCCTGTACGACAGAAATGCGAAGCTTTTCCGCAGCGCATGGCACTGGGCCCAGGATTTGCGCTCTACTCGATCATCGATTTCGTGGTGGACAATTACCAGCCGGTCGCAGAAAGCCTGCAGGCGCGCTTCGAGGAACTCGAACTGGATATCTTCGAGAAGTCCTTCGACCGTGAAGCCATCGCAGACCTGTACCGGCTCAAAGGCGAACTCATCAAGTTGCGTAATGCCGTGCTGCCGATCAACGACATCAGCAGCCAGCTGATCCGTTTTCACGAAGACGTAGTGCGCAAGGAGCTGCGCCCGTATTTCCGCGATATCGAAGACCATGTCAGTCGAATCATCAAGATGACGGACACGGTGCGCGAGATGCTGACCACCGCCATCCAGGTGAATCTCGCGCTGGTGACCGTCGGCCAGAACGAAGTCGTGAAGCAGCTGGCCGGCTGGGGCGCCATCCTCGCCATACCCACGGTGGTATTCAGCATGTACGGCATGAACTTCCACGTCATGCCGGAACTCCACCTGCGCTGGGGTTATCCGGTAGTCGTCGGGATCACGCTCACGGCCTGCGCACTGCTGTTTCGCCGTCTGCGCCGCGCTGACTGGCTCTGACCGCACATATCCCGGAGAGACCCCATGCACGGCCCGCTGCGCATCATTTTTTCCATCACGCTGCTGTTGATGTGGGCCATCTTTGGCCTGTCCCTGGCAAATGGCAGCTGGACTACCACCAACTGGGTGATGCTCGGCCTGGCCCATCTGGCCTGCGCCGTAGTGTTCATCAACTTTGCCTATCTGTTCTCCTACGGCTATGCGATCAGCATGCTGATCGTTCATCTGGCCATACTGGCGCTCAAGCCCTCGCTCGCTGCAGCGCTGATCGCCGGACTCTGTGCGGTCTATGGCGCCCGCCTGTGGCGCTTCGTCCACGTGCGCTATCGGGGCACGTCCTACGGGTGGATCAAGGCCCGCGGCGACAAGGCCGACGCCACTCTGCCGCTCGTATTGCGACTGTATCTGTGGATCGCCGTGAGCTGGTTGATGACCTTTGTGGCAATGACGGCCTGGCGCGTATCGGATACCGGTGTGCTGACGCCGTGGATCGTGGCCGGCGCGCTGATCATGCTGGCCGGCCTGCTACTGGAAACGGTTGCCGACCAGCAGAAGCAAGCGGGCAAGGCCCGTAATCCGAAGGGCTTTGTGAGCGACGGACTCTACCGGCGCATCCGGCATCCCAATTACGTGGGCGAAATGATCTTTCAGGTGGGCCTGATGCTGGCGTGCATCGGTACGGCGAGCAACTGGCTGGAATACACAGCCTGTCTGGTCGGACCGACCTACATCGTGATCCTGATGTACTACGCCGGTCTCGGTGCCGATGAACAGCAGCAGCAGCGCTACGGAGCAGACCCGGCCTACGGACAATACCGGCAGCGGTCCGGTGCCTTTCTGCCCGGCAAGAGCTAGGAAATTCATACTTGTGGTGCCGGAGACATGATCATCAAGGTCAGATATCGACTGAGTGGCAGCCTGATCAGGCAGGTGCTGGCGTTCAAAAGCTCAAGTGAGCCGCTGGACGCGGGTACTTATGACCCGGATTCAGAGGATGGCGAAAAGCGTATGGCGTCGCTGCGCAAGACCGAAGTGCGCTGGATCCTGGAGGAGGATCATCCGGCCCTGCATGCCGAGATCGGACGGATTGTGCTTGAACACCAGCCAAGACTGGGGGTGAAGGTTCCACTGCGCTTTGCCGGCGGGATGCAACTCGCCACCTATCGGCTGGGTCATCACTACGATTGGCACCCTGACGTGTGCGACACCGATCCGGTAAGACGTCTGGTATCAGCATCGATATTGCTATCGGATAATTTCTCGGGTGGTGATCTCGAGTTCAGGGCCATGGATGCACCGAAGCTGCGCAAAACGGGCGACATCGTCCTGTTTAATTCTGCCGAGGTACACCGGGTTGCGCCGGTCACGCAGGGTGTCAGAAATTCGCTCGTTGCCTGGTTTACACAGGCCTGAGGCGCCCGATAGCGGTGGATATCCTCGCCATGCTCTCCTCGGCAACGGGTCGCGGCTGATTACGTTCGCGGCGCGGCAGCGAGCAGCACCCAGCTTTCCGGCGTAACGATCAATAGTCCCCGACGGCGTGTCTTGCGCGCCAGCTTCAGCAGATCACGGTCCCTGGTGATCAGCCAGCCGGCCTGTGTCGAGACGGCGAGATCCAGAAACTTCTGATCCAGCGGGTCGCGACACACCCAGGGTGCGGCATGGATCGCTGCTACCAGTGAGGCCACGGCCTGCCAAGCCTCAAGCAGCCTGCCCTGCCGTTCCGTCTCCACCGAGAACAGCCCTGGCCGGGCCAGGACTTCGGCGAACTCGGCATCTGTCGCGGCAGAACGGACCGGTTGCAGCTGGCCGGCCGCAAACGCCGCGTGCAGGGGCTCGACGACGGGATCCCGGAACAGCCAAAGGGCCAGCAGCACATTGGTATCGACGACAGCTTTAACCAACCGGACGCAGACCTACCGCGTGGCGCAGTTCCTTCATGAACGGCACCGAGAGGCTGCGCGCACGTTCGGCACCTTCCTTCAACACACCTTCCACATGCCCCGGATCAGCGATCAGCTTTTCATAGTTGCCGCGCGCTTCAGCCAGATGGGCGTCCAGATACTCGAACAGCTCTTTCTTGAGATCGCCCCAGCCGGCCCCCTCGGCATAACGACGGGCCAGCGCAGCGGTCTCTTCCGGCGTGGCGAAAGCCTGATAGATCTCGAACAGGGTTGAGCCCGCAGTTTCCTTGGGCTGGCCGGGCTCCAGCGAGTTGGTCTTGATGCGCATGATCAGCTTTCTGAGCTGGTTCGCCGGCACGAACAGCGGAATGGTGTTGTTGTAGCTCTTGCTCATCTTGCGGCCGTCGAGTCCGCTGAGTACCGCGGTATTCGGCGCGATAACCGCCTCGGGCAGCACGAAATGCTCACCGAACAGGTGATTGAAGCGCTGGCCTATATCGCGCGCCATCTCCACATGCTGCTTCTGGTCCCTGCCGACCGGCACCCGGTGGGCCTTGAACATCAGGATGTCGGCTGCCATCAGTACCGGATAGGAAAACAATCCCATGGTGATGCCCTTGTCCGGATCGGCATCGCCGCTTTCCTGATTGGCCTGTACCGCCGCCTTGTAGGCGTGTGCGCGGTTCATCAGCCCCTTGGCCGTGATGGTGGTCAGTAACCAGGTGAGTTCCGGAATTTCGGGGATATCCGACTGGCGATAGAAAACCGACCTGCTGGTATCGAGCCCGAGCGCCAGCCAGGTGGCTGCCACTTCCAGGCTCGACTTCTGCAGCGCCTCGGGATCCTGGTTTTTGACCAGCGCGTGGTAGTCGGCGAGGAAATAAAAAGACTGCACATCGCTGCGTCGGCTGGCGGCAATTGCCGGCCGGATTGCGCCGGCATAGTTGCCCAGATGCGGTGTGCCCGTGGTGGTAATGCCGGTGAGATGGGTTTCCATGATTTTCATATGATGCCGGAGTTCAGCAGCGCTGTTAAATCTGTTCACAGCGGCCACCGGTGCCGCGGCTGCTATATGACGCCGCTGCTATATATTGACGCCCTGAGCCACTATCGCTTCATCCGGGAAACCAGACAGCATGCCGTCCTCATCCAGACTCTACGCCGCACATATCAAGAGCCTTTGTCAGCGTTATGACCGCGCGCTTGAAGCCGGCGGCTTCGATGCCGTGCTGATCGGTGCCGGCCAGGCGCCGCCGGTCCATCGCGATGACCAGCACTACCCCTACCGCGCAGAGCCGCTGTTCCTGCAGTGGGCGCCACTGCTCGCGCATCCGGGCTCCGCCCTCCTGTACCGGCTCGGCAAGAAACCGCTGCTGCTGATACTGGAGCCGGTGGACTACTGGCACCAGCCGGCGCCCGTGCCCCGCGGACCCTGGCAGCGTGCGCTCGATATCCGCGTGTTCAGCAAACCGGCTGACCTTCGACGCCACATGCCGCGCGCGGAAAAAACGCTGGCTCTGCTCGGCGATCCCGCACAGTGGCGGGGGCTGGCTATCGGTGGACGCAGGAATCCCCGGTCGCTGCTGGTACATCTCGATTACGACCGCGCCTGCAAGACGCCCTGGGAGGTCCATTGCATCGAACAGGCCACGGTGCAGGCGCTGGCAGGGCACCGGGCTGTGCACACCGCCTTTGATGCCGGGCTCAGCGAGTTTGAAATGGGCCTCATGTTTCTCGCCGCCTGCGGCCAGACCGATGCTGAACTACCCTACCCGGCCATCGTGGCGATGAACCGGAACGGCGCCACGCTGCATTACCAGCATCGCGACCGGCAACGCCTGCCGGCGCGCGAGCGCCACAGCCTGCTGCTTGACGCCGGATCCAGCGTCGCGGGCTATGCCTCCGACATCACCCGGACCTACGCCGCCCGACGCGGTGAATTCGCGGCCATGGTGCGGGACATGGACCGCAGCCAGGAGCAGCTTTGCGCGCAGGTACGGCCCGGGGTGTCCTTCCCGGAGCTTCAGCTCAGTGCATTTACGACACTTGCCGAACTGCTGTCGCGCTGGGAACTGGTTCGCCTGTCCGCTGAGGAAATGGTGGAGCGCCGCATCGTCGACAGTTTTATGCCGCACGGACTCGGCCATCTGCTCGGCCTGCAGGTCCACGATGTGGGCGGCGACCTCGCCAGCCCGCCGGGGCGCAGACTGCCCCGACCGAAGCGTTTCCCGCGCTTGCGGCTCACCCGCACGCTGGAACCGGGCATGGTGGTGACGATCGAACCCGGTATCTACTTCATCGACTCGCTGCTGGCCAGATTGAAGAAGAGCCGCCACCACCGGCAGGTGGACTGGAAGAAGGTTGCCGGGCTGCGCCGCTACGGCGGCATCCGTATCGAGGATAATGTGCTGGTCACCGCAGATGGTCACAGAAACCTGACGCGTGAAGCAGAAACCACTTGAACCAGGATCGCCCGTGCCGCAAAACAACAACACGCCGGACCGGCTTCTCGCCGACAGCCGGGCCATGACCCCCCTCGCAAGACTGATACCGGCGCTGCTGCTCGGCCTGCTGGCGGCCTGCGGTTCACGCTCCGATCAGGCAGATGAAAGCCGCGGCGGTGCGTCCGGGTTCGGTGCCGGGACACCCGTAACAGTCATTGCCCGGCGCCTGGAGCCGCAGTCCTTTGTGGACCGTTACACGGCCCTGGGCACCGCACAGGCGAACGAGTCGATCGACGTCACCGTCCGTTCCAGCAGTGTCGTCACGCGCATCGGTTTTAGCGAAGGCCAGCCGGTGAAAGCCGGTCAGGTCCTGGTCGAACTGGACACCCGGCAGGAAGCCGCCAGCCTCAGTCTGGCGGAAGCACAGCTAAAGCAGGCCGAAAGCCAGTACCGGCGCAGTCAGGCGCTGGTTGCCACGCAGGTGGTCTCCGCCGCCGACCTCGATCAACTGGAAGCCAACCTGGCAGTCGCCAGGGCACAGGTACGCGGCGCCCGGGCGCGGCTCGACACGCTGTCGGTCAGGGCACCCTTCGCCGGCGTGGTAGGTCTGCGCAAAGTCAGCCTGGGTGATCTGGTCAGCCCGGATACCGTGATCACGACGCTCGATGATGTCAGTACGATCAAGCTCGGCTTCTCGATTCCTGAAACGTTCATGGATACCGTCCATACCGGCATGCCAATCTCGGCGGTCACCACCGTCTACCCGGATCAGCAATTTGCCGGCAAGGTGACCAGCATCGATTCCCGCGTCGATCCGGTCACGCGCTCGATTGCCGTAGTCGCTACCCTGCCTAATACCGGCGGCGCGCTGAAGCCCGGCATGTTCATGACGGTCAGCCTCGAAAAGCACCGCGACGGGGTACTGCTGATCGCTGAAGAAAGCCTGATGCCGCGCGAAGGCCGCCAGTACGTTTTCGTCATCGAAGACGGCAAGGCCGCGGAGCGCGAGGTCATACTCGGCGGGCGCACGCCTGGTTTCGCCGAGATCCGCAGCGGCCTCGAAGCAGGCGCACTGGTGGTCACCGAGGGCACCCAGCGCCTGCACAATGGCACGCCGGTCAGCGTGACGCCCGACACCTGAGCGGATATAAAGGACCGGCACCCATGATCCTGTCTGACATATCGGTACGACGCCCGGTACTCGCCGGCGTTCTGAGCCTGATCCCGGTGATCCTCGGCCTCCTGGCTGTCAGCCGGCTGCCCATACGCGAATTCCCCAACATCGATCCACCGGTGGTATCGGTGACGACGGTCTATCGGGGCGCGTCGGCCGAGGTCGTCGAGCGGCGCGTCACGCAGGTCATAGAGGATCAAATATCCGGGATTGCCGGCGTATTGAAACTTACCTCCAGCAGCCAGGACGAGCGGTCGAACATCGTGATCGAGTTTGGCCTGGACCGCGACCCGGACGGTGCTGCCAACGATGTCCGCGAACGTGTCGCGCGCGTCCAGAAGCAACTGCCCGATGGCGCGAACCCGCCCGAGATCACCAAGCAGGATCAGGGCATGGACGCCACGCTGTACATCGGCGTGGACAGCCAGACGCGCACGCTGATGGATCTCACCGACTACGCCGAACGCAATCTCGTGGACCGGTTGTCTGCGGTCGACGGCGTCGCCACGATCCGGCTGGCCGGCGCACAGAAGACGGCGATGCGTATCTGGCTGGATCGCGATGCGCTCGCCGCCCGCGGCCTCACCGTCGAAGATATAGAGAGCACGCTGCGCAGGGAAAACGTCGAGTTGCCAGCTGGCCGCATCGAGTCACAGCAGCGGGAGTTCTCCCTGCGTACGGCCACCGGTCTGGATACTGTCAGCGACTTCGAGGCGCTGGTGGTCAGCCGCAGCAGTGACAACTACCTGACGCGACTGGGCGAAGTGGCAAAGGTACGCATTGAACCCGAGGATGCGCGCTTCGTCTCCCGCTCGAACGGCGTGGCGGGCATCAGTCTCGGCATCGTGCCCCAAGCCAATGCCAATATCCTGCAGGTCAACAAGGCCGTGCTCGCCGAAGTGGACCGCCTGCAGGACAGCCTCCCCGGCGATCTCATCGTTTCCACCAGCATCGATTTTTCACGGTTTATCGAGGAATCGATGATCGAGGTGGTCAAGGTTCTGGTCGAAGCCCTGCTGCTGGTGCTGGTTGTGATATTTGCCTTCGTCGGCTCGCTGCGCGCCACGATCATCCCGGCGCTGACGATTCCTGTGGCGATCATCTCGGCCTTCATCGTCATGGCCGCACTTGGCTACACCATCAATACACTGACCTTACTCGGGCTGGTACTGGCCATCGGCCTGGTCGTCGATGATGCGATCGTCGTGCTCGAAAATATCGTGCGAAAAATGGAACTGGGGCGTCCGCCCCTGCTCGCCTCCATCGAGGGCAGCCAGGAGATCGGTTTTGCGGTGATATCGACCACGGCGGTACTGGTGGCGGTGTTTGTGCCGATCTCGTTCATGCCCGGCAATGTCGGCCGCCTGTTCGGCGAGTTCGGCATTTCGCTGGCCGCAGCGATTGCGGTGTCGGGTCTGGTTGCCCTGACGCTCGTGCCGATGCTGACGTCCAGACTGTATGCCGGCGGCGTTCAACGTGGCCGACTGGCAAGCTCGCTCGACCGGATATTTCGGCGCCTGACCGAAGCCTATCGGGTTTCGCTCACCCGCTTCATCAGCCTGCGCTGGGTAGCGGTCGTGCTGCTGGTGCTCGTCGCACTGCTGGGCGCCGCACTGTTCAGCAGCCTGCCAGGCGAGTACGCACCGGCTGAAGACCGCAACATGATGCTGATGAGTGTACGTGGCCCCGAGGGCGCCTCGCCGGAATACATGGATCGTCAGGTCCGGGTGATTGAAGCCCTGCTGAAACCCTATGTAGTATCCGGGGACATAAAACGGGTGGTTTCCCGCACCGGTATGTGGGGCAGCGGCGGCGATGTAAACACCGCTTTCATTTACATGCCGCTGGTCTCGCGGGCAGACAGGGAGCGTTCGGCTCAGGAGCTCTCGGCAGAAATCCGTACCAAAGTAGGCAGCTTGCCCGGTGCGGTGGCGACCGTATTTCTGCCCCCCAGTCTGGCAATTCGCTCTGGCGGAGCGGGACTGGCAGTGATACTCAGCGCTACCAGCTACGAAGACCTGACAGCCTGGCAGGACCTGATCATCAACAAGGTTGATGAGGAGAACCCGCGCATACTCGGTATGCGCTCGGATTTCTTCCCGGGCAAGCCCAAGATCAAGATCGCTATCGATCGGAACCGTGCCGCAGATCTCGGCGTTTCACTGCAGACCATCGGCAGCACCCTGGAAACGATGCTCGGCTCGCGGATCGTCACCAGTTTTGTCGAGCGTGGCGAGGAGTACAACGTCGTCCTGCAGAGTGCAGCCGGCGACCGCGCCACGCCATCGGATTTGCAGAACATCTATGTACGTTCGGAACGCTCATCGCAGCTGATACCACTCGCGAGTCTGGTACTGCTTGAGGAAATCGCCGGGCCGAAGGAGCTGAAGCGCTTCAATCAGCTCCGCTCCGTGACGCTGAGTGCCAGTCTGGCACCCGGCTATTCCATCGGTGAAGCCGTAACTTACATGGAGCAGCTGATCGCCAGGGAGCTGCCACCCGAGGCGAAGATCGATTTCGATGGCGAGGCCCGCGAATACAAGCGATCGGGTAATGCGATTTACCTGACTTTTGGCTTTGCCATGATCGTCGTGTTCCTGATTCTTGCCGCGCAGTTCGAGAGCTTCAGGCATCCGCTGATCATCATGCTGACGGTACCGATGGCGATCACCGGCGGACTGGTTGGCCTCTGGGCATTCGGATCATCGGTCAACGTGTACAGCCAGATCGGCGCGATCATGCTGATCGGACTCGCGGCAAAAAACGGCATCCTGATCGTTGAGTTTGCCAATCAGCTGCGGGATCGGGGCACCGAGTTCTATGCGGCAATCATCTCCGCCGCCACCATACGTCTGCGCCCCGTGCTGATGACCAGCCTGTGTACGGCCTTTGGAGCCATTCCGCTCATCGCCGCCACCGGCGCCGGCACCGAATCGAGGCGCACGCTTGGTGCAACGGTGTTTTTCGGCGTAACGATCTCTGTATTCCTGACCCTCTACCTGATTCCCGCGATCTACGTCCTGTTGGCGCGCAAGACACAGTCCCCGGAATACATCAGCCGGGAGATCGAGGAACTGCAGCGAAACGAGGCAGAAGCACAGCCGGAATCAGCAACTACGGGCTGACCCGGGCAACGACTTCAAACAGCTTTGAAAACGGGGTCCGGAAGCGGACCCCGTCAGGGATCAGGCAGCGGCAGCCTTTTTGGCGGCCTTCTTGCGGGGCTTGGCAGCAGTCTTTGCCTCAGCCTTCGGTTTGGCGACCACCTTCTTTGCGACCTTCTTCACAACCTTCTTCCGGCCTTTCGGCTCGGGCGCCGCATCAGCAGGTACCGCGCGATCCGTCAGCATGACCAGCGCCATCGGTGCACAGTCGCCCGCGCGGTAGCCCATCTTCAGAATACGCAGATAGCCACCTGGCCGGCTCTTGAAGCGCGGACCGAGTTCGTTGAACAGTTTGCCCACCGAAGTCCGGTCGCGCAGCCGCGAGAAAGCCAGGCGGCGACGAGCCACCCCGTCTTCCTTTGCGAGCGTGATCAGAGGCTCGATGACGCGCCGCAGTTCCTTGGCTTTCGGTACAGTCGTGCGGATGGTCTCCTCGCAAATCAGCGACGCGGCCATATTGCGGTACATTGCTGTCCGGTGGCTGCTTTTTCTGCCGAGGGCACGGCCGGCCTTACGGTGCATCATGGTGACAAATTCCGTTAAATCTTCAGATTCGCCGGATCAATACTGATCCGGGCGTTTACTCAGGCTGCCTGCTCGTCGTGCTTGATCAGGCCGGGCGGCGGCCAGCTCTCGACACGCATGCCCAGCGACAGCCCATGGCTTTCCAGGACTTCCTTGATCTCGGTAAGCGATTTCTTGCCGAGGTTCGGCGTCCGCAGCAACTCGACCTCAGTGCGCTGAACCAGGTCCCCGATGTAGTTGATGTTCTCGGCTTTGAGGCAGTTCGCCGACCGCACCGTCAGCTCAAGCTCATCGACCGGACGCAACAGGATCGGTTCGATCTGCGATTCGGTGGTCGAAGCAGCGGTTTCGTCCTGACCACGCAGCTCGAGGAACACATCGAGCTGATCCTTGAGGATCGTGCCGGCACGCCGGATCGCGTCTTCCGGATTGATGGTGCCGTTGGTCTCTACATCAAGCACCAGCTTGTCGAGGTCCGTGCGCTGCTCTACGCGCGCCGCCTCAACGGTATAGGTAACCTTGCGCACCGGGCTGAACGAAGCGTCGAGGCGCAGATGACCGATGGTGGCGGTGGTCTGTCCATCGGCATCGACCTGCTGGGTAGCAGCCCGGTAACCACGGCCACGCTCGATGGTCAGCAGGATCTTCAGTTCGCCGGCATTGGTCAGGTTGGCAATCACATGCCGCGGGTTGACGACTTCCACATCGTGATCAGTCGTAATGTCGCCTGCCGTGACCGGACCAGGGCCCTTGCGATGCAAGGTCAGTTCAACGCGGTCGCGGGCATGCATGCGCAACGCGACACCCTTGAGGTTGAGCAGAATTTCAACGACGTCTTCCTGCACCCCTTCAATGCTGGTGTACTCATGGAGCACACCTTCGATTTCCGCCTCGACGATGGCTGCGCCGGGCATGCTTGACAGCAGAACGCGACGCAGCGCATTACCCAGAGTATGGCCAAAGCCACGCTCAAGGGGTTCAATCACGATACGGGCGCGGTTGCCGGTCTCGGCCTGCACGCGAACATTGCGCGGCTTCAGAAACTCACTGATTGATGGTTGCATATGCGAACCCACTCTTGATTGATTGATTACTTGGAATACAGCTCGACGACGAGGTTCTCGTTCACGTCGGGCAGGATATCTTCCCGGGCCGGCAGGGACTTCAGGGTTCCGGTCATCGCCTTGTCATCGACCAGCACCCAGTCCGGGAAACCGACCTGGCTGGCCATCGCGATAGCGTTCTTGATCCGCGGCTGCTGCCTGGACTTCTCACGTACCTCAACGGTATCGCCGGCCGAAACCTGGTACGACGCGATATTGACGACCTTCTTGTTTACCAGGATCGCGCAATGACTCACCAACTGGCGTGCTTCTGCACGCGTTGAACCAAACCCCATCCGGTAGACCACGTTGTCCAGGCGCCCCTCCAGAAGCTTGAGGAGGTTCTCACCGGTCGAACCCTTCATCTGCGATGCCTTGTGATAGGTGATGCGGAACTGGCGTTCCAGCACCCCATACATGCGCCGCAGTTTCTGCTTTTCACGCAACTGGAGGCCGTAGCCCGAGAGGCGGGATTTCCTGGTCGCCTGCTGCTTGGTTCCCGGAGGCGTTTCCAGCTTGCACTTGGTCTCAAGTGGTTTGATGCCACTCTTCAGGAACAGGTCTGTACCTTCCCGGCGGGCAAGCTTGCATGTCGGTCCACGATATCTGGCCATTACTCTTACCTTTAAACGCGCCGCTTCTTCGGCGGACGACAGCCGTTGTGCGGAATGGGCGTGATGTCTTCAATATTGCCGATACGGAAACCCGCACCATTTAGTGACCGGACCGCTGACTCACGTCCCGGACCCGGACCGCTGACGAGCACTTCCAGCGCCTTGACGCCATACTCGAGGGCCGCCTGGCCAGCGCGCTCGGCTGCAACCTGGGCGGCAAACGGCGTGCTCTTGCGTGAGCCCTTGAAACCACAGCTGCCGGCCGTTGCCCAGCTCAGCGTATTGCCCTGCCGGTCGGTGATCGTCACGATCGTATTGTTGAACGTGGAATGGATATGGGCGATGCCGTCGACGACATGCCGCTTGCCCTTCTTCCGCGCCTTGGTGGCAGCCGCAGCGGCAGTTTCCGCTTCGGGGGTATCCGGGGTATCTGGTGTTTCGGGTTCTTGTGCCATAAATCTCTCTGTAATCCTGTCGTGGCAGGCGCCATCACCGGCAGCCGGTGACGATAACCGTCCAGCTATCTTCTGATTGCCCGGCGCGGACCTTTGCGGGTCCTCGCATTGGTGCGCGTGCGCTGCCCTCGCATCGGCAGACCCTTGCGATGGCGGATACCCCGGTAACAGCCGAGATCCATGAGGCGCTTGATGCTCATGGACACTTCCCGGCGCAGATCACCCTCGACCGGAAACCGCGCGATCTCGCCACGGATCCGTTCTACTTCAGGCTCGGTGAGATCTTTCACCTTGACGTCTGGTGCAATACCCGATGCCTCACAGACATCGAGGGCGCGCTGCCGCCCAACGCCGAAAATATGCGTTAACGCAATCCCCACATGCTTGTTGGGGGGGATGTTGATGCCAGCGATACGTGCCATTAACCCTGCTCTCCAGTAACCGGAGCCATTAACCCTGACGCTGCTTGTGACGGGGATCGCTGCAGATCACCCGTACCACGCGATTACGCCGAACGATCTTGCAGTTTCTGCAGATCTTCTTCACTGATGCCCGGACCTTCATATATGTACTCCTGTGGCCAGCTTCTTAACGGATCTGACCAGCCCGTCCAATGCCGCTGAAATTGGCCTTCTTCAGCATGCTGTCGTATTGATGAGACATCGTGTGCGCCTGAAGTTGCGCCATGAAGTCCATCGTGACTACCACGATGATCATCAGCGAGGTCCCGCCGAAATAAAACGGTACCCGCCAGTAGAGAATCATGAACTCCGGCAGCATACATACCGCCACCACATAGAGGCCGCCCCAGAAGGTCAGCCGTGTGAGCACCTTGTCGATGTACTCGGACGTCTGCTGCCCCGGCCGGATACCCGGAATAAACGCACCGCTCTTCTTCAGGTTGTCGGCAGTCTCGCGGGAATTAAACACCAGTGCCGTATAGAAGAAGCAGAAAAACATGATCATGCTCGCATACAGCATGATGTAGATCGGCTGACCTGGCGAGAGTTCCGCAGAAAGCGTCTGCAGCCAGCCGAAGCCCTGGGTGGTACCAAACCAGCCGGCGATTGTGGCCGGAAACAGAATGATACTGGAGGCAAAGATTGGCGGGATAACACCCGACATGTTGATCTTGAACGGCAGGTGGCTGGACTGGCCGGCATAGACCCGACGGCCCTGCTGGCGGCGCGCATAGTTGACGGTAATTCTGCGCTGGCCGCGCTCCATGTACACCACGAAAGCGGTAACCGCAATCACCAGCAAGACGAGGATGAGTGCGACGGCCGGGTTCATCTCACCGGTATTTACGAGTTCGAGCGTGCCGCCGATGGCGGCCGGCAGGCCGGAGATGATGCTGGCCAGAATGATCATCGAAATGCCATTACCCAGACCGCGCTCGGTAATCTGCTCACCGAGCCACATCAGGAACATCGTCCCGGTAACCAGCGTGACCGCAGCCGTGAAGACAAAATTGGGGCCTGGATTGATCACGACTGACTGGTTCTGCAGTGCGACAGCCGCGCCGATGGACTGCACAAGAGCCAGCCCGACCGTGCCAAAGCGCGTGTACTGGGTCAGCTTGCGACGCCCGGACTCGCCTTCCTTGCGCAACTGGCTCAACTGCGGGATGACCATACCGGCCATCTGCACAATGATCGAAGCCGAGATATAGGGCATCACGCCCAGCGCAAAAATACTCAGACGCGAAAGCGCTCCACCGGAGAACATGTTGAACATCGCGAGGATCGTGCCAGACTGCTGCTCAAAGAAGCGTGCCAGGGCTTGCGGATCGATACCGGGGACGGGAATAAAGGTGCCGATCCGATAGACCACCAGAGCGCCAAGCAGGAAAAACAGGCGCTTGCGCAGCTCGGTGAAGCGCGGAGCTTCGCCGAGAGTCGCTGCAGGATTTGCCTTTCCGCCTTTTGCCACGATGTATTCCGTCAGTCCTGCAATTATTCTTCGATGCTGCCGCCGGCAGCTTCAATGGCCTTGCGGGCCCCTGGCGTGACCTTGATGCCACGCACCTTTACTGCCTTGGCGATCTTGCCGGAGCTGATCACCTTGGCCTTTTCGGCTTCCCGCGACACGATGCCGGCATCCTTCAGGCTGGCCAGATCGATTACCTCTGCCTTTACGCGCTCAAGTTCATGCAAACGAACTTCGGCAGTCGAGCCAATCATCTGCGACACGAAGCCGATCTTCGGCAAGCGCCGCTGCAGCGGCATCTGACCGCCTTCGAAACCGACCTTGTGATAACCGCCGGCACGCGCCGACTGACCCTTGTGGCCACGACCGCAGGTCTTGCCCTGGCCAGCGGAACTGCCGCGACCAACGCGTTTCGGTGCCTTTCTGGATCCAGGCTTAAGGGTATTCAGCTTCATATCTGCTTCCTTGTCTCTCAGGCCTGCTCTACACGCAACATATAGGCAATGCGATTGACCATACCGCGATTCTCCGGCGTATCATCGACCAGAACCGTGTGGTGCATCCGCCGCAAACCAAGACCTGAAACGCAGGCCCGATGCTTCGGAAGACGACCAAACTTGCTCTTTACGAGCGTAACTTTCAGTTGCTTGGGCTTTGCCATTGGCGCACCGTTTCCTTGAACCCGGAATTCCTGGTCAGCTCGACTCAGGCGCCGGTAATTTCTGCCAGAGTCTTGCCGCGCTTGGCAGCAATCGTCTCCGGCGAGTACATGTCACTGAGCGCGTTCATCGTGGCGCGCACCACATTGATCGGATTTCGTGAGCCGTAGCTTTTCGCCAGCACGTTGCGCACGCCCGCACACTCAAACACCGCACGCATCGCGCCACCCGCGATGATTCCGGTACCGTCTGAAGCCGGCTGCATGTAAACGCGCGTCGAACCGTGGTTGCCGGTGCGCGCATAAAACAGCGTGTCCTTCTTCAGCGCCACGGTGCGCAGATTGCGACGTGCGGCCTGCATGGATTTCTGGATTGCAGCCGGCACCTCACGCGCCTTGCCGTAACCGAAGCCAACCTTGCCCTTGCCATCGCCAACGACCGTCAGTGCGGTAAAGCCGAACTGGCGACCACCTTTGACGACCTTGGCCACGCGGTTAACTGCAACGAGCTTCTCGAGGTAGTCGTCGCCTTCACCCGAGCGCCCCTGGCCCAAACCTTCCTGTCTACGCGCCACTATCAGAACTCCAAGCCGTTTTCGCGAGCCGCTTCAGCCAATGCCTTGACGCGCCCGTGATACTGAAAACCGGACCGGTCGAACGCCACGCGCGTGACGCCAGCCGCCTTTGCCTTTTCGGCTATCGACCGGCCAACCACCGCCGCGGCGGCGATGTTGCCGGTGCCGTCGAGAGCTTCGCGCACGTCCTTTTGCAAGGTTGATGCCGAAACCACCACCGTACCGCCATCGGGACCGATGATCTGCGCATACATGTGCTGCGGAGTCCGGTGAATCGTGAGCCGGGCAATGCCTAGCTCGCGGATCTTTGCCCGGGACCGCCGCGCACGTCTCAGTCTGTTGTCGTTCTTGGTCATAGCGCCTCTGAAGCAAGGGGTGTTGGTTGAACTCAACCCGGCACCTATTTCTTCTTCGCCTCCTTCAGCACAACTCGTTCTGTGGAATACCGCACACCCTTGCCTTTGTAGGGCTCAGGCGGGCGATAACTGCGGATATCAGCGGCCACCTGGCCGACCTGATGCTTGTCCGCGCCCTTGATCAGGATTTCCGTCTGGCTCGGCGTATCGATGGTGATGCCATCGGGAACCGCATAAGCCACCGGATGGGAAAAGCCCAGCGTCAGATTGAGCTTCTTGCCCTGCGCCTGCGCGCGATAGCCGACGCCGACCAGCTCCAGCTTGCGCTCGAACCCCTTGGAAACGCCTTCAACCATGTTGGCGAGCAGGGCGCGGGTGGTCCCCGCAATTGCCCATGCACGCTGCTCTGACTTGCGGCTGGTGACATTGGCCTGATCGTCGGCAATGTTCACTTCCACATCGGCGCTGAGCGACAGATGCAGCTCGCCCTTCGGGCCCTTGACCTTTACCGTGCCTGCCGCCTGGGTCATCTCGACCCCCTTGGGCAGCAGCACCGGCTTTTTTGCGACTCTGGACATCTAGTTCATCCCGGATTTGTATTCAACCTGCATCAGGAAACGATGCAGAGCACTTCTCCGCCATGCCCGCCAGCGCGGGCCGCACGGTCGCTCATTACACCAGCCGACGTCGAGACGATCGCAATTCCAAGGCCGCCCTGGACCTTTGGCACATCGCTCTTGCCGCGGTAGATACGGAGCCCCGAACGGCTGACACGCCGTATTTCATCGATTACGGGGCGTCCTTCAAAATACTTGAGTTCAATCTGCAGAACCGACTTGTTGTTCTCACTCGGCTCTACCCGATACGAAGCGATATAGCCTTCATCCAGCAACACCTTCGCAATGGACTCCTTCTTCGTCGAAGAAGGCATGGTCACGGAAGGCAGGGAAACCCTCTGGCCATTCCGGATGCGGGTCAGCATGTCGGCGATCGGGTCGGAGATGCTCATGAATTCGTTTACTCGCTTCTGTCTGCTGTTATGTCGCAGCCTGCCGGATCAGCCGGACAGGTTGCTGATCGGTTTACCAGCTGGCCTTGCGCATGCCAGGAATGTTGCCTTCCAGCGTGAGCTCACGAAGCTTGGTACGCGACAGACCAAACTTCTGGTAGTAGCCACGCGACCTTCCGGTGATCCCGCAGCGGCTCCGCATTCGGCTAGGACTCGAGTCCCGCGGCAGCGACTGCAGCTTTTCCTGCGCCGTCTGCTTGTCTTCCGGCCGCGACTTCGGGCTGGCGATTATGGCTTTCAGCTCCTGGCGCTTTTTGGCGTAGCGCTGCACGAGTTTTGCCCGTTTCACATCCCGGAGAACCATCGATTTCTTGGCCATATTCGGATTTATCCCGTCACTTGCGGAAAGGAAAGTTGAAGGCTTCAAGCAAGGCCCGCGCATGCTCATCGGTGCGCGCTGTTGTCGTAATCGTGATGTCCATGCCCCGGATCATATCGATCTTGTCGTAGTCGATTTCCGGAAAAATGATCTGTTCCTGGATGCCCATGCTGTAGTTGCCACGGCCATCAAACGACCGGCCGTTCAGGCCGCGGAAGTCGCGTACACGCGGAATGGCAATGTTGACCAGGCGGTCAAGAAACTCATACATGCGGCCGCGACGCAGGGTTACCTTGCAGCCTACCGGATAACCCTCACGAACCTTGAAGGTTGCTACAGATTTGCGCGCGAGCGTAATCTGCGGCTTCTGGCCGGCGATGCTCGTCATGTCCTGCACGGCTTTCTCGATCACTTTCTTGTCCGTGATCGTCTCACCCACGCCCATGTTCAGCGTGATCTTGGTGATCCGCGGCACTTCCATCACATTGTCGAGACCGAGCCGCTCACGCAGTTTCGGGACGATCGTGGTGACGTATTCTTGCTGTAGTCTGGTCATAAACTTGCTGGGATTCTATTGACACGCTGTTCTGGCTCAGCCAGACACGGATCAGACATCCACGACCTCTTTGTTCGACTTGAAGTACCTGACTTTCCGGCCATCTTCCAGCGTACGGAAACCGATGCGATCACCCTTGTTGGTCACGGGGTTGAACAGCATCACGTTGGAGATATGCAGGGGCATCTCTTTCTCGACGATACCGCCCTGCAGCCCCTTGTTCGGGTTCCCACGCTGATGCCGCTTCACGACATTGGCGCCTTCAACCCAGACCCGGTCACCATCCACCTTGGTAACGGTTCCGCGTCGACCCTTGTCGCGGCCGGTGCTGACCATTACCTGGTCGTTTTTGCTGATCCTGTTAAAGCCTCTACCATCCACTTAGTTCGCCATACTCTGGCAATACTCAGAGCACCTCCGGTGCAAGAGAAATGATCTTCATGAAGTTCTCGTTACGCAGTTCCCGGGTGACTGGCCCGAAAATTCGCGTGCCGATCGGCTCCAGCTTGTTGTTCAACAGCACAGCCGCGTTACCGTCGAAGCGAATCACCGATCCATCGGGGCGCCGTACGCCTTTTCGGGTACGCACCACGACTGCGTTGTAAACCTCACCCTTCTTGACCCGACCCCTGGGGATCGCGTCCTTGATACTGACCTTGATGACGTCGCCGATATACGCGTAACGACGGCGGCTGCCACCAAGCACCTTGATGCACATCATCTGGCGAGCACCGCTGTTATCGGCGGCCGCGAGGTATGTTTGCATTTGGATCATGATCGATTCCCGATAAAACCAGCGCTGCTAAGGCTTCTGCTGTGAGACCGGCATCCCCTTTTGGGGAACGCCTACTCCACCGCCGCCCGCTTGATAACCTCTACGAGCCGCCAGGCCTTGCGCTTCGAGTAGGGCCGGCACTCGGTAATGGAAACAACATCTCCCTTCTGAGAACTGTTGTCCTCGTCGTGCGCCAGCAGCTTCGTGGTGCGGCGAACGTACTTGCTGTATTGCGGATGCTTGACGAGCCGTTCGACCACAACAGCAATGGTCTTCTGCATGCTGCTGCTGACCACCGTACCCGTCAGTGTCCGGATCGGTGCGGCGGACTCAGCGGCATGGCTGCTCACGTTGTCGCTCATGCCGCACCACCGATCTTCGTCGTGTTGCTCTGTTCGGTCATCAGTGTCTTTATCCGCGCTATGTTTTTCCGCACCTTGGCGAACTGATCCGGCTTGCTCAGCTGACCGGTTGCACGCTGCATGCGCAGGTTGAACTGCTCTTTGCGCAGGCCAAGCAGTTCTTCGCCCAGCTGGGCCTCAGTCTTTTTGCGCAGTTCGGTCAGCTTCATCGCCTGAATCCTCAAATACCGGACGTCTAAACAACGTGCCGGCTGACAAACGTGGTCGCTACAGGCAGCTTTGACGCCGCCAGACGGAAGGCTTCACGGGCAATCGCCTCGGTCACACCTTCCATCTCGTAAAGCACGGTACCGGGCTGCACCAGGGCCACCCAGAACTCGACGTTACCCTTACCGCTGCCCTGCCTGACTTCCAGCGGCTTGGCGGTGATCGGCTTGTCCGGGAATACCCGGATCCATACTTTGCCGCCACGCTTTACATAGCGGGTCATCGCCCGGCGTGCGGCCTCAATCTGGCGGGCCGTCAGCCGGCAACGGTCCGTGGCCTTCAGTCCGTACTCGCCAAAAGCGACGGTATTGCCGCGCTGTGCGAGCCCACGGTTACGGCCCTTGAACTGCTTTCTGAACTTGGTGCGTTTTGGCTGCAACATTTCGTCAATTCCTTAACGCGCCGCCGCAGCCGGAGCTGCCGCTTCTTCCGTCACGACTTCCTGGCGGGGATCGAACACTTCGCCACGGAAAATCCAGACTTTTACACCGATGACCCCATAGGTGGTCATTGCTTCTGCCAATGCATAATCGATATCGGCGCGGAAGGTATGCAGTGGCACCCGCCCTTCCCGCGTCCACTCGGTTCGAGCGATCTCACCGCCATTCAGGCGGCCCGAGACCTGCACCTTGATGCCGAGCGCACCCAGACGCATCGTGTTCTGCACTGAACGCTTCATGGCCCGGCGAAACATCACGCGCCGCTCGAGCTGCTGCGCAATCCCTTCGGCGACCAGCTTGGCATCCAGCTCCGGTTTGCGGATTTCCGCAATATTGATCCGCACATCGTTGACCGGCATCTTCAGCAGCTTGGCCACCTGGGCCCGCAGGCTTTCGATATCCTCGCCCTTCTTGCCGATCACAACTCCGGGCCGCGCCGTATGAATCGTGATGTGGGCCTTGCGTGCCGGCCGCTCAATCAGGATCTTGCTTACCGAAGCATCCTTGAGCTTCTTCTTCAGAAACTCACGGATCTTGTAATCCATTGCAATGTAATGTGGAAAAGTGCGCTGGTCGGCGTACCACTTGGACGACCAGTCCCGCGTGATACCGAGCCGGATCCCGATCGGATTGACCTTTTGTCCCATGCTGCTATTCGTCCGCGACTTGTATGGTGATATGACTGCTGCGCTTCTGGCGAGGCGAAGCCCGACCCTTCGCAGAAGCGCGGAACCGACGCAGTTTCGGCGCTTCATTCACGAAGACGGTAGATACCCTCAACTCGTCGATATCTGCCGCATTGTTATGCTCGGCATTGGCAATAGCCGAATCGAGCACCTTCTTCAGCAGAAGCGCACCCTTCTTCGGCATCAGCTCCAGGATCTGCTTGGCGCCGGCAACCGACTTCCCGCGAATGGCATCGGCAACCAGCCGGCATTTCTGCGGCGAGATGCGCGCGTACTTCAATGTGGCTGAAACCTGCATATCCGGATCCTTAACCTGCAGCCTTTGTCTTCTTGTCGCCCGAGTGCCCCTTGAAGGTCCGGGTTACGGCGAATTCGCCGAGCTTGTGACCAACCATATTCTCGGTAATCAGCACCGGGATGTGATCGCGGCCGTTATGAATGGCAATCGTGAGGCCTACCATTTCCGGCAGGATCGTCGAACGTCTCGACCACGTCTTGATTGGCCGACGATTGTTGGTGCCGACCGCTACCCTGACCTTGTTGGCCAGATGCAGATCGATAAACGGCCCCTTTTTTACGGAACGTGCCACGATTCAAAATCCTTTGACGGTATCTGTCGTTACTTCTTGTCGCGCCGACGCACGATCATTCCGGCAGTTCGCTTGTTGTGCCGGGTCTTGTAGCCCTTGGTCTTTACGCCCCATGGCGTGACCGGATGGCGACCACCTGAGGTCTTGCCTTCACCGCCGCCGTGCGGGTGATCGACCGGGTTCATGGCAACGCCGCGAACTGTCGGGCGAATACCGCGCCAGCGCTTTGCACCAGCCTTGCCGAACTTGCGCAGGTTGTGCTCTTCGCGCCCGACCTCGCCAATCGTTGCGCGGCACTCAACATGCACCTTCCGCATCTCGCCAGAACGCAGGCGGACGGTCGCATATGTGCCCTCACGGGCGACGATCTGAATACCGGTACCGGCAGCACGTGCGAGCTGCGCACCCTTGCCGGGCTTCAGTTCGACGGCATGCACCAGCGTACCAACCGGGATGTTCCGCAGTGGCATTGCATTGCCGGTCTTGATCGGTGAATCGCGACCGGAAACAACACTGTCCCCCGCAGCAATCCCTTTGGGCGCAATGATGTAGCGACGCTCGCCATCTGCGTACAGCAGCAGGGCGATATGCGCGCTACGATTCGGATCGTATTCAATATGCTCGACCTTCGCAGGGATGCTGTCCTTGTCGCGCTTGAAGTCGATGATCCGGTATAACCGCTTGTGACCACCACCCTTGTGCCGCGTGGTGATCCGGCCATGACTGTTACGACCGGTAGCGCGGCCGATCTGCACGACGAGCGGCGCATGTGGCGCACCCTTGTGCAGGTCCGGCGTCGGCACCTTGACGACGAAACGACGCCCAGGGGAGGTTGGTTTTGTTTGCTGGAGTGCCATGGTTTAAGCCCTAGGGTCTCTTGATCGAACGTCTTTCTTCCGGAGCCTGTCAGGCGTTCCCGTGGAAATCGATATCCTGGCCTTCGGCCAGCGTTACATAGGCTTTCTTCCAGTCATGGCGCCTGCCGATGCTGCGTCCGAGCCGCTTTACCTTGCCGGCTACATGCACGACCTGCACCGCGGTAACCTTGACGCCGAACATCAACTCAACGGCGCGCTTGATCTGCTTCTTGTCAGCGTCGCGACGCACCTTGAACACGAACTGCCTGACTTTCTCCGCAACCCGGCTGCTCTTTTCCGAAAGATGCGGCCCGACCAGTACGGACATCAGTTTTTCATTGGCGAGATTGACGGTCATGACAAACGCTCCCCAACAGCCTTGACTGCAGCAGCAGTCGCCAGCACTTTCTCAAAGCGAACGAGCGCAAGCGGGTTCAGGCTGTGAATATCGACAACATCAACCCAGTGGAGATTTTGTGCCGACAAACGCAGGTTATCCTTGCACTCATCGACAAGGATAAGCACGCGCTGCAGGCCGAAACCCTGCAGCCAGGCAACGAGATCGCGGGTCTTTGGCCGGGCAATCTCGATATCATCGACAACGATGAGACGCTCCTGCCGGATCAACTCGGAGAAAACCGACCGCATTGCGGCCTGATACATCTTCCGGTTGACTTTCTGACTGTAGTCGCGGGGTTTGGCTGCGAATGCCCGACCGCCGCCGACCCAGATCGGGCCACGGGTGGTACCGGCACGGGCGCGACCGCTACCCTTTTGCTTGTGCGGCTTGCGTCCACCGCCCCGGACTTCAGCGCGCGTCTTCTGCGCTTTCGTTCCGGCCCGGCCACCCGCCATATAGGCAGTAATGACCTGATGAATCAGCGCCTCGTTGAATTTGGCGCCAAAGGTATCCTCAGACACCTCAAGGCTGCCACCGCCGTGAATTGCGAGCTTCATCTCTGCCTCAGCCTTTCTTCTTGCGGCGAATCTTCGCAGCGGGCTTGACCACCACGTGCGAACCCGCATGCCCTGGCACAGCACCTTTGACCAGTAGCAGGTTGCGCTCGGCGTCAACCCGTACAACAGCCAGATTCAATGTGCTGCGTCCGATATTGCCGAGATGACCCGACATCCGCTTGCCCTTGAACACCCGTCCAGGCGTCTGGCGCTGACCGATGGAGCCCGGCACACGGTGCGAGACCGAGTTACCGTGAGTTGCATCCTGGCCAGCGAAATGGTGCCGCTTGATGGTGCCGGCGAATCCCTTGCCGATCGTGGTACCACGAACATCGACGAGCTGCCCGGCAGCAAACGCCTCGACAGTAATTTGTGACCCTTGGGGGTGCGCGCCAGCCTCTTCCTCGCTGACCCGGAACTCCCACATGCCCTCGCCCGGCTCTACGCCGGCCTTGGCATACTCACCCGCCAGCGTCTTGCTGATACGGCTGAGCTTGACCGAGCCCGTGGTGACCTTGATTGCCGAATAGCCGTCTGAGTCTGCCGACTTGACCCGCGTAACGCGGTTCGGCAGCGCCTCAATGACCGTTACAGGCACAGAAGCGCCATCTTCAGTGAAGATTCGCGTCATTCCGCGCTTTCGCCCTACCAGACCGATGGCCATCTCGCTATACCTTGGTCGCCTTGGCGGCTGCTGGCTCGGGAATCCGGAGCGGAAGCAGCTCCCCACCATCTCTTGGCGGTCGCAGCCGTTCCATCGGAGACCCCGAACCCGCGCCGTACGGCGGATTCAACAATTTTGTTATGCGGCCCGTCCGGGGCCACCGCAGTCTATTCAGCCTTGCTCTTGAGTGGCCAGGCCCGCTTCCGGACCAGATGCCACCGACGCTTTGTGCACCGCAGGGAACCTGTCGGTACCTACCGCGTAGCCGGTTAGTATAACAGTCTTCCGGCTCAGTTCAATTTCCGCTAGTTCAACTTTATCTGTACGTCGACCCCGGCCGGAAGCTCCAGCTTCATCAGGGCGTCCACTGTCTTGTCGGTCGGTTCCACAATATCCATCAGCCGCTTGTGGGTCCGGATTTCGTACTGATCCCGGGCGTCCTTGTCAACGTGCGGCGAGGTCAGAACGGTAAACCGCTCAATCCGGCTGGGCAGAGGAACCGGGCCATGAACCTGGGCACCAGTGCGCTTGGCGGTCTCAACGATCTCGCGTGCCGACGTGTCGAGCAGGCGATGATCAAACGCCTTCAACCGGATCCTGATGTTCTGACTCTTGGCCATTTTCTTTACTACCTTTGCTCTTACTTGAGAATTTTCGCAACCACACCGGCAC
>CAYJPG010000012.1:31189-41672 GCA_964371995.1 uncultured Chromatiaceae bacterium | reverse complement strand
GTGCTTTCGTTGATTCTCGGCATCCTTGACCGGGTCCCAGTCGAAATCGGCTGTCATGGAGGAACCCTACCAGAGGTATGGCTAAATAGCCATACGACAAATATGGGACTTGTGAGGGGCCTTCTAACGAATGTAAGGGACTTCCCCGTCCCATAACGGCATCGAGGTGCCAGGATTGATGTGTTGCATGTTCAATCTCATTGAGAAGGGGAAGTCCGTGAACAACATTACTACCGTCGGAATTGATTTGGCAAAAAATGTCTTTTCCCTGCATGGCGTTGATGACCGGGGCCGGGAGGTCTTGCGGCGCACGGTACGGCGCGGGCAACTGCTGAGCGTGGTGGCCCAATTGCCGGCCTGCCTGATTGGCCTGGAAGCCTGCTCGGGGGCCCACGAGTGGGCGCGGCAGTTCGGAGCGTTTGGGCATACGGTGCGGCTGATGGCACCAAAGTTTGTAGCGCCGTATCGTCGCGGGGGCAAGAACGATGGCAACGACGCCGAGGCGATCTGCGAGGCAGTGAGCCGGCCGAGCATGCGCTTCGTACCGGTCAAGTCAGCGGAGCAGCAATCGGTACTGGCGTTGCACCGGGTACGCCAGGGCTTTGTCGAGGAACGCACCGCGACGCTCAACCGGATCCGCGGCCTGCTCGCCGAGTTCGGCCATGTCCTGCCGCAGCGGGCGGTGGAAGTGCGGCGTCGCCTGCCGGCACTGCTCGACCAACTGCCGCCGCTGGCGGCGCGCGCCCTCGGTGACCTGCAAGCCCACGTGCAGGTTCTCGACGAGCGCGTTGTTGAGTACGAACGGGAGCTGGCTCGTCTCGCCCGCGGCGATGAGCGTGCTCAGCAGGTGCAGGCACTTTGCGGGGTTGGACCACTGACCGCCTCGGCGATCATCGCCAGTGTCGGCAGCGCCCATGAGTTCGACAACGGCCGGCAGTTCGCCGCCTGGCTCGGCCTGGTGCCGCGGCAGTACTCCACCGGTGGCAAGACCCGCCTCGGGCACATCACCCGACGGGGTGATCCCTACCTGCGCACTCTATTGGTTCTCGGTGCCCGGGCCGTGCTGCAAGCAGCCAGCCGGCGCGAGGATCGGCTGTCACGCTGGGCACTGAGTGTTCGCGAGCGGCGCGGTTATCACCAGGCCTGTGTCGCCATCGCGGCCAAGAACGCCCGCATCGTCTGGGCACTGCTCGCCAAGGACGAGCCGTTGCGGACCGTCATGGCTTGAACACCACCGCACAACTACCGACCCACCACACCACTGCGCTGTGTACGAGGCAATAGGTCAGACCGGCGTTCGGAGAACCTGATGAGCTCTGGGGCAGACGTCATGCCGACTAACGATCGAGGACCGAACGCGCGGCTTGCATTGGGGCCCGGGCAGCTTGCTGCCCATCACGAGGCCGGTTATAGACTCGCAGTCCGATCTCTTGCCGTCATCACGCGCAGTGCCCGGCGGAGAATGATCATGAAATAGACAAACCGCTCACCACAGAAAGTTCTTGCGCTGTGGGGAAGTCCTTATAGACCGAGCTCACCGGCGTCAGCGGCTGGCCGCGCGGGTTGCGCTTGCAAGCCGCGTGACAGACGCGTCCGGCGACCGGTGGAGCGATTGGTTAGATTGCATGTGCCACGGCCTCCTTAACCTTGACGAGTTCGGCGGACGCGTTAGGCATATACGATGCCTCAAGTCGTGCGAGCCAGGACTCGAAATGTTCGAGTTCGCCGAGTGCAGCATCGAGGTAAAGAAGATCATGCCAAAACGCGCCGTCGGCCTGGAAGCACCACTCGTCGCGCGATAGCAATGCGTCCCGCGCAGACCTAACCGTCGGATATCGATTCCAAAACGGTACTGCGATTTGACGAATTGCGTCCGCGACAGTACATGCGATATCAACCGGGGGTCTCCTTATGTCAATTTGAAATGTGTAGTCAGAGCTAAACGCCAATCCATGCATGAGATGCGCATTCAGGGAGTACTGATGGATATGGCCGGCTCTCTGTTGTCTCTTGGGCAGATTAATCAGCCGCTCAATTGTTGTAGCGCCTTCGTACCGATTGCCGAAATAGAAGCTAACAGAAATTAAGGGCGACCACTTGTTGGACCCGGAAAGACGGACGTAGCTTCCGCCGAACACGGTGGGCCAAATAAGGCACTTACTAGCTTTCGAGAATGCCACTCCTGCGCCGAACTCATCAGCGACCGCGGCACCAAGCGTTGAGACGTACTCAGCGGCTGCCGACATGCAATTTAACGTCTGAGCTCACCGGCCGCTGATGACGCTACACGCGTGCGGCCGGCGCAAGCTCTTAAGCGCGACGGACGCGAGCGCCACGACGCCAAATCGGACCGGTGGAGCGATTGGTTAGAGCGCATAGAACGTCTCTTGCGTGCTAATGCTTTCACCAGAAATCTTCACATCGCACACGTAACCGGTTTCGACGTATGCCGCGCCTCCCTCGATAACGCGGCCGTCTTCAAATTCCGCGACAATGGTTTGGCCACCCTCACCGCAAACCGGGTACCGCAATCGTTGCGATTCCCCTGGTGCGAGTGCCTCGATTCCGACTGATCCTTTCTTACCGCAAGTTTCGAGTCGAATGGTGACCGATCGAAGGCGAATTGCGGATGTGTTTTCAACGGTTGTCGTAACGTCGTGTGAACCCCAGCCTCGCCGAATAGCTGTCACTGCGCCAGCGCCAAATGCGATCGCAACGGCAACCAGCAGCAAGACGACAGATCGCTTCCTAACCATGCGCTCTAACGTTTGAATTCACCGGACTGCGCGGCTTTTCGCGCAGGTCCGGTGAAATGATGGGTTGGGCCTCAATGGACGTTCTCGCTTGGTGCGCCAAGAAGCACAATAGATATATTGGTCAGTTTATCTAGGCAGTTCGTCGCAAGCGCGCTAATAGTGTCAGCCTTCATCGGTTCATTTAGTTCTTTTCCCGAAGCGGAGGCAAGCAGGCCATCTGACCGAACTGTGGCATTGAAGCTCGCAGAGCGAGGATCGCTATGCACCAACTTGTGCAGCACGGTTTTAGCCGCTTCCCGTTCCTCATCCGAACCTTGCCCCATAACCAGATCTAAGAGATTTTCAAAAGTCGGTTGCGATTTGCGGGGCCAGCCATTATTCCAAGCCTCAATTGCTGCGGCATTACCGTGAAGGTGGTAGATCATTCCCGTTCTCTCGATGAGCGGTCGCATAAGAATGCCTGCAGAGAACAAGTAGGCCTGACGTATGAGTTCTCGCATACTCAAGGCAATACTAATGCCTTGAGGAATTATTTCTACGGCTGCAATCTGGATAGCCGTCAAGTCGGTCGCGAAAGTTCGCGCTCCAAGCTGGCGATGTACAGCCATAGACTTGGTGATGGTGCGGTCAAAAAGTACGAGGAGCTGCCGTCCAAGGTATGGTTCATTGTCAGGCGTGAAGATGGGAACTGTTGATGAAGGCATGGATTAGCTCTTTGAGGCCCAACGCCTGAGCTCACCGGCGCCAGCGGCTGGCGCGCGGGTTGCGCTTGCAAGCCGCGTGACAGACGCACCAAGCGACCGGTGGAGCGATTTGTTGGACGGCGTTCACCGCAGATCCAATGATGTGCGAGAAGTGAGCTCCACTTCGACGCCGGCGACATGCTGCGGCATGCAGGCGACGAAGGACCGAGCCAGGACGCTGGTGCCAGGGCTGTCTTCTCCGGCACCCGGCAGGAAACGCAACCGGATCGTGCCGCTGTTCTGGTGAATCCACACTGTTGTACCTGCTTTCGTAGCTCCACGTGGATGGGTAGACCACACGGCGAACAAACTCGGATCGCTCGCGCGAAACGTCCGAAAATACTCGTCGTTCTCCCAGAATCCCAGAGAAGCCAGGCAGTGTCTCGTTGCGGAGCGACTGTCGTCGGACTCCACGAGCGATGCGAATTGTTCAGTGGTGCAACCTAGGGTTGTGAGAACAAGGATTGCGATGCTCGTCCACAACGTTATTCGCTCCAAGTCCGTCCAACTATTAATTGGGGGATTCAAACGGGGCGAAGAATCACCCCGAAATCGTCGGTTAATCTGCTGGAAAAAAATATGACTCCCTGAGGATACTGGTGCTGCGACGGATTCATGTCGTTCAAGCGCCGGGCGGGCGCAGGAGAGTTCTACGACATGGGTGGTGAAGCAGGCTTGCTGACGACGGCGCGGCAGAAGATCCGCACGCGGCACATGAGCTACCGGACAGAGAAGACCTATCTGCACTGGATGCATCGCTTTATCCTGTTCCACGAGCGGCGCCATCCGCGGGAGATGGGTGCGCCGGAAGTCGAGGCCTTTTTGACACACCTCGCTGTCGTCCGCAAGGTCTCGGTATCCACCCAGAACCAGGCCTTGCAGGCCATTTTGTTCCTTTACCGGCGGGTACTGGGGATTGAACTGCCCTGGCTGACCAATGTCACGCGGGCACCGCGGTCCCGGCATCTGCCGGTGGTTCTGACGCGGGCCGAGGTGGCGCAGGTGATGGCGGAGCTGCAGGGCAACTATTGGCTGATTGCCGGTCTGCTCTACGGCGGCGGTCTGCGATTGTCTGAGGCGCTGCGGCTCCGGGTGAAGGACCTGGCTCTGGAGCGTGGCGAGCTACTGATCCGGGACGGGAAAGGTGGCAAGGACCGAGTCACGGTGGTCGCGGTCCAGCTGGCACCGGTACTGCGCGGTCATCTCGCCCGGTTGCACGCCTGGTTCGAGAACGAGCGGCGAGCAGACAGGCTTGTCGAAGCCAGCCAGCTGCCATACCTTCCGCCACTGCTTCGCCACCCACTTGCTTGAAGACGGCTACGACATCCGTACGGTGCAGGAGCTGCTCGGCCATTCGGATGTGAAGACCACGATGATCTACACCCACGTGCTGGGGAAAGGTGCGAAGGGTGTGCGGAGTCCGCTGGACCGGTGACCTGAAACCCCACCTCCGGACTTGAGGCCCGGAGATGGAGTGATTTCCTCAGCCAGGCCGGCGCAGCATCTTCTCGATTTCGCCCGAATGCAGTTCTTCAGTGGCGATCTGCGTACGCGCATATTCTTCGAGCATGACCGAGCGGCCTTCGGTCTGGCTGAGCAGCTTCCGGTACAGGGCCTGTGCGCTGCGCTCGTGTTCGAGACACTTGCGCAGGATTTCGCTCATGTCGTAGTCGTGGCGGTCCAGCAGCTTGCCGATGGCCAGCGAAGGCTCGCCGCCCAGATGCGTGATCATTTCGCCAACCTGCCGCGCGTGCGCCAGGGACTCGTTGGCCTGCGATTCAAACCACGAGATGACCGGAATACGGCTGTAGCCGAAGATCATGAACGAGTAGTGCGTGTAGCGGACCACGCCGGCCAGTTCGGCCTCGAGGATCCGGTCGAGGGTTGCAAGCACCTTTTTCTTGTCGATGTTCTTGTCTGCCATTGCAGTCACTCCCGGTTGATGTTCAGTCCTGATTGTACCCATATCCGGACGCCGGCACGGCGAGCGGCGGCGAATGCGATCATGTTATCGTCACGCTTCACGGACGCCGAAAATCGCATGCAACACCAAAGCACACCCCCGCCCGACCCTGACATCCTGCGCAACGCGCTGACCCGGGTCATCGACCCGGAAGTCGGCATGAACATCGTCGACCTCGGCCTGGTCTATGACATTCGCGTGGCAGCGGAAGGCATCGAGATCGACCTCACGATGACCACACCAGCCTGTCCGATGAGCTCGATGATCGCCGACCAGGTGCGCGAGGTCATCAGCGCGGAGGTGCCCGCCGGCACTGAAGTGGTCGTCAACCTGGTGTGGGAACCTGCCTGGGATGCCAGCATGATGAGCGATCGCGCGCGGGAGCATTTCGGCTGGCGATGAGCGCAGATCTGCCACGCCTGTGGCGGGTACCGCTGCTGATTCTCGGCATGGTCTCGCTGTTCGGGGGCACTGCAGCCGGCCTGCTGCGCCTCGGCTGGAACTTCCCGCTCCCCGGTAGCGCATCCGTACTCGATCACGGGCCACTGATGATCGGTGCTTTCTTCGGTACGGTGATCAGCCTCGAGCGTGCCGTGGCACTCGGCGCGCGCTGGGCCTACGGCGCGCCGCTGTGTGCCGGACTGGGTGGACTCGTACTGCTGGCCGGACTCGGCGATACGACAGGACCTGCACTGCTCTTTGCCGGCAGTCTGTTCATGCTGGCCGGATCGCTGGCGGTGTACCTGCGCCAGCGCGCGCTGCATACCCTGACGCTGGTACTCGGTGCCGCAGGCTGGGCCGCCGGCAATGCGCTGTGGCTGGCCGGATTTTCCATCCCTGCCGTTGCGCCGCTGTGGATGGCCTTTCTGATCCTCACCATCGCCGGCGAACGCCTGGAGCTGTCGCGATTCCTGCCGCCCTCACCGGTCGCCAGCAAGGTCTTTGCCGGGATCGTCATACTGCTGCTGACCGGAACGCCCGCCGCATTCAGCACATTGCCGGGCGCCGGGCTGCTGTTCCCGGCCACGCTGCTCGCGCTCGCCGCCTGGCTGCTCAAACAGGACATCGCCCGCCACACGGTGCGCCAGAAAGGGCTGACGCGCTTCATCGCTGTGTGCCTGCTCTCCGGTTACGTCTGGCTCAGCATTGGCGCGCTCATCCTGCTGTCGGCCGGCGGCATCGTGGCGAACAGCGCCGCTTACGGCGCAGGGCTGCACGCGATCCTGCTCGGCTTCGTCTTCGCGATGGTCTTCGGCCATGCGCCGATCATCTTCCCGGCGATCCTCAGCGTCCGTCTGCCCTATCACCCGCTCTTCTATCTGCCGCTGGTCGTGCTGCACCTGTCGCTGGTGCTGCGCGTGGCGGGAACGCTCACAGCTGAAGCGCAGATGCGCAGCATGGGCGGCGCGCTCAACGCGGCGGCGCTGGGGCTGTTCGTGCTGGGCATCGTGATTTCGATGCTGCGCGGCGCGCGGCTGCGAACGGCCGCCTGAGGTTTAGCTACTCTGGCGCGCCAGCGACCAGCTAATGATCTCCGAAAGGCAGGCCGCGCCGGGTGAATCCGCATTCTGGATACGGCCGATGAGCCTGACCCAGGCCTCGTCATCAGCCTTTGCGGTAAAGGCCTGCACGGCATCGATCACCAGATCACAGGGATCGTGACCCGAGCCATCCGCAATCGAATTGAGCCTTGCAATGGCGGTGATATCGCCCGCCACGGCGAGCAGTGCGAAGACTTCCGAGCGATCCTGAAGGCGCGCAAAGATTTCGCCAAGCGTGCTCAAACGGAAGCCGTCTCACACACCTGCTCGGGATTCATCTGCACGCCTTCGATGCTGGCTTTCGCGACCAGGCCATCGATGAAGCGTGCTGCATCCTTGCGCCACACCTTTTCGGCCAGGAACAGCGCAATCCGCTCGCGCACATAATCGTAGGGCAGCGGCTTGCCCGCCACGCGTACATCCAGCCGCAGGACATGCACACCGAACCGCGACTTCAGCGGCTCAGAAGTCATCTGTCCTTCCTGCAAACTCTCAAGCACAGCGATAAATTCCGGCACCGTCTCACTTCTGACGATTTGCCCCAGGCGACCACCATTGGCGCGCGAATCACATTCTGAATGTTCGCGAGCCAGAGTCTCAAAGCGGTTGGGCGCCAGGCTGAGTTCGGCGATGAGTGCTCGCACGCGTGCGGTCGCTGCGGCATAGGCTTCAGTGTCATGTGGATGCGCAGCCACGAGAATATGCGAGGCTTCGAACAAGTCAGGGCTTTTGAAGCGTGTCGGATCCACATCATAGAATGCACGACAGCTTTCTTCATCCGGCTCGGTCAGCGGCACAGCGGCCTCGCTGAGCGCCCGAATGCGTGCTTCCTCGGCGGTCTCACGCTTCCCGGGCGAGACCAATTCCGGCTCCGCAACGATAGCGCGGCGATCGGCTTCCTCCAGCAGCAGGGCGCGGATGATGAGTGCCCTGGCGGCAATCTGAAAAGCGGCACCAGGCGTCTTGGCCGGATGATGCTGGGCTTCTGCAGCGATCATCGGCGACGGCAAAACAACGCCATTCAACTTGACCGGCGGACGAGGCGCCATGGCTTCAGGCCTTTTCCAGTCGCTTGGTACGCACGATCTGGTAGCCACGGCGACCGAGATACCAGACCGGTGCGCTGAGGATATGCACCAGCCGGGTGAACGGAAAGATCAGAAAGATGGTCATGCCGAGCACCAGATGGGCTTTGAAAACCGGCGACACGCCGAGCACATAGTCTGCCGCGTCGGGACGCAGCGTGGCGATGTGCTGAGCCCAGGTCATCAGCAAGACCATTTCACCGCCATCGAGATGCTGGAGCGACACAAAGATGGAACTCAGGCCAATCAGCAGCTGTACAAGCAAAATGACCAGCACGGCTATATCGACATAGGATGAGGTGCGCCGAATGCGCCGGTCAAACAGTCGGCGGTGCAAAAGCATGAGCAGCCCGGCCAAACCCACCAGCCCGGCTGTACCACCCAATACGACAGCCATCATCTGCTTGGTCGCGTGAGCGATCCCCAACGCGTCAAACACCGCGATCGGTGTCAGCAGGCCGCCGACATGACCGGCAAGAATGATCAGCATGCCCACGTGGAACAGATTGCTGCCCCACATCAGCTGTCGGCGGCGCAACAGCTGGCTGGACTCGCTGCGCCAGGTGTATTGCTCGCGATCGAAGCGGATCAGGCTGCAAGCCAGAAACACCGACAAGCAGATATACGGATAGATTCCGAACAGATAGAGATTGGCCCACTGGCTCATTGGTGCACCTTTGGCATGGTTTTGAACACGAGTGTTTCGGTCGACGTGTTCTTCTTTTGAACATCGCTGCCGCCTGAACAGCCGCCAGCCGCCGCGTCTCCGGGTCCGAAGCGGACCTCGGACTCTTCCCATGCCTTGTCCAGAGCAACGAGATCGGCCGGGTCTTCAAGCGTTTCCTCCCGTAGCTGCTGCAGCACTTCTGCACTCGGCGCGTTCTCCGACAAGGCCAGCAGTGCGTCCAGGACCGCAGCATATTTGCTGTTGCGCTGCTGCAGCCGTTGACCCAGAGCGGCCAGAATATGCGCCGGCTCTGCAAGCATTACGCGCGCCTCTGCAACCGGCAGAGTGGAAAGAAACTCCAGAAACAACGGGATGAAATCCGGCAACTCGCTGCCCGATACATCCAGCCCAGCCTGCTGATAGCGCTCCAGCAGCGAGACCATCGCCTGTCCCCGATCGCGGGACTCTCCGTGCACATGCTCAAAAAGATGCAAGGAAAGCGATTTGGTACGGTCGAACAGCTCGACATACCGGCTCTGCGCATCCAGCAAGTCGTCCTGCGCGATATCCCGGATCAGGGTACTGACCTCGCGACGATGCGCTGCTGCCAGCAGGTCCTCGACATCGAGCGCCGCAATGAGCTCAGCCGAAGCATGCTGGAACTCGCTGGTGGGATAAGACAGAGCGGCGCTCAGAATCTTGTAGGTTGCGATCATCATCAGCGCCCCGCCGGCTCCGGCAGCTTGTGTTTGGCAGGCACATTGAAGAGGTTGGCGCTGCTGCTGCCGTCTGAGCAGCCGTTGCCGAAGGTGAAGCCACAACTGCCACGCAGATCGAGCGCATCTTCCGTGCTTTCGCGATGAGCCGTCGGGATGACGAAACGGTCCTCATAGTTGGCGATGGCCATGTAGCGATACATGTCCTCGATTTGCCCCGGCGTGAGCCCGACACGTTCCGCCACGCCTTCATTGATGACGCCATCCACCGTCTTCGATCGCATATAGGCACGCATGGCCATCATGCGTTCAAGGGCCTGCACCACCGGCTCTTCCTTGCCTGCCGTGAGCATGTTGGCCAGATACTGGACCGGGATGCGCAGCGACCGTACGTCTGGCAATTCGCCTTCCAGATCTATCTGGCCCTTCTCGGCTGCCGACTGGATCGGCGACAAGGGTGGCACATACCAGACCATCGGCAGCGTGCGGTATTCAGGATGCAGCGGGAAGGCGACACGCCATTCCATCGCCATCTTCCAGACCGGCGATTTCTTTGCCGCTTCGATCCACGCGTGGGCGATGCCATCAGCAGCGGCCTGCGCCTGAACTTCCGGGTCAAAGGGATCGAGGAATATCGAGAGCTGCGCTTCATAGAGATCAGCCTCATCCGGCGTGGACGCGGCCTCCTCGATACGATCGGCATCATAGAGAACTACACCCAGATAACGGATACGACCGACGCAAGTCTCCGAGCAAACCGTGGGCTGACCGGCTTCGAGCCGCGGATAGCACATGATGCACTTCTCCGACTTGCCCGATTTCCAGTTGTAATAGACCTTCTTGTAAGGGCACCCCGATACGCACATGCGCCAGCCACGGCATTTGTCCTGGTCGATGAGAACGATGCCGTCCTCTTCGCGCTTGTAGATTGCGCCAGACGGACAAACCGCGACACAGGCGGGATTCAGGCAGTGCTCGCACAGCCTGGGCAAATACATCATGAAGGTGTTTT
>CAYJPG010000012.1:0-31179 GCA_964371995.1 uncultured Chromatiaceae bacterium | reverse complement strand
TACATTTCCTTCTGTACGTTGGCGAAATTGGCGTCCCTGGAGCGCTTGGAAAACTCGCCACCGAGGATTTCTTCCCAGTTCGGCCCACCCTCGATCTTCTCCATGCGCTCGCCCGTCAGGAGTGAACGCGGCCTCGCGGTCGGCACATGCCTGGAATCAGGCGCTGTATGCAGATGCTGGTAGTCAAAGGTGAAGGGCTCGTAGTAATCGTCAATCTCGGGCAGATCCGGATTGGCGAAAATGTTGGCCAGGATACGCCACCGCGAACCCATGCGCGGCTGCAACTTGCCATCCTTCCTGCGCAACCAGCCGCCATTCCAGCGCTTCTGGTTTTCCCATTCCTTCGGGTATCCAACGCCGGGCTTGGTCTCGACATTGTTGAACCACGCGTATTCGACGCCCTCACGCGAGGTCCAGACATTCTTGCAGGTAACCGAACAGGTGTGACAACCGATGCACTTGTCCAGGTTCAGAACCATGGCTATCTGTGCGCGGACTTTCATGATGCGACCTCGATCTTGTGCGCCGGGCTTGTTTCATCGAGCCAGTCAACCCTGGCCTGTTTGCGTACGATGACAAACTCGTCGCGATTCGAGCCAACCGTGCCGTAGTAATTGAAGCCATAACTTTGATGTGCGTATCCGCCGATCATGTGGGTTGGCTTCAGAACGGTGCGGGTGACCGAGTTGTGGATGCCGCCACGCATGCCAGTGACTTCCGATCCCGGCACATTCACGATCTTCTCTTGTGCGTGGTACATCATCACCATGCCTTCCGGCACGCGCTGCGAAACCACGGCACGCGCAACCAGCGCACCGTTCAGGTTATAGGCTTCGATCCAGTCGTTATCCTCGACACCAACCTTTTTGGCATCGATTTCGCTCATCCACACGATGGGACCACCACGTGACAGCGTCAGCATCAACAGGTTATCGGTATACGTCGAATGAATGCCCCACTTCTGATGCGGGGTGATGAAATTCAGCACGATCTGCTGATTGCCGTTGTCATTCATCTCGATGATCGGCTTGATCGTCTTGGTATCAATAGGCGGACGATAAACGACCAGTTGCTCGCCGAAGGCGCGCATCCACGGATGATCCTGGAATAGCTGCTGGCGGCCTGTCAGGGTGCGCCACGGAATCAGCTCATGCACGTTGGTGTAGCCAGCGTTGTAGCAGACCTTCTCGGACTCGATGCCGGACCAGGTCGGTGACGAGATGATCTTGCGCGGTTGTGCCTGGATATCACGATAGCGGATCTTCTCGTCTTCCTTGGCCTCGGCCAGGTGTGCGTGCTCACGCCCGGTAATTTCGCCGAGGGCGCGCCAGGCCTTCATGGCCACGGCACCGTTCGTCTCCGGCGCCAGTGACAGGATCACCTCGCTGGCATCGATATCAGTGTCGATGCGCGGCAGCCCCTTGCCGGCGCCCTCCTCGGTCACAATACCGTTGAGCTGACCGAGCAACTCGACTTCAGACCCGGTTTTCCAGGCGATGCCTTTGCCGCCGTTACCGACCGACGACATCAGTGGCCCAAGCGCCGTAAAGCGCTGATAGGTGTTCGGATAATCACGTTCGATCACGGCGATCGACGCCATCGTCTTGCCGGGCAGTGGCGCAATCTCGCCTTTGCTCCAGTCTTTCACATCCACTGCCTGGGCAAGTTCACCCGGCGAGTCGTGCTGCATGGGCGTGAGGACCAGGTCCTGCTCCTTGCCCAGTACTTCCGGTGCGATTTCAGAGAATGTCTTGGCCAGTCCTTTGTAGATTTCCCAATCGCTGCGACTTTCCCAGACCGGGTCTACCGCTGCACTCAGCGGATGGATAAACGGATGCATGTCGGAGGTATTGAGATCGTTCTTCTCGTACCAGGTGGCGGTCGGCAGAACGATATCGGAATAGACACAGGTGGTGGACATCCGGAAATCGAGCGTCACCAGCAGGTCAAGCTTGCCTTCCGGCGCTTTGTCGTGCCACACGACCTCAGACGGCTTCTGTTCGCCCGTACCACCCAGGTCCTTGCCTTGCACGCCATGTGTGGTGCCCAGCAGGTGCTTGAGAAAATACTCGTGGCCCTTGCCACTCGAGCCGAGAATATTCGAGCGCCAGACGAAGAGGTTTCGCGGCCAGTTGGCGGGATTGTCAGGATCGTTGCAGGCCAGCTTCAGTCGGCCGGCGGCGAGCTCATCGCGCGCGTAATCCTTCGGGTCCTGACCGGCAGCACTGGCGGCCTTTGCCACGTCCAGCGAATTGCTTTGCAGCTGTGGCGCCGTCGGCAGCCAACCCATGCGTTCTGCACGCACGTTGAAGTCGATCAGACTGCCTTGCCAGTCATCCTTGTTGGCAAGCGGCGAGAGGATCTCATCGACGCCCAGCGTCTCGTAGCGCCATTGATCGGAATGCGCGTACCAGTAGGAGGTCGCGTTCATGTGACGCGGCGGACGAGCCCAGTCCAGAGCGAAGGCCAGCGGCGTCCAGCCAGTTTGCGGGCGGAGTTTTTCCTGGCCGACATAGTGCGACCAGCCGCCACCCTCCTGGCCCACGCAACCGCACATCACCAGCATGTTGATGATGCCGCGATAAGTCATGTCCATGTGGTACCAGTGGTTGATACCTGCGCCCAGAATGACCATGGACTTGCCCTTGGTCTTCTCTGCATTGCGGGCAAAGGCGCGTGCCACAGAAATCACCAGATCCGGCTTTACGCCGGTGATGCGTTCCTGCCAGGCTGGGGTATACGGGACGTCATCCGCGAAGCTCGTGGCAACGTTCTCACCACCCAGGCCGCGATCGACGCCATAGTTTGCACACAACAGATCGAATACCGTGGCGACACAGGCTTCACCGTCGGCGAGCTTGATGCGTCGTACCGGAACATTGCGCATCAGGATCTCATCGTGATCGGTACCGGTGAAGTAGTCGTGATGACGGCCACCGAAGTACGGAAACGCCACCGACAGGACTTCGTCACGCTTCTCCATGGCGCTCATTGAGAGAATCGCTTCGGCGTCACCGGCCTTCTGTTCCAGATTCCAGCGGCCTTTCTCACCCCAGCGAAATCCGATCGAGCCGTTCGGCACGACGACCCGGTCACTCGCCTCGTCGAAAGCCACGGTTTTCCATTCCGGATTGTTGCTTTGACCGAGTGAAGCATCGAAATCACTGGCGCGCAGCAAGCGCTCCGGAACATAGCGGCCGTTCTGCTTCACGAGGCGCACCAGAAACGGCATATCGCTGTATTTGCGGCAGTAGTCGCTGAAATAGGGCGTCTGCCGGTCGACGTGGAATTCCTTCAGGATCACATGGCCAAATGCCATGGCCAGCGCAGAGTCCGTGCCCTGCTTGGGGTGCAGCCACAGATCGCCGAACTTCGCAGCTTCGCTGTAGTCGGGCGTGATGACGACGCTCTTGGCGCCGCGATAGCGTGCCTCTGTATAGAAATGCGCGTCCGGCGTGCGCGTCTGCGGCACATTTGAACCCCACAGCAGCAGAAAGCCCGCGTTGTACCAGTCTGCACTCTCCGGCACGTCGGTCTGCTCGCCCCAGGTCTGCGGCGAGGCAGGCGGCAAATCGCAATACCAGTCATAGAAGCTCAGACAAACGCCGCCCAGCAACGACAGGTAACGCGTGCCTGCGGCATAGGAGACCATCGACATTGCGGGGATCGGCGAGAAGCCCGCGAGGCGATCGGGACCATATTTACGGATGGTGTAGGCGTTGGCCGCAGCGATGATTTGATTCACCTCGTTCCAGTCAAGTCGAACGAAGCCGCCGAGCCCACGCCGGCTGGTATAGGACTTGCGCTTGGCATCGTCTTCGACAATGGATTGCCATGCCGCAACGGGACTCAATGTCTTGCGCGCCTCGCGCCACAACCGAATGAGCGCGCCGCGTATCAGCGGATATTTGAGGCGATTGCCGCTGTAGAGATACCAGGAATAGCTCGCACCGCGCGAGCAGCCGCGTGGCTCATGATTGGGCAGTTCGGGACGCGTTCGCGGATAATCCGTTTGCTGCGTCTCCCAGGTGACGATGCCGCCCTTGACGTAGATTTTCCAGCTGCAGGAACCGGTGCAATTCACACCATGCGTTGAGCGAACGATCTTGTCGTGCGACCAGCGCTGGCGGTAGGCGTCCTCCCACTGACGATTCTCGGTCGTGGTGATACCGTGGCCAGCGGAGAAGGTACCGGCGTATTTCTTGAAAAACATCAGGCGATCAAGGAATTGACTCATTTAGCTACGTCCACCTTGCTATGAGAATTGCGCGCACGCTGCGCCGCCAGAAGACTGTCGACCAACCCGACGAAGGTGGTCAGCCAGGCGACGGCTGCGATGACCATGAACGCTTTCGATAAGGGCAGCAGGTATGGTGCATCCAAAACCTGCGCCAGGCGGTACGTACAAACCGAATACATGCCCAAGGGGAACACCCCGCCCCAATAGAGCGGGTCATAAGTAAAGGGTAAGCCGCGAATCACGTAGCGCCATACACCCAGGACCAGCAGCATGGGGATCCACCAGCTGCCGACGGCCCAGAAAAACAGCGTGAAGCCCTTGATGAAGGGCACCAGCTCCATGACGATCGGAGATCGGAGCGACTGGCCCAGCAATGTGGCACCAGCCAGCGTGGAAATGGCCACGGCGCCCATGTTGATCCAGTAAGGCGGGGCAAGATCCTGCGCCGACATCGGCAGAAAGGTATAGCGAAAGAAAATCAGCGTCATCAACCACAGATACAGTGCGCCGCCGCCGAGCCAGAGAACCAGCGCCCCAAACATCAGCGGCTGTTGCAAATCAGCAAAGAGTCCCGCGGCCAGGATCAAGACCGTCAGTATCGCCACAGCTTGCGTCGCCACGACAATAACGAGCCAGCCACCGTTGAGGCCTTCTGCCAACGTCGGTTTTTCCGGTTTGACCGTCAGTATGGCCAGCACACCATATGTGGTCACAAACCAGAGCACTGCTGAAGCAATCCAGAAAAACACCGCCGGGCCCGTCGCCTGCATTTGCAGCAACAGCTGATTGCCGAATACGCCGCAAGCCGCCCCGGTGGTGAAGAACCCGACTCCACGGCTGTGACTCTGCAGGTCAGCCCTGAAGGCAGCTGGATATCGCACGATCCGTGCAATCGTCGCCCCTGCCAGCACGGCAAAGAGAAGGGCATTCAACCAGAACAGGATTCGGGGAATCGAAGGTATGCCCTGCAAATCGGCAGCCAGCGCCACGATGCCGGTCGCCATGACCAGCGCAAAATAGGCTGGGTGCAGGGTTTCGAGACGATCGTGCCTGCCGCGCTCGAAGCGGATCCTCATCCGGAGGCCTCCTGGCCAAGCCATCCGACAAGCGCAAAAAAGAGAAGTCGAGCTGCAGACCATGAATAGCCTGGATGAAAAACGCCTGTAACCACGTCACTCATCGATATTGCGTACTGTCAAAATGGCGAGCAACGCCATCGTGATATCAGGGGATCCTTCAGCCTGGGGTATGCGCCGCTGATTCCATCCACTTCCGGATCCGCCGGGCATCGGCGACACGGGTGTATTTGCCGAAAGAATTCAGCAGCACGATGACCACCGACCGGCCGTCAATACGCGTGTGCATCACCAGGCACCGACCCGCTGCCTGCGTGTAACCGGTCTTTTGCACGGCGATGTTCCAGTCAGGCTTCGTGACCAGCGCGTTGGTGTTCCGGTATTCAAGGGCCTGCCTGCCGGCCTTTACCGTATAGCGTTCGTCGGTCGAATAGCGGCGAATCAAGGGATTGTCGGAGGCGGCCTTGACCAGTTTGACCAGGTCCCGGGCGCTCGCCACATTGCGACTCGACAAGCCGGTCGGGTCGGCGAATTTCGAACTCGTCATACCGAGCGCGCCGGCTTTGGCGTTCATCACCTTTATGAATGCGGGCAAGCCGCCCGGATAGTTGCGCCCGAGCGCCTGGGCGGCCCGGTTCTCGGATGACATGAGCGCAAGGTGCAGCAACTCGCCGCGAGTCAGTCGCGTGCCCGCGGCCAGACGTGACGCGGAACTGAGCTCGGTCTTGCGGTCCTCCGCGCTGATCGTGATGACTTCATCGAGCGATTGCCCGCCGTCCAGCACAACGAGCGCAGTCATCAACTTGGTGATCGAGGCGATGGGGCGGACCGCATCGTCACGCTGGGCGAACAGGACCGAGGAATCCCTGGTATCGACTACAAGTGCGGTACTCGAACGCACATCGGGTCTGGTACCGGAGCGGGCCGACGGCGGAGCGGCCATCGCCGCAATGAGCAGCAGGGACATGACAAGCGCGGTGATCGCTCGCGCTGCAGATAGGTGTCGTGTCATTCCATAACATCCGCGTTTACCGGTACGGGCCGCATCATACGCAAAGATGCTGATCAAAGTCTGCTCACAGCTCTCACTGCGGCAAACAAACTGGCTAGAATCAGCCATGGTCGGCAATCCGGGCCGCAACCGAGGTGCCGCAACAGTGAACGTACAGACAACCGCCATCGCTGTACTGATACTGGTCATCGGACCCCTGTTCGCCCAGGGAATGGACTCCACGCCGGCGGAGCGGCAGCTGCGGATACTCGCCGAAATGCTTCCCGGCCACTACAGCAACGCCAACCAGGCCTACTTCGACCTGCGGCGGAAACTGCCTGAGGCGGCACGACACGGCAAACTCGAAATCAGTATCGCGCCTGCTGCGGACTACAAAGGAACCGGCCGCGCATTCAGCTGGCAGGAGCGCGGTCAGCAAACGCGACTGGTGCTGACCGTAACAGCCGATGATCCCACCGGCATCCACGCGGACTTCGAACTGCGCAACGGTGCCGCCTGGCAGGTGGACCCGGCACGCAGCCTGCGCATCGTGCGCTCGGCCGGGAGTTTTAGCGGCAGGGCTGCTGGCGGTGGCGGTATGCAGGTCTCGGCACGGGAGCTCTGGCTGGACAGTGGCAACGGTGACCCCTACTGGCTTGAGCGCAGCCGCGAGTTTCACTGTTATGCCGATGTTCCAGGTGTGGGCGGCGGGCGCGACATCCCCTTTCAGCGCTACGACGACATCAGCCTGCACGACCAGGGCGGCGAACACTGGTTTACCACGCGCGATGCCGACCAGCGCCAGCTCGGCCTGCGCCTGCTGCGCGTCAACTGGCATGTACTGAACGAGGCAAATGGCAACTTCAACCGGAATTCACTCGTGCTGTATGTCAGTGAGCGCTTCGCCGACGGCAGCGAGAAGGAGCACAGCTATGCCTTTACCGATCCCGATGCTGACCGCATCGGCCTGAACCTGAAGTGGATGCTGGTCAACTGCGCGATGACGCCGCGCCAGCTCGACCGACCCGAAATGTAAGCAAGGAGTTCTGACATGCGCTTCCCGATCCCTGTCGCCCTGCTGGCGATCAGCCTCTGCAGCACTGCCATCGCCAGGCCGCTGGATCCGAAGGTCCCCGAAGACGCCGTACGCATCCAGCAGAAGATGACCTGCTCTACCGAAGAGGGCAAGGTCATCATCCACTGGTGGGAAGGTGCGATGTACTCGCACGTCCCCGGCGAAAAAGACCGGCACCTGTTCGACATCCAGGGCATGAATATCCGCCACTGCAAGAACTTTTCGGACAGCAAGCGCGGCTACGGCTTTCAGAGTTTCTCGCGCGAAGTGATGATTCATCTTGATCCGGCGACCGGCAAGATCATCGACCGCTGGACGAATCCCTGGACCGGCGAGGAACTCGAAGTCGTGCACGTGGCCAACGATCCGGTGAACATGCGCGCGCCGATATACGCCCGGGACGAGTCCGGCAAACCCTACGAGCTGCAGCTCAAGATATCAGGCAAGACCGCCATGGCACGCAGCGTGTACCCGCTGTTCTACACCAATCCGCTGGCCGGCCAGTACCAGGACTGGATCGGCGGCAACTATCACGCCGTCGAACTGTTCGGTAATTTCTATGACACCGACGACCTGTTCGACCCCAAACGCGACACCGTAAGACAGAATCCGCTGGCCTGGTCGCGTATTTCAGGCTTCCTGCCGTGGATGAAGATGGGCAGCCGCGTCGGTGAGATCTACACCTCCACCATCGGTGGCCGCGTCGCCAGCGTGGATGAACTCGCTGAACCGTTGCGCTCAATACTGCGCGAGCGCTATCCGCAGTACCTCACGCCACCGCCCTTGGGCGACCCGCGTCCAAACGAAACCAGCTGGACGGTGTTCAAAAAGTATCTGGACGCGCAGCCCAAATAGCAATCGGCAACCAGACAGGGCCGCAGGATGTACGAAGACTGGACAGCAAACCTGATCGTTGTGGCAGGCACCATATTTTCCGTCGGTGCGGTGGTGCTGACCCACTATGAAGGTCTCGGTCTGCTTTCACGCCTGCTTGGCATCCGGCATAACGAGCATCGGCGGCGGAAGATCCTGTACGGAATCTTCGGTGTCCTTGGCCTGCACATCATCGAGATCTGGCTCTTCGGGGTGACTGCATGGGCCATCCTGAGTTATGGCAGCACAGGCTATGTCGCCGGGAGTCCCGTTACAGGACTGCTCGATGCCGTGTACCTGGCTGCCGTGACCTATACAACGGTCGGCTTTGGCGATCTGGCGCCAGTCGGCCCGATCCGCTTTATGTGCGGCACCATAGCCCTCACCGGCTTCGTGCTGATCACCTGGTCGGCATCATTTACCTATCTGGAAATGGAGCGATTCTGGCGTCACTAGAAGTCGCCTGAATACACCGCAACAGCGCACGATCACGCCGATCCGCGCGCAAACCCGACCATCGACGCCTTGACAGCGTCTGTCAGCAACAGTGAAGCTAGACCAAGGCCAGATCGCCGCTGACGCGTCGAAGCCGCATGCTGAACGGCAGCAGACCGGGTTCGTCAGAGAACAGATTCAAACAGGAGGACTGCGCTTGTATAACTTCATGCTCAACCTGCACAGCTACTTGCGCTGGGCCGTCATAATCATCGGCATCATCGCGGTGGTGATGGCCTGGGCTGGCGTCTTCTCTCGCGCGCGCTGGACCCCGCAACAGGTCAACCTTGGCCGCCTGATCACCATCGTTTTCGACACCCAGGCGCTGGTCGGCGTGCTGCTCTATGCGTGGCTCAGCCCCATTACCACAAGCGCGTTCAGGGACATGGGCGCGGCCATGAAAGACGCGGGCGTACGCTTTTACCTTGCCGAGCACTCCCTGGTGATGATCATCGCCGCAGTGCTGGTACACATCGGGGTCTTGCGAGCCCGCAAGAAAGACTCGCCACTGCAGGCGGCCATTTTTTACACGCTGGCCATCGTCGGCGTACTCGCCCTCACACCCTGGGGCCGGGCGCTGCTGCCGGGTAGCTGAGCAGCGCTTCCCGGCCGGATCGAGCTTGATGCCGCCGATCTGCAGGAAGTAGAAGGAACCCCGGGATGCGCCACGCCATTCTGATCAGTCTGCTCTGCCTGTCGGCTTTCGCCTGCTCAAGTCAGCTTCGAACGAAACCCGAACTTGCCTCGCTGCCCAACGTGAGTTTTCACGAAGCCGGTCGCGTCGCATCCGGGCGCCTGGAAGCGGCGGATATCCCGAAGATCGCCGCTGCGGGAATCAAGGCGGTGATTGATCTCCGCGATGACAGCGAGACGCCAGACTTCGATGAGGCTGCTGCCGTGCGGGCCGCGGGTATGCGCTACCACAACCTGCCGATACACGGTGCACAGGATCTGACCACGGAAAACGTCCGGGCGTTCGACGCGCTGCTTGCGTCCGCCGGCAAGTCGCCAACCTTGATCCACTGTACGTCGAGCAACCGGGTCGGTGCCCTGATCGCCTTGCGCGCCGCTACCTTGCACGGCATGTCCGGTGAGGCTGCAGTGGAACTGGGCAAGGCATGGGGGCTGGGCAATCTGGAACCCGCGGTTCGCGAACGTCTGGATCGATGACCCGCCCGACCATCGGCGGCGGTCCGAAGAAAGTACTGTATGCGCTGAAGACCGCAACGCAGACCGGCTTGCGCAGCACCACGAAAGCTCTCAACTCGAAAAACACCTGCAAAGCCTGCGGTCTTGGCATGGGCGGGCAACTGGGCGGTATGACCAACGAGCTGGGCGAGTATCCCAGCGTCTGCAACAAGAGTATCCAGGCGCAGTCCACCGATATCCAGCCGCCGATTCCTGTGTCGGTGCTGACCCATTCGCTGACGGAACTGCGGCAACTCGACGGTTACGAACTGGAGCATCTCGGCCGTCTTGGCAACCCGATATACAAGGCCGCGGGCGCGGACCGGTACCAGATCGTCGACTGGGAATGGGCACTGGACCGGGCGGCGGAGCGCCTGCGGGCGACAGATCCGCAGCGATCGTTTTTCTACTCCTCCGGGCGCTCATCCAATGAGGCAGGCTTCGTATTCCAGCTGCTGGCACGGGCTTTCGGCACCAACAATGTCAACAACTGCTCCTATTACTGCCACCAGGCCACGAGTGTCGGACTGAAAACCACGATTGGCACCGGGACCTCAACCGTCGAACTGGCCGACCTGTCGAAATGCGATCTCATTTTCGTGATCGGCGCCAACCCGTCCTCAAATCACCCTCGCTTCATTCACAAGCTGCAGGAATGCCGGGCCCGGGGTGGCGATGTCATCATGATCAATCCCGCCCGTGAGCCGGGACTGGTCCGTTTTGCCCTGCCGAAGCGTCCGACATCGATGCTCAAGGGCGGCGACTGGATCGCTTCGGACTATCTGCAACCGCGCATCGGATCAGACGTGGCCCTGTTCAAGGGCATCGCCAAGGCTGTGCTGGCCGCCGGAGCGGAGGACCGGGATTTTATCAACCGCTACACCGCGGGGTTTGCGGACTTTCTGCTGGATATCGACAGCGAATCCTGGCCGGCGATCGAGGCGCGCTGTGGCATCGCCAGAGCCGACATCGAGCGGGTCGCCGCACTCTACGCAAAGGCCGGCAATGTGGTGTTCGCCTGGGGCATGGGCATGACGCACCACCTCCATGGGGTCGACAACGTCGAGTACATTGCCGACCTGGCGCTGCTCCGCGGACAGATCGGGCGACCGGGTGCCGGCCTGCTGCCACTGCGCGGCCACAGCAATGTCCAGGGAATCGGCACCATTGGCGTCAAGCCGGTGCTTTCTGCCGAGCTCTTCACGCGCATCGAACAGGCATTTGGCGTATCGCTGCCCGGCATCGCAGGCCATGACACGATGGCGGGCATGCAGGCGGCCAGCCGCGGTGAAATCGACGCGGCCGTCATCATGGGTGGCAACCTCTACGAGGCCAATCCCGACCAGACCTGGGCAGAGCAGGCGCTCAACCGGATCGGCTTCAAGTTGTTCCTGACGACTACGCTCAATCGGGGCCACGTGTCCGGCTGCGATACCGGAGAAGTGCTGGTGCTGCCCGTGACAGCCCGCGATGAGGAGTGGGAACCGACCACACAGGAATCAATGTTCAACTATGTACGACTGAGTGATGGCGGAATAACCCGTCTCGACACAGTGCGTCCCGAGGTAGACATATTGACCCGGCTCGCCGAGCGGCTGCTGCCCGATACGCCGATCACCTTCAGCGCTTTCCGCCAGCACCGCACGCTCCGCGAAACCATCGCCCGTATCGTGCCGGGCATGGAGGACCTGGCCGACATCGATGTAGCGAAACGCGAGTTTCATATTCGCGGCCGGCTCTTGCATGCACCGCACTTCAACACAGCTGACGGCCGTGCCCGGTTTGTCTGTCGGCCGGTACCACCGCCGTCCGATGCCCCGCTGACGCTGACCACCGTGCGCAGCGAGGGACAGTTCAACACCATCATCTACGAACGGACCGACAGCTACAGGAATCACGCGGACCGGTGGACCGCGATGCTGCATCCCGCCGACCTCGCTGCCCATGGGCTCGCGGATGGCGATACCACGACGCTGGTTTCCGCGCACGGCCGGATGGAAGGCCTCACTGTGCGTGCCTTCGACCTCGCTCGCGGCAGCGTCATGGCCTATTTCCCCGAAGCGAACGTACTGACGGGTACAGCCGTTGATCCGCGCAGCAAGACACCGGCTTTCAAGTCCACGCCGGTCTGGTTTGCAGTTGTGCAGTGAGGGGAGCTGGCAGGCGCCAGAAGTCCCGAAAAAAACGCGAATAGCCTGACTGACGGACTCAGCGTGAGATCCCGCGGTGCGTGAGCAGCGGAATCACCTCCACCGTCACATCACTTTGGCAGGCGGTCTCACGCTCAATATGTTCGGCTATGCTCGTGGCGAGCGTTTCCGGAACCTTGCCGCCAAACCGGCGTCGCAGGATGACCTCAACCTCCGCATCCTGGTCGCCGAGCAGGGTGACATGAACCGAGCTCCCGAAGGCGATGAAGCCGGGGACGACATCGAGAGTCACGACCACTGCGGCACGGATTTTCTTCTCCAGCTCCAGGTACCGCAGGCGCACGCCCCGCAGGACCACGATCGCACCACTGCCGATAAAGTCCAGGGCGACAACGTTCAGCAGCAGCAGGTACAGCGCGTTGAGGCTGTGCTCAGGTGTTCCCAGGGCGAGGCCGATGCCGACAACAGCGGCGGGCGGCACCAGGGAAATCGCAATCTCGACGCCGATGATCGCGTCGATGATCTGTCCCCACGGCGTTTCCACGATATGGGGCTGCGCGACCAGGGCCAGTGAAGCTGCCGCACCGGCCGAGAGCGCAATCAGCGTGCTTAGCACCAGCTCGCGCGTGGTCGGCATCGCCCTGATGAGGATTTCATGGGTGATGGCAATACCGCTGACATTCCGGTCCAGGATCGCGGTGATGATCGCCGCGACGCTGACGCCAATCACCATCACCAGATGAAAGGGATGAGGCGCCTGGTCCGCAGTATATATGCGGCATAGGCCGGATAGCGCGATGTCAGCAGGCGCTCTTCAACGATGACACGCACGACAATTCCAGCGACAGCGGCCGACACCAGCAACCAGTTGGCGACATCGCTGTGCGAAGCCGCAGCGGCGACCATGAAATACAGAACGGCAGCATAAATCGGGTGGCGCAAGAACCCGTACGGGCCGGTCGTCACCAGCTGGCCAACGCCCGGATCAGCGACAGCACGAAAACTGCGCAGGCCGAAACTCAAACGTGCCCAGATCATCAGCGCCACCGCCACGAACTGCACAGTCAGCGTGATGCCGGTGGCCAGCAGGGCATGTCGAGCGAGCAGGCCCAGCGCCGCACACACCATCAGCGCATAGCCCAGCAACGAAAGTGCGGTTGAGTTCCTCAAGGGTTTTCTCATCCAGCCTTTATACTGCACTCTGCACTTGGCGGGTTCACCGGGAGAAGAGTCATGGGTCTGATCGTTATCGTCCTGTTCACAGCGCTGGCGCTGTACCTGATCAGTATCTACAACCGGCTGGTAACGGTACGCAATGGCGCGCGCAATGCCTTCGCGCAAATCGACGTACAGCTCACGCGTCGTCACGACCTGATTCCGAATCTTGTCGAGGTCGCCAAAGGCTATCTGGCGCATGAACGAAATACCCTGGAAGCCGTCATCCATGCGCGCAACTCGGCAGTGTCCGGACTGAAGACCGCCGCGGCCGATCCAGCCAACAGCGCAGCAATCGAGGCGCTCGCCGGTGCCGAGAACCAGCTGAGCAGTGCACTCGGCCGGCTGTTCGCACTGGCCGAAGCCTACCCTGACCTCAAGGCGAACCAGACCATGATGCAGCTCTCCGAAGAGCTGACCACGACCGAGAACAAGGTCGCGTTCGCGCGCCAGGCGTACAACGACGGGGTAATGGCCTACAACAATGCGCGTGAAGTATTCCCCAACAACTTCGTGTCATCCACCTTTGACTTCCGGACCATGAAGCTGCTCGAAATAGAAGGCGCGGTCACGCGCGAGGTACCGAAAATCAGCTTCAGCTGAGCGGCACTGGCCTAGCTGCCGCCAGGTACATGAACTTCTGGGCCCGTCAGGCCGAAGCCCGCCAGCGCAGCCGCTGGCTTGTCGCGATATTCATCGCGGCGGTGCTGACGATCGTGCTGGCGGTCAACTTCGTCGTCCTTAGCCTGTTTGCCCTGCTCGACGCCGGCCAGCCAGTCGTGGCTGACACGGTCTGGCTGGCACGTCATCCGCAGGCCGCTGTGACCACGACGCTGTTGGTGCTGGCGATCATCGGCATCGCCAATCTCTACAAGACCATGTCACTGGCAGCCGGCGGCGGTGCGGTGGCGCGATCGCTGGGCGGACTTCGGGTACAGGCCGACACCAGTGATCCGCTGCAGCAGCGGCTGGTGCATGTGGTCGAGGAAATGGCGATCGCCTCCGGTGTGCCGGTGCCGGCGGTCTATGTGCTTGAACAGGAGGAAGGCATCAATGCTTTTGCGGCGGGCCATACGCCAGCCAACGCCGCCATTGCTGTTACCCGCGGCGCGCTGCAGAACCTGAACCGCGCTGAACTGCAGGGCGTGATCGGCCACGAGTTCAGCCACATCCTTAACGGCGATATGCGGCTCAACATCCGCATCATGGGCATGCTCTTCGGGCTGCTGGTAATCGCCATCGCCGGGCGCACCGTGTCCTGGTATGCGCCGCGCCAAAGCAGCAACCGGCGCGGCAGTGGCGGGTTGCTCATCCTTGCCGGTGTGCTGGTGATGGCGCTTGGCTATATCGGCGTGTTCTTCGGCCGTCTGATCCAGGCGGCCGTCTCCCGCCAGCGTGAGCTGCTGGCCGATGCCTCGGCGGTACAGTTCACGCGCGATACCACGGGGCTGCGCGATGCGCTGCGGAAAATCGGCAGCGTCCGTGGATCGCGCATACGCCACCCTGAAGCCGAGGAAATCGCACACATGCTGTTCGCGCCGGGCATGACGCGCTGGTTCGCCACGCATCCGCCACTGCTGGAACGCATACGCGCGCTGGACCCGGCCTTCGATCCGGCGGAGTTTGACAATCTGCGGCTGGAAGTGAAGCCGCAACCGCTCGGCGTCGTCGATGTGGTCAGCAATGACCCGCTGCCACGCTCCTTCTACGACAGCGCGATCCCGGCGCACCGGTCCATGCAGCTGGAGCCCGCCGCACTGCCCGGGCTGGTCGGCAATCCCGGCCTTCGTGAGATTGCGCACGCGGCAACGCTGCGCGAGTCACTGGCTGACAAATTCGATGGCGATGGCGGCGACCACATCGCCAGGGCCACCGCACTGCTCTTTGCGCTGGTGCTGGACGCTGCACCTGCCGTGCGAAGCAACCAGCTGCAGAAACTTCGTGCCAGCTTCGGTACCGGGCTCGAAGCGCATGTCATCGGACAGGGCGCGAGAATCGCCGGCTTGCGCACCGGCCTGCATCTGGCCCTGCTGGGTGAGGTTGTACCAGTGCTGCGGCAGTTACCGGCGACTGCGCGACGCCAGGTCCTCGACTGCCTGGGCGAGCTGTGTCGCATGGATGGCATGACCAGCGTCTTCGAGTATGCGGTGTGCACACTGGCCCGCAGCTACATCAGCGAGTCGCTCGAACCCCGCCGCATCTCACGGACGACAAGCATCACCGTTATGATTGCCGAACTGCAGATTCTGTTCTCCACCCTCGCAGCACATGGGCACATGGAGCCGGAAATTGCACAGCAAGCCTACTCGGCAGGGATGGCGCACCTGGGACTGGCAAAGATTCCGCCATTCAGCCCCGTCCCCGGCTGGAGCGGCGCGCTCGACCGGGCGCTGCGCTGCCTGGATGGACTGCCGCCCGCCGACAAGGTCCGTCTTGTCGAAGCGCTGGGCATCACGGTCGTGCATGACGGCCAACTCATCCGCACGGAAGCGGAACTGCTGCGCGCTATCTGTGCGGTTTTGCACTGTCCGCTGCCACCGCTGGTGGAGCAGGACTAGGTTCCGGTGCCGATACCGCGCGTCCGGCGTCGCCCGACATGCGCAGGGCCAGTGCGGCAACCGGCGGACCGACCGTCTCAAATACGGCCACTGCCGACAGCACCAGCGCCGAAACCTGTGCGCCCAGTTCAGGCATCAGGCCGCTGGTGGTTTGCGCGAGACCGATCGCCAGACCAGCCATCGGCACCAGCAGCAAACCCACCGCAATCGATTGACGGTGGCTATAACCGAAGACCAGGCCGCAGCCATATATCGACGTGGTTTTTGCCAGCGTGCGGGCCAGTACGCAGGCCGCCGCTACCGGCGCATAGGTCACCATGTCGTGCAAATGCAGGTTGGCGCCGGCAAAAACGAACAGGATGATGAAGAACACATCCCCGCCGCCGCCGAACTCCACCCGCGTCAGTCGCGACTCGCCCTGCATCCAGCGGCAGGCTATGCCGAGGGTCAGGACAGCAAAGAGGCTGGAAACCTGCAGTGCCTGGGCCAGGCCGAGCGAGAGCATCACGCCGCCGACCACCAGCGCAAAACGGAAGTGGGTCTCCTCACTGGTGGTCAGCAAGGCAATCCGCGTAATCACCCAGGCCGCTGCGACACTGACGGCAATGGCACCGATCATCTGGTAGACCGGCAGCAGCCGCGGTCAGCAGCGACACCTCCGCATCAGCCAGCGCAAAGGGCAACGTCAGCGAAAAGAGCACGAAGGCCACCACGTTGTTCATCGCGACGAGGGACTCGGCCGCATCGACCGTCGGTCCTTTGGCGTGCAGTTCATGTGCAACATGCATCAGCACCGCTGGTGATGATGAGACCGAGATGGCAGCGGCAAGCACGGCAACCACTGGCGGCGAACCGATCCAGATTGCCAGAGCAAAGATCGCAATGAAGGTCAGACTGCTTTCTACCAGGCTGGTGACGATGAGGGCGCGGTTTTTCAGCACCAGCCACGGGTGCAGCGCCGCCCCCAGCTGAAAGAGGATCAGTCCGAGCGCGATATCCACCAGCACGCGGGCACCGTTCAGCGCTTCCTGCGACAGGATGCCGAGCCCGGTCGGGCCGATAATCAGCCCGAGGGCCATGAAGCCGGTAATGGTCGGCAACCAGCGCACGCGCGCCGCCAGCACTCCGCCCAGCGTGCCAAAGGCCAGCAGGATGCCAAACACCAGCATCAGGTTCATCGAGGGCAGCGTCGAGGGCAACACGCTGATTACATGGACGGCTTCGGTCTCCATCGGCCCTACCGCCCCAACTCGCCTTCCGGCGGCATCTGCCGGAGCATCTCGGCGTAATAGCGTTCACAGTCACTGAATGGCCTGAGATCGACCTCGTCACGCTGTACTTTCAGCACATCCGGCTTGTCCCAGCTGCCCGATACCCGGTAGTAGGACTCGCCAAAGGAACTCAGTGACCGGCGGAAGATCTGTGAGATCAGCACGACCGCACCACCGATCACCGGCCCGCCGGCGACAGCACCCAGCGCCAGAACATCCGTGACGTGCGGGCGTACGACAGCGACCTGGTTGTAGGTCCGCTTCGAAAAGTTGACCTGGCCGAGGATGCCCATATCCGTTACCGGACCGTCCAGCGCCATGTTGCAGGTAAAGGCCGTGCCGTTATCGAAGCGAAACTCGCCGCTAACCCGGTCGAAGGACAGTCCCTTGTCAGTGAGGTCCGAGAAATCGAGGCTCAGTCGTCGCGGCAGCGTCGCGATACTCAGCAAGCCGAGCAGGCGGCCGCCGCCGCCCGGATCAACCGGCAGGATCTGCCCGTTCTTGAGGCTGATCACGATGCGCCCGCCGGCAATAGCCAGGAAATTCTCGCTGGGCCCGCCCGGCCAGAACAGATCGAGCGCGATGGCTGCCTTTTCCCCCTCGATGACCGGATCGTAGCCCAGCGCGACCAGCGTCGGTTTGATGTTGCCCGACTCCAGTTTCAGGTGGAGTTCGCTGCGTTGCTGTGTGACATCGTCGCCCACGACCACCCAGGTGCCATTACCGCTGATACTGAATTGCTCCGCCTGCATGCCCAGCGGCTCGACCACCACACCATCGCCACGCTGGGCAAGATCCGCCTTGAGGTGGCCGAGCTTCATGTCGCCGAGAGCAAAATCGGCAATATCGGCCCGTACCGGCGGCAGCTTGCGCGGATCGGCGCGGCTCTTGCCGCTGGCCGGATCTGTCTCCTGCAGCCAGAGGCGCTGCATGTCGAGCTTCAGCGGCTTATCGGCGGACAGCACATCAGGTACGGTGATCGAGCCTTCAGCATCGCGGCTGCGGACGCCAACTGTCCAGAGCTTGCTTGCATGCGCTCCCTTGATGGAAACATCACGAAACAACTGACCGAAGATCGAAAAGCGATCGACATCGACGAGGATCTGGCGAATCGGACTGCCCCCCCCAGGCTCCGTCGCAGCAGCCGCCCCGCTGTCCGCCCCCGAAAACCAGTCCTCGAAGCGCAGACCACGGAAGCTGCCGGTGATCTCAACGCCCGGTGCGTCAGGCACCACGGCAAGCGGGCTGCCGCTGCGCAGGTTTCCCCGCTCAAGTCGCCACGACGTACCCGGCGGCGAAGAAAAGCGCAGCGCCCAGCTGATGCCGCGCTTGATACCTCCGGTTACGTCGATCTGGCCGCGTTCTGGAAAAAGAACCGCCATCTGCAGAGGCTCTCTCGTGTCCGCAGTCTTCTGCAGCGGTGCACCGAGCGTGCTGACCAGTCCGACCAGGTCCGACTTGATGTCGATACGAAACGGCTGCTGGTCTTTTGCCTTCGGCACCAGCGCTCTCGCTGCCCAGTTCACCGCACCATCGAGACGCTCGGCGTAGGGCAGCGAAAATGCAGCCGCCAGCTTGTCTGCCGGTGTGGCGCCACGCAGCTCTGCAACATGGCTCAGCTCTGGCTCATCCTTGCCAGCCGGCCGCAGGGTGATGGCGATCGGTTCGTTGAGAAACCGCCCACTCAGCTTCTCTGCCGACAGATGCGTGTCATCGAGCCGGATAACGCCGTTCAGATCCGTCAGCCGGTACGCGACACCCTTGAGGCCGAGGCTCGCTCCGCTGGCCTCGAAGTTGCCGGTCACGTGAAAATCCTTGGGACGGGCGATCGGCATAGTGAGTTGCACGGCAGTCGTCACCTTGCCGCGACCGCTCACGCTGTTGAGCGTCGGCCCGAGCGTTTGTGCGATCGGGCTCGCCCGCAGGAAGGCGAGCACTTGCCCCAGCTGCATATCATCGGCAGTTGCTACCTGCAGCTCAGGCTTGTGCATGAGATTGGCGACCCGCACCTGGGCATCACGGAAGGGCACACCGGCAATGGTGCCGAGATTTTCCTGTGAACTGAGACTGTTGTGATCGATCACCACGGTCGTAGCCAGGTTTTCCAGCCGCGGCCAGCCGGGCGCGTAATCCAGCACGCCGTCTTCAACCGAGAACTCGACGCGGAACTGCCCGTCGCCCTCGTCGTAGGGAAAGGCGCGCAAGGGTCCCCGCCAGATCAGCTCGCCCTTTGGCACCCGCCCGGTGATGATCGACTCGTCCAGCCACTTCACCAGTGGTTTGCTGAACAGTACGAGAGGCAGATGATTGACGACCGCAGGTGCCGACGACGCCACGACCCGCGCCTTGACATCGACGTAGGGCGAACCGGAAGGCGGCAGTGTGACCGACAGCCGGGTACGGGTATCGATCTCGGCATTGCTGATGCGCAGATCATCCGTGTACAGCTGCAATCCGGCCGGGGCGAACTTCCAGGCGAAAATGCCTTCGGTACGGGTGGTGTGCAGATCAGCGCGGAACAGCCAGGGCAGGCGCAGCAGACCCTCCCCGGCATCGACTTCGAGCTGCCCGCCGCGCTCGTTGGCCTGCAGCTTGCCGCTGACGCCGGCGAGCGCCCAGCCCGGCGCCGGCATGACCAGACCGATATCTTTCAGCGTCGCGTGAGCCTGCCAGGTGGCCGGCTTGCCGGGCATGACTTCGGCGGTGAGACCAAAGTCCTGCACTTCGCCGAGCAGTTTTTCCGGCAACGGGCCGCTGCGCAGACCGGATGAGGCCACAGAGCGAAGCAGCGGCCAGATATCGGCCACGCGTATAGCCTCGGCGCGCGCCTTGTATTCACCGGCACCGGAGGACCGCAAGGCGTAACTGATTTCCATGCTGCCGGCTTTCGAAGCCTTCTTGCCGCGCTGTGCGAGCAGCCGGTCCACATTGGCCTGCCAGCCGCTCGCCGAACGTTTCCAGCGTGCGCTCAGTCCCAGCTGACGATAGCCCGTGTCCTCGACACCGGGCGCACTCTCGATCTGCGTTTCACCCAGATCCAGATTCAGGTTCATCTGGCGCGGCACCAGACCGCTCATCACCAGCTCGATCTCCAGCTGACCGCGACCGGACTTGAGTGGCACCCACTGGTTGGTGATCAGTCGCAAGGCACGGCCGAGTTCGACATCAGCAGCCACCAGACTGAAGGACCACTCCGGTGCCGGAGCACCCTCCTCTGTTTCAGCTCCCGGCAGCAAAGCGGCGGGCAGTGTTCCCGCAAACTCGAATCCCCGGCCCAGCTCATCGCGTCCCTCAAGCTCGCCGTCGAAACCGATACTGTCGGGAGCCAGCCGAAGTTCGAGCGTCCTCGTCATCAGGCTCACGTCCGGCACCAGCCGCGCGGCATCGTGCAGCAGCACACTGATGTCCCGCAGGTCCAGATCGAGGCGCGGCAGTTCCCGGCTACGGGGCTGCCGAAGCAGATCCTCAAGCGGAACGGCGTTGACCAGCACCTTGCCGTCCGCCAGCCGCTCGATACGCACATCAGCCTGACGGACGGCGACCCGCCCGGGCAGCAGACGGCGCTCGGTCACCAGTTGCAGGAGGTTGATGCCCACACTGAGTTCTGCAGCGTCGAGCACGGGCTGCCGGCCGTCCCGGGTACGGATGTGCACATCAAGAAAGCGGATCTCCGGACCGTGCAGGGGCCAGCTCGCGCTCAATTGCGCGAATTGCACATCGAAGCCGGTAGCCTCATTGGCAAAACGCCGTATGTCATCCTGATATTCAGGCGCCATCGGCAACAGCAGACGGGCGATACCGACCAGCACGGCGAGCACGATGAGCCCGGCGGCGGCGATGGTCGCCAGCACACCTAACCAGCGACTGATGGTGCTGCGCTTCTTCAAGGCTGCACCGGCCTAAACGAGTACCACATCGAACTGGTCTGGCGCATACAGGCCTTCCGTCTGCAGACGGATCGACTTGCCGGTACGCTCCTCGAGTTCGGCGATGCTGGCAGCTTCTTCATCCAGCAGCAGCTCGATCACATCCGGCTGTGCCAGTACGACGTATTCCTTGAAATTGAACTGGCCGTGCTGACGCAGGATCTCGCGAAAAATCTCGTAGCAGACCGTTTCCGCAGTTTTCACCTGGCCGCGGCCATCGCAGGTCGGACACGGCTTGCACATCAGCCGTTCCAGGCTCTCACGCGTGCGCTTTCGGGTCATGGCCACCAGGCCCAGCGGCGCTTCGCTGGCGATCTGGGCACGGCCGTGGTCACCGGCCAGCGAGGTCACGAGCGCATCCATGACCTGACGACGATGCGCCGCCTCAAGCATGTCGATGAAGTCGATAATGATGATTCCGCCCAGGTTACGCAGCCGCAGCTGGCGCGCAATCGTCACCGCGGCTTCGAGATTGGTGCGGAAAATGGTTTCTTCCAGATTGCGGTGACCGACATAGGCACCCGTGTTGACGTCCACGGTGGTCAGCGCCTCGGTCTGGTCGATGATCAGATAGCCGCCGGACTTGAGCTCCACTTTTCGCTCGAGTGCCTTGCGGATATCGTCCTCGACGCCGAACAGGTCGAAGACCGGACGTGGGCCGGTATAGAGATCGATGCGCGGCAACAGCTCCGGCATGAAGGTGCCGGCAAACTCGACCAGCTGCGCACACGCCTTCTGCGCGTCGATACGCACGTGCTCGGTCTGTGGTCCGGCACGGTCGCGCAGCACGCGCATTGCCAGCGGCAGGTCTTCATGCACCAGCGCCGGCACGTTGGCCTGCTGCGCACGATTGGCGACCAGCTCCCACAGCCGGCGCAGGAACAGGAGATCGGCGCGCAGCGACTCGCTGTCCAGTCCTTCAGCCGCCGTGCGCACGATGCAGCCGCAAGTCGCACCGGAATCGACGAGCACTTCAGTCATCACCGACTTCAGGCGCACACGTTCACTTTCTTCTTCGATACGTCCGGACACGCCCAGGCTGGTCTCGTTTGGCAACAGCACCAGATAGCGCGAGGGCAAGGTAATGAAGGTCGTGAGACGCGCACCTTTGCCGCCCAGCTGGTCTTTCGCCACCTGCACCAGAACCGTATCGCCCTCGCGCAGCAGCTGACGGATGTTCAGTTCCTCGGTGGCTGCCTGGGCGGCACCGTTCTGCGACTGTATATCGGACGCGTGCAGAAACCCGGTACGCGACAGGCCGATGTCGATGAAAGCCGCCTGCATACCAGGCAGCACGCGCATCACCTTGCCCTTGTAGATGTTGCCGGTCAGCCCGCGGCGGGATGTGCGCTCAATGAATATCTCCTGCAGCGCACCGTTCTCGACCACCGCGGCGCGGACCTCGCGAGCCGTTACGTTGATGAGGATCTCGTCACTCACCGCCAGCAGTCCCCTCGAGCAGCGGGCCGCTGAAGGTTTCGAGCAGCCGGGCGGTTTCAAACAGCGGCAGACCCATGACGCCGGAGTAGCTGCCCTTCAGCGCGGATATGAACAACGCACCCAGACCCTGGATACCGTAACCACCGGCCTTGTCGGCCGGTTCGCCACTGCGCCAGTAAGCGGCTGCCTCATGTGCATCGATCGTGCGGAAGCTCACCTCACTCCGGCTCAGCTCGACGCGCTCACGTCCGGCATCAGCGATCGCGACGGCGGTCCAGACCTCATGCGTGCGACCGCCGAGACGGGTGAGCATCCGCACCGCGTCCGCTTCATCCGCTGGTTTGCCGAACAGCTCGGCGCCGAGCGCCACCGCCGTGTCAGCCGCCACCACCGGGGCATTACGCGCGCGCGGCAGATCTAGTCCCGCGCGGGCCTTCGCCGCTGCCAGCCGGCACACCAGATCATCGGCGCCTTCGCCCGGGCGCGGCGTTTCGTCCACCGCCACGCGCAGAACCTCGCAGGCGATACCAAGCTGGGCGAGCAGCTCACGCCGACGCGGCGACCCTGATGCGAGATAGACAAAAGCCCTGGTAGTCACCACATTCAAACCCTTGTTCAGACCTTGTGATAGGGGTGGCCCTGCAGAATGGTCCACGCCCGGTACAACTGCTCGACAACGATCACGCGCACCATGCCGTGCGGAAAAGTCAGCGCCGACAGCGACCAGCTCTGGTTGGCGCGCTTGCGTACTTCATCAGCCAGGCCTTCGGGGCCGCCGATGACCAGCGCGACGGCACTTTCCTCAAGCTGCCAGCGGACCAGCTGCCGCGACAACTCTACCGAGGACCAGGGCTTGCCTCGCTCATCCAGCGTAATCACGAACTCACCCGGTTTCAGCCGCTGCAGGATGCGCTGCCCTTCCTTGGCCCTGGCGACGGCAGGGTCACCACCCGAGGAGCGCAGCGACAACGGGATCTCGACGAGTTCGGGCTGCAGGTGCGCCGGCAGGCGCTCCAGGTAGGTGTCAACGCCTGCACGAACCCAGTCATCGGGGCGGCTGCCGATCGCCAGAATTCTTGTTTTCATGCTGCGCGGGTCCGGTATCCCCGCCTCCGGCAGGGGTGAGGATGATACACGGCGCCACGCTCCGGCTGGACAGGCAGTGATCTGGCGGCGCTCAGGCGATTGCTGCGCTTTCCATGTCCCAAAGGCTTTCCAGCTTGTAGAACTCGCGGGCGCGGGGCTGCATGACGTGGACCACCACATCGGCCAGGTCCACGAGGACCCACTCGCCGCTGCCCGTCCCTTCAACGCCCAGTGCCGGGACCCCCGCCGCATCAGCCTGCTGGACCAGCCAGTCGGCGATCGACCGGACGTGCCGGTCGGACGTGCCACTGGCCACGATCATGTAGTCGGTAATCGCAGTCTGCCGGCGCACGTCGAGCACCCGGACATCGCGGGCTTTCAGTTCTTCAAGGGCCGTGGTCGCCAGATTCAAGAGCTTCTTGCTATGCACGAGATTGCACCTCCTTTGGGCGCAGATAGATACGATTGGTCTGTATGAGTTCCCGGACCCTGTCCGGAACCAGGAAACGTGGATCACCGCCGGCGGCAACCAGGCTGCGGATCGACGAGGACGCGATCTCCAGCTGGGTCACCTGCCTCAGCAGGATGCCACCGGCCGGTGCCGCACCAAGTGCAGTCACCTCATGCAGCTGCCGGTCGGCGTAGAGCTGCCCGAGTTCACCATCGAACTGCTGCGTCCAGCCGGGGCGCTGCACCACGACGATGTGCGCGAGATCCGGAACCTCGCGCCAGCGATGCCACGTGGGCAAACCGAGAAAGGCATCCATGCCGAGGATCAGGACCAGCGGTCTTTGCGGCTGGCTGGCCCGCAGGGCGGCCAGCGTATCGACGGTGTACGAGGGTCCTTCGCGGCGCAGTTCACAGTCATCGACCACGAAGCCGGATTGCCCGGCTATGGCAGCTTCCAGCATGTGCAGACGCAGCGCCCCCAGGGCGATGGCCGGTGCACGATGCGGCGGCACGCGACTGGGGATGAATCGGACTTCGGCGAGGCCCAGATCAGTCAGCAGTTCCCAGGCGGTGCGCAGATGTCCGACATGCACCGGATCGAAAGAACCACCGAGCAGACCGACTGGCGCTGGCAGGAGCCCCATCAGCCGAGTTCAGCCGGTGACATCGGCTCACCAGCCAATGCCAGCGTGAGTTCAAGCAAGGCGTTCCAGGTTTCACCCCGGCGTACGCCCTTGACGATCTGGTCGGCATCACAGGCCATACTGAGCAGGCGGCGCAGCGATGAGGGCTTCCGGCCACGCAGCGCCTGCGCATAAACGCCGACACGCGACTTCCAGACACCGGTTGCCTGTACCGCCTGCTCAAGCGGCATGTCGCGACCAGCACGCGCGCCGGCATCTGCCAGCACCAGCACTTCGCGGACCAGCGCCCAAAGGACCAGCGGCGCAGCCACGCCTTCCTCGCGCAAGCCGTTGAGTATGCGAATGGCGCGCGGCGTATCGCCGGCCAGTGCGGCATCGCCCAGCTGAAAAACATCGAAGCGTGCGCCGTCGGCCACCGCAGCCTGAATCTGCGCCACGCTCAACTGTGCGCCCTCCGGATACAGCAGACCGAGCTTGTCGATTTCTTGCTGTGCGGCCAGCAAATTGCCTTCCACACGGGCCGCCAGCAGCTCGACACCTTCGTTATCGCAGCTGAGCTGCATGGCCTTCAGTCGCTGGCCAATCCAGCGCGGCAGTTCAGTCGGTGAGGGCGGATAGAGCTCAACTGACACGCCATCCTTCCTGAGTGCCTTGATCCAGGCCGAAGCAGCGATCTTGCTGGTCAACTTCGGCGTGACCACCGCGACGATATTGCCTTCAGCCGGCCGCGCGGCCAGTTCGCGCAAAGCGCGCGAGCCATCGTCGCCGGGCGCGGCCGTCGGCAGCCGCAGCACGATCAGCTTGCCGGCGGAAAACAGTGAGCGAACGCTGAGCGAGGCGACCAGGGCGGACCAGTCGAAGCCACGCTCGACAGTAAAGGATTCACGTTCGTCGCAACCCTGCCGGAGCGCAGCGGTGCGCAGCGCATCGAGTGCTTCATTGACCAGCAGCGGCTCGTCACCGGAAAACAGGTAACAGGCTGACAGGCTCCCGCCCGGTGGGGCAGAAAGGTGTGCGCCTAACCGCTCAGCACGCAGCTGCATGCACTACCGTCACTCGCCGAGCTGTTTCCAGTCAATCGACTCCTCTTCGAGCAGAATCGGAATCCCCTCACGCACGGGATAGACCAGCCGTCCGTCGCGGGTCACCAGGGCTTCAGTGAGTTTCTCGCCGACAGGACTCTCGGATCGGGCCCGGACACCGCCGGTTTCGATCGCTGAGTTGAGACGCGCGAGACGCGTTCCGTCCAGCAGCTGCAGGGGCAGCTTGGTGAGCGGGCAGCAGATGATGTCCAGAAGTTTTTTGTCCATTCGATACGCCAAAACTATAGCACAGGGGTACGCGGCTCCCGCGTACGACCCCAGGCGACATAATGCGCGGGAACCGGATCAGATCCGCCCTCTGCCCAGGGGTGACAGCGCCCGATGCGACGCAGCCCGAGCCAGCTGCCGCGCATCAGGCCGAAGCGGGCAATGGCCTCAGCGGTATAGCTTGAGCAGGTCGGAAAGTAGCGACAGCGCGGGCCCAGCCAGGGCGACAGGATCAGCTGGTAACCGCGGATCAGCCCGATTGCGGCCCGGGTCGGCAGACCGTGCTGCGTTTTCAGCTCGCCACACATACGGCTGCTGCGTGGCGGATGGCGCCGATCATCGAATGCAGGCCATTGCTGCGCGTCGGGCTCAGGTGCTGGTCGAGGCCGATCGCGCTGATGAAGTCCGGCGGTGTGTCGAGGATCTCCTGCGCCCGCCGGCCGTTATAGACGCGCATCAGGATCGCGATCAGGCCGGAGACAATCGCCGAATCACTGACGGCCTGAAAGCCGAGCCTGTCGCCCTCGGCATGCGTGACCAGCCAGACCTGCGACTGGCAGCCCTGGATCTTGTGCGCCTCGGTCTTCTCGGCCTCAGGGAAGGGCGGCAACTGCCGGCCCATGTCGATAATGTACTGGTAGCGGTCCACCCAGTTGTCGAACAGCGCGAAGTCACCGATCAATTCCTGCTGGGCCTCGGTGATCGACTGGTTCTGTTCTGCTGTGCTCATCCGACGTTCCGCCGCCAGCGCGTACCCTCGGCGCTGTCTTCGATAAGGATGCCGGCTTCGACCAGCTCGTCGCGGATCTGGTCAGCCAGCCTGAAGTCACGATTGGCGCGTGCCGCGCGCCGCGCCGCGAGCATCGTGTCGATCTGCTCGGGCGACAGGCCATCGCTGACTTCGGTCATGAACCAGGCATTCGGATCAGCACCGAGCAGACCGAGCAGCACCGCACTTGCACGCAGACGGGCTGCGAGTGCGGCACGCTCTGCCGGGTCCGTACTGCGATTGGCATCGCGGGCCAGGTTAAAGAGCACGGCGAGCGCCTGCGGCGTGTTCAGGTCGTCGTCGAGCGCGGCGATGAACGCCGCGTCCGGCCCGGCTTCCAGCGTCTGCCAGCCCTCCACATCGCGCAGCGCACCGTATAGGCGATCGAGCTTGCGCTGTGCCTCGGGCAGCACCTCGCTGGTCCAGTCCAGCGGCTGCCGGTAGTGCGCGGCGAGCAGTGCGAGCCGGATCGCTTCGCCATGCGCCTGCTCAAGCAGATTGCGTACCAGCAGCACATTGCCCAGCGACTTCGACATCTTGGTGTGGTCTACATTCACGAAGCCATTGTGCAGCCAGTACCGGGCAAACAGCGCGCCGCCGTTCGCGCAGCTGCTCTGTGCGATCTCGTTCTCGTGATGCGGGAAGATCAGGTCGTTGCCGCCACCGTGTATGTCGATGGTGGGACCGAGGTGCTCGGCGACCATCGCCGAGCACTCGATGTGCCAGCCGGGCCGGCCGCGCCCCCACGGACTGTCCCAGCCGGGCAGATCGGGCGTAGACGGCTTCCACAGCACGAAGTCCCCGGCGCCTTCCTTGTAGGGCGCCACTTCCACCCGTGCGCCAGCCAGCAGTTCGCGCTGGTCACGCCGCGACAGCGCGCCGTAGTCGGCATAGGAAGCGACGCGGAACAGCACATGTCCCTCTGCGGTATAGGCATGTCCGCTCTCGATCAGCCCGCTGATCATGCGGATGATGCTGGCCAGATGCTCCGTGGCCCGCGGCTCGATGTCCGGCGGCAGCACGCCGAGCGCCCGCATATCGGCGTGGTAGGCCGCAGCATAACGGGCGGCGATTGCGCCGATGGGCACGCCTTCGGCGGCCGCAGCCCGGTTGATCTTGTCGTCGATGTCGGTGATGTTGCGCGCGTAGGTGAGCTGATAACGCGTACGCAGCAAGCGGGCCAGCACATCGAAAACCACGGCCGGCCGCGCATTGCCGATATGCGGAAAGCTGTAAACGGTCGGGCCACAGACGTACATGGTCACCCGCCCCGGCTGCAGCGGGGCAAAAGGCTCTTTCTGACGCGTACGCGTGTTGTAAAGACTGAGAGTCATGGGCAGGACCGTAGGGAAGGCTGGCTATAATACCAAGCTGGTCCTGTCCGCAGGATCGTTCGCCCCGAGGAATATGAGATGAATCCGGCAGCACCCTTCGCCCCGCGCAAGACCGTCGAACAGGTCGAGGAAGGCCACGACTTGGCGCCCAAATTTGACGCACAGGGCCTGATCACCGCCGTCACCACTGATTACGCCAGCGGTGAGCTGCTGATGGTCGGCTACATGAATGCCGAAGCGTTGAGCCTCACGATCAGCACCGGCGAGGCCCATTACTGGAGCCGCAGCCGCCAGGTGCTGTGGCACAAGGGCGCCACCAGCGGGCTGGTGCAGAAGGTTCGCGAACTGCTGGTCGATGACGACCAGGACTGCATCTGGCTGCGCGTCGACGTCACCGGCGGTGCCAGCTGCCACGTCGGCTATCGCAGCTGCTTCTACCGGCGCATCCCGGGGGTCGGCAAAGGTGCCAGCGATGGCAGCCCCCTGCCGCTGGAATTCACCATGACTGAAAAGGTCTTCGATCCGGAAATCGTCTACCCCGGCCAGCCGAACCCCACCACGCTCTGAACCGGCCTGTTCCCGGCCTGCAGCGACCTATTGCCAGCGTGCGACCGGCAGCTCATCGCCGAGACGGCGGGCCTGCACCAGGATCCATGCCTGACGGGCGCGCACATGGAGTGAGGGATTGCGCACACTGAACTGCTGCGGACTGGGCAGGACGGCGGCGAGCAACGCGGCCTCGGGCTCATTCAGGGATGCGGCGGGCTTGTTGTAGTACTGCCGTGACGCGGCTTCGACACCGAACACATGCGGGCCGAACTGGGCAACGTTCAGGTAGAGCTCGAGAATGCGCGCTTTGGGACAGCAGATCTCCAGCCACATCGTGAACCACGCTTCCAGGCCCTTGCGCAACCAGCTGCGAGCGGGCCACAGCCAGAGATTCTTCGCCACCTGCTGACTGATCGTCGATGCGCCGCGCACCTTCTTGCTGCGCCCGTTTCGCTGCCAGGCCTTGCGGATGGATTCGATATCAAAACCCGAATGGTCCAGAAACTTCTGGTCCTCGGCAGCCATCACCGCCAGCGCCGCGCGGCGGCTGATCTTTGCACGCGGCTGCCAGTCATAACGCACCCGCGCAGCCAGGCTCCCCTGCTCCACCAGGTTCTGCAGCATGAAGCTCGTCGTGAGTGGAGGCAACCAGCGCAAGGGCAGCACCAGCAGCAGGGTCAGCAACACGAAGCCCGCCACGGCAAGCAGCAGGAAACGCAGGATCCGGTTACGAAATCTGGCGCGGGCCATGCGCAGGATTAACCGGCCCGATCAGTTGATCGCGGCGAGGCGACGACTCACAAGCCCGACCATGTCGCGGGTGATCGTCTGCATGATGAGCTGTTCTTCATTGGCCTTGCCGAGCACCTGCGTTTCGTCGAAAGGATAGTCACGGGTCAGGAAGAGTTCTTCATAGGGAACTGCCTCCTTACCGTTCACGTCCACCGAGAATGTCACCCGGTAGTAAACCTCATATTCGGCTGGCACATTGCGCGCGGTCACCGTGAGCGTGCGGCGCCCGGTTTCGTCGCTGAGTATCCTGATGACGGTACGCGCTTCAGCCGGATCTGCGGTCAGCGTGATGTCGTTCCTGCGCAAGGTGCTGACCAGTTCTCGATAGAACAGGCTGTAGCGGTCGTCGGTCTGGATATAGGTCACTGCCATATCGGCGGGAAATTCGGGCGCGGTGCGGAAATGGAAACCGCAGGCCGTCAGCCACAACAGGCTGCAGCCGAGCAGCGCACGGCTGATGCCGCGTTTCAGACGGGTCTCAGACCACCACATTGACAAGCTTCCCGGGAACCACGATCACCTTGCGAACCGGCTGTCCGGCAACGAAGCGCTGCACGTTATCATCGGCAAGCGCTGCTGCCCGCACCTCGGCCTCGCTGGCGCCAGTCGCTACTGTAACCCGTCCGCGCACCTTGCCGTTCACCTGCACGACGATCCCGACCGTGGCGGTAACGAGCGCAGCCGGATCAGGCTGCGGCCAGGGCTCGTCGATGATCGCGCCCGTATGGCCGAGTACCCGCCAGAGCCGGTGACAGATGTGCGGCACGATCGGCGAGAGCATGAGCAGCGAGAGTTCCAGCGCCTCATGGATCACGGCGCGATCGGCCGGCGTCGCCGTTTCGGCGCGCACCACGCTGTTCAGCAGTTCCATCACCGCGGCGATCGCGGTGTTGAAGGTGCGCCGGCGACCGATGTCATCGCTGACTTTTGCGAGCGTCTGGTGCACCTGGCGGCGTAACGCACGCTGCGGCTCGGCGAGCGCGGCGGCATCCACCTTGCTGGCCGGACCGCCAGCCGCATGGCCATGGACAGCTTTCCAGAACCGCTTGAGAAAACGTGAGGCGCCCTGCACGCCTTCGTCTGACCACTCAAGCGACTGCTCGGGCGGAGCGGTAAACATGGTGAAGAGCCGCGCGGTATCTGCACCCAGCGTATCCACCAGCGCCTGCGGGTCCACGCCGTTATTGCGCGACTTCGACATCGTGCCGATGCCGCTGGTCTGCACCGGTTCACCGTCGGCAATCAGTACATGGCCCGGTTGGCCGGACGCATCTTCGCGCGCTTCGACTTCGGTCGGATTGAAGTAGGCCAGTCGCCCGGTATCGGTTTTGCGGAAATAGATCCCGTTCAGCACCATGCCCTGCGTGAGCAGGCGGGCGAAGGGCTCATCAAGCTGCAGCAGGCCGAGATCGCGCATCGCGCGCGTCCAGAAGCGCGAATAGAGCAGGTGCAGGATCGCGTGCTCGATGCCGCCAATGTACTGGTCAACCGGCAGCCAGTAGCGCACCCGCTCGTCGACCATCGCCGTGGCGTTGTCAGCGCAGGCAAAGCGCAGGAAATACCACGACGAATCCACGAAGGTGTCCATCGTGTCGGTTTCGCGCCGCGCCGGTTGGCCACACTTCGGGCAACTGCAGTTGACGAAATCGGCGCGCTTGTTGAGCGGGTTGCCGCTGCCGTCTGGCACACAATCCACGGGCAGCACGACCGGCAGCTGATCGTCCGGCACCGGCACATCACCGCAGGC
>CAYJPG010000011.1:0-42085 GCA_964371995.1 uncultured Chromatiaceae bacterium | reverse complement strand
GTCATGAAGCCCCTGAAAGCCGGCCTTGATCTCGCCAATGAAGGCAAGTTCCCGGAAGCCGAAGCAGAACTTCGTGCCGCCGATTCCGTTGAAGACAAGACGCCGTTCGAACAGTTTCAGGTCGATGAACTGCTCGGCTTCGTCGCACTCAAGCAGGCCAAGTACAAGGATGCGGCCCTGCTGTATGAACACGGGCTGGACTCGGGTTTCTTGCCCCCGGAACAGGTCAATGACCGGCTGCGGCTGCTTGCACAGTTGTACTTCCAGCCTGATCTCCGCGACCTGAACAAGGTCGTCGCCTATGGCAAGCGCTGGCTGGAAGCGGCCGGTACGCGCGACCCGGTCATGGTCGGCCTGGTCGGTCAGGCGAGCTACTTCAATGACGATTTCAGCGCGGCAGCAAACTACATGAAGGAAGCGACCGCCGGTGCTGTCGCCGCCGGACAGGAGCCTGAGGAAAACTGGCTGCTCATCCTGCAGAACTCATACGGGAAGCTGAAGAACGATCCCGGTGTCATCGACGCCACCGTAGATCTCGTGCGCTACTATCCCCGCAAGGAACACTGGATAACCCTGTCTTCGAGTCTGCTTGGCGCGGCCAGCACCAAGGAACTGGAGATCCTGCAGGTCTTCCGCCTGCTGTATGTCGTGGACGCGATGGACAGCGCCGACGATTTCACCGAAGCGGCCAACGTCGCCCTGCGCTCCGGCTCACCGGGTGAAGCGCTGAAGTTCATAGAGCGCGGCTACGCGCTGAAGGTTCTAGACACCAGCGGGGACAAGCAGAAGAGCCAGCAATTGCTGGAAGATTCCAAACGGCAGGTTGCCGGCGACCGCAAGTCCCTGCCGCAGTTTGAGAAGGAGGCGATGGCCGCAAAGGTCGGCGAAGCTGACGTCAAGCTGGGCGAGGCCTTCCTGAGTTACGATCAGCCGGCAAAAGCCATCGAGGCCATTCAGCGCGGTATCGCAAAGGGTGGTGTAAAGAGCCTGGATGACGCCAACCTGTCGCTTGGACGGGCCTTTCTGGCTTCCGGGGACCGTACCGGAGCGACGAGAGCCTTCGGTCTGGTCAGCAAGCCCGACTACTCACTGCTGGTTCGGCTCTGGAAGATCTATACCGCACAGCAGCCCTGAATATTGCAAATCGCCAGTGCCGACTGAAGCTGGCTGACAACACCGAATCTGGAGACAGTGCCCGATGCTCAAGAAATTCCTGATGATCCTTTGCCTGGCAGCCAGCGCCGGTATTGCCCTTTCCGGCAGCCTGCTGATTACTTCAGTGGCCCAGGCAGAAGAAGCCAAGGTCGGTCCCAAGGTCGGTAAATTGCTGCAGGACGCACTCACTGCAAGCAAGCAAAAAAGGAATAACGAGGCGCTGGCGAAACTGAAGGAAGCGGATGCGGTCAGCGGGAAAAGCAGTATCGAGCAACTCAAGATTGCCGAAATGTACGGCTACGTTTACCTGCAGCTGAGAAATTATCCGGCGGCAGCAGCAGCCTATGAGCGCACACTGAATTCGGGTCAGCTGACACCGGCGCAGACCAACGACCGGATCAAGCAGATCGCGCAGCTCAGCTTCCCCAAAGATGTGAAGAAGACCATCGAATACACCACGCGCTGGCTGAAGGCGACCGGATCGAAGGACCCGGACATGTACGCGATGCTCGGTCAGGCATATCAGCTTGGCGGCAACGACAAGGCAGCGATCAGCGCAACCGAGGTCGCCGTGCGCAATGCCCAGGCTGCGGGGAAACGCCCGGACGAGAACTGGTTGCGCATCCTGCTGCAATCCTACGGCAACCTTAATGACACAGCCGCGCTCAGCCGTCTCACCACCGCGCTGGTCACGCTCTATCCGACCAAGGAAAACTGGCAGCTCCTGTCCAGTGCGCTGCGCAAACAGGCGCAGGGAGATGACCGCGTTGCTCTGAACGTGTACCGCCTGATGGGCGAACTGGACCTGATGGACGAACCCAGGCTGTTCACCGAATGGGCCATCGTCTCGATTCAGGCCGGTCTGCCCGGCGAAGCCCTCAAGGCCATGGAACTCGGCTACGCGAGGAAAGTGCTGGGCGCTGACGATGCCCGCAATCAGCGCATCGTTCATGATGCGCGCGCGCGCCTGAAGGCACAGGAGCAGGGCCTGGCGAAGCTGCAGCAAACCACCATCGCCTCACCTCAGGGTCTGGCGGACGTCCAGCTGGCCGAAGTGTTCATGAGCTATGGCCAGCCGGACAAGGCCATCGCGGCCGCAACACGTGGACTGAAAAAAAGCAGCTTGCCGGATACTGACGACGCCTGGATGTTGATTGGTCGCGGCCAGATAGCGAAGAAGAACGGCGCCGAGGCGCGCAAGGCCTTCAGCCGGGTCAAAGGCAAGGAACTCAGCTCAATCGCCAGGCTCTGGACGATCTACGCATCGAAGCTCTGAGTTCGCCGTAGGAGCGGCTGAAGGCGCTCCTACGGCAGCCGGTCGCGCAAGGCATACCAGAACATGCCGAGCACGAGGCTTGGCCAGCGCAGCAGCGTGCCGCCCGGAAACGGCGGTGGCGCGAGCCGGGCGAATACGTCGAAACGTTCAACCGAGCCTGCCACCGCTTCTGCAAGCAGCTGTCCGGCAAGCGTGGCCATCGCCACGCCGTGCCCTGAGTAGCCTTGGGCAAAGTAGGTATCCGGTCCCAGACGCCCGAAGTGAGGCATGCGGTTCATCGTGATCGCGAGCCGCCCACCCCAGGCGTAATCGATCCTCACATCACCAAGCTGTGGAAATATGCGCAGCATGTGCGGGCGCACAAAGCTGCTGATATCGACGGGAAAGCGCCGCCTGTAACTCTCGCCGCCACCAAAAACCAGGCGACCGTCGGCAGACAGGCGAAAGTAGTTCAGTACAAACCGCGTGTCGTGAACGACAACCGGGTCGCGGATCAGCTCACGGCAACGCTCCTTACCAAGCGGTGCCGTTGCCACGAGAAAATTGTTGATCGGCATGATCGTCGCGGCCAGCCGCGGCTCCAGTTCATCGAGGTGCGCATTGCAGGCCAGCACCATGAACCGGGCCTGCACTTCACCACCAGCCGTTTTAACCGTGACCGGGCCACTGCCGCTGTAGCCGCTCACTGCAGACCTCTCGAAAATTTTTACCCCGGCTTCACAGCAGGCGCGGGCGAGCCCCAGTGCGTAGTTCAGCGGATGGAGGTGCGCCGCTTGCGTATCGAGACTGGCTCCGCAGTACGCGGAACTGCCGAGCATGTCGGCAAGCCCGGCCTTGGATATGCAGCGCTGGTGCGGATAGTCGTAGTCGACGGCAAGTTTCTCCGCGCGGCGCTTCAGCGCATCCAGGTGTCCCGGTTTCGCCGCACAGAGCAGCTGGCCGGCCCCGGGCTCACAATCGATCTCATGCGCGCTGATGAGCGCATTGACCAGCGTCTTTGATTCTTCGGCAAGCCGGAACAGGTGTCGGGCAGTGTCCCGGCCGAAACGCGCTTCCAGCCAGGCTTCATCACAACGCTGACCGGTACCGATCTGCCCGCCGTTGCGACCCGATGCGCCCCAGCCGACACGCTGCGCCTCGAGCACGACTACCGAGTAACCGCGCCCGGCCAGATGAAGAGCGGCTGACAGGCCGGTATAGCCGGCACCAACCACGCAGACATCCGCACTCACAGTACCGTTCAGTGACTGATGTTCAACCAGCCCGCGCGCAGTCGCGACATACCATGACGAGGGATGAGCCTCCGCAATCACGCGCCCACTGCCGCACCCAGCGCCTGCTGCGTCAGGTCCAGCGCCCGCCAGGCCTTGTCCACCAGTTCATCAAGCTGGGTCTTGCTCAGGATGAAGGGCGGCGCAACGATCATGGTGTCACCCACGGCACGCATCACAAGCCCATGTTCGATAGAGAAATCGCGGCAACGCTCACCGGCTTTCAGTTCCCTCGGAAACCTCTGCCGCACGGTCTTGTTACTTACCAGCTCGAGCGCACCGATCAGCCCGACCGAGCGCACCTCGCCGACCAGCGGATGTGTACCGAGCTTCTGCCAGCGGTTGCTGAATCCCGGAATCAGGTTCGCCGCCAGATGTTCGATGATTCGCTCTTCACGCAGCACGCGCAGGGTTGCACGCGCGACGGCACACGCAACCGGATGACCTGAGTACGTGAAGCCATGGAAGAACTCCCCGCCCTGCGCTACCAGAATCTCCGCAACGCGATCACCGACCATGACGCCGCCCAGCGGCTGATAGCCGCAGGTCACGCCCTTGGCAAAGGACATCAGGTCAGGCCGGATGCCAAAGTGCTGGCTGCCGAACCACTGCCCGAGGCGACCAAAACCGGTGATCACTTCATCAGCGACCAGCAGTATCCCGTACTCGTCGCAGATACGCTGGATCTCAGGCCAGTAACTGGCCGGCGGAATGATTGCCCCACCCGCGCCCTGCACCGGTTCGGCAATGAACGCCGCTACCTTGTCGACACCGATTTTTTCGATGGTTGCAGCCAGCTGTCCGGCCACATGGCGGCCAAACTCCTCGGGATCCTCGATGTCATTCTGGCCGAACCAGTAAGGCTCCTCGATGTGTACGATCCCGGGGATCGGCAGACCGGCCTGCGCATGCATCCACGGCATACCGCAGAGGCTTGCCGCGCCTACAGTACTGCCGTGATAGGCATTGCGCCGGGCGATGATCACCTGCTTGTCCGGCTTGCCGAGCAGCGACCAGTAATAACGTACCAGCCGGATGACGGTGTCGTTGGCTTCCGAGCCGGAGTTCGTGAAGAACACACGGTTGAAGCCCGGCGGGGCGATGGCGCAGAGATCAGCAGCCAGCTCGATTGCCGGCGGATGAGTACACTGGAAGAAGCTATTGTAGTAGGGCAGTGTTTCCAGCTGATGCGTGGCAGCTGCAACCAGTTCCTGCCGCCCGTAACCGAGATTGACGCACCAGAGACCGGACATCGCGTCCAGCAGCCGGTGACCGCTGGCGTCCCACAGATAAGCGCCTTCAGCCCGGGTAATGACCCGCGTGCCGCGTGCCGCCAGTTCGCGGTGATCGGTGAACGGATGCAGGAAGTGCTCGCGGTCGAGTTGCTGCCATCGCTGAATATCTTCCGTAGTCATACGTTGAGCAGCAGGTATTCGCGTTCCCACGGGCTGATCACCTCGAAGAAGGCCTGATACTCCTGCCGTTTCATGGCGGTATAGATCTTGATGAAGCGGTCGCCGAGCAGCGGCCGCAAGCGCTCACTGTTCTCGAGACGTCGCAACGCATCGGACAAGCTGCCCGGTAGTGCAAACGGCCTCTTGTAGGCGCTCCCCGTCTCTGGTTCACCCGGCTGCAGACGTTCCTCAAGGCCGAGCAGACCGCAGGCCAGCGACGCGGCAATAGCAAGGTAGGGGTTTACCGCGGCGCCAGCCAGGCGATTTTCGACGCGCCGGTTATCCGGGTCCGAGTGTGGTACGCGCAGACCCACCGTGCGGTTATCGTAACCCCACTGCAGATTGATCGGCGCCGAAAGATGGCGCGTGAAGCGCCGGTAGGAATTGACATAGGGTGCGCAAAGCAGTGTGGTCTCCGGTCCATACTTCTGGATGCCGCCGATGAACTGCCGGAACAGCTCGCTCTCGGAACCATCCGGATTCGAAAACGCATTGGAGCCGTCGGCAGCTCGCCGCAGACTGATATGCCAGTGCATCGAACTGCCGGGCTCATGCTCCATTGGCTTGGCCATGAAGGTGGCATAGATATCGTGACGCATCGCCGTCTCGCGCACGGTGCGCTTGAACAGGAACATCTGGTCGGAAAGCTCGACCGGGTCACCATGCTGGAAGTTAATTTCCAGCTGTGCAGTACCCGTCTCGTGTGCCAGGTTGTCCACATGCAGGCGCTGCACTTCACAATAGTCGTAGATGTCCTGTATGAAGGGCTCGAACTCATCTACCGCGTCCATGCTGTATGGCTGACGCACGGTTTCCTTGCGTCCGGAGCGGCCGACGGGCGGCTCGAGCGGATAGTCCGGGTCGGTGTTGCGCTTGACCAGATAAAACTCGATCTCCGGAGCGACAACGGGCACCAGTCGCTGCGCATGAAACATCTGCACGATGCGCCGGAGCACCTGGCGCGGCGCGATGTCGATCGGCTCTTTTTCCTGAGTGTAGCAATCGTGAATAACGCAGCAGGTCGGCTCATCCCCCCAGGGCACCAGACGCAGCGTGTCCAGATCGGGTTTCGTGATCATGTCGCGATCGACCGGATCGACGACATTCTCTTCAAGATAATCGTCGATGTATTCGCCGGTCACTGACTGGATGAACACTGACTCGGGCAGACGCATCCCGCCCTGCTCGGTAAACTTCCGGGCCGGCATATACTTGCCGCGCGCCACGCCCGCCATATCAGGTACCACCGCCTCGACTTCATCGATCTTGTGATCGATCAGCCACTGCCGCAGCTGGTCTTCACCCATGCTTTCGCCCTTGCCTGTACTCATGACCGATAACTCCGACAGGCGTCGCCAAACGCCTGAAAAATTGCCATCGACACTTCACTTTCCTGTACACGCCACTCGGGGTGCCACTGCACACCCAGCGCAAATCCCGGTGCATCAGCAACGACGATGGCCTCGATCAGGCCATCCGGCGCCACCGCATCGATCAACAGTCCGTCACCAAGCTGGTCTATACCCTGGCCATGCAGCGAGTTCACCCGAGCCGAATCGCGCGCGGTAATCTGCGCCAGCAACCCGCCGGCTGTAAATCGCACTTCATGGGCCGGTGCATACTGGACCTCCACCGGTTCAGCCTTGTCCTCGCGGTGCCTGCCGAGGCCGGGCAGCGCGTGTACCGCCTGATGCAGGCTGCCGCCAAAGGCCACGTTCAGTTCCTGGAAGCCGCGGCAAATGGCCAGCAGCGGGAGCCCGGCGCGGATCGCGGCGGGAATCAAAGCGAAGGCGAGCAGGTCACGCTCCGCATCATGCATCGTCGCTGCGCTACTCGCTGCACCGCCATAGTGACGGGGTTCCACATTCGACAGCGAACCGGTCAGCAGCAGTCCGTCGAGCACATCCAGAACGCCAGTCGAATCGAAACCGGCACCAAGACAGGGTATGCCCAGCGGCAACCCGCCCGAGCCAGTTACGACAGCGCGCAGATACTTCTCCCCCTGCACCTGGAAGGCATGGTGCCCGAGGGTGCGACGGTCCGAGATTACGCCAATGATGGGCTGGGTACGGCGCATGCAAGGCTACGGTGCCAGAGCAATCGACCGGCCGCCAGAGGCAGCCTGCCGATTGCTGCACAGAAACCGTTGTAATCGGGGCCCCAGGTTGACTGGAAACGCCGGCCCGGCCAGAGTGCGCAGCTGCATACCCCCCGGGTGGGCAGATGCACAACAAGAGCACGGCGGCACCGGGCCAGGCCGTGCAGGCAATGTGAAAGGATTTCAGTTTGAGCCAGCCGCCCCCGCCCGCATCTGCTGGAAAATTCCGCCTCGGCCCCATCGAATTTGCACGGGGCATCACCGGCCTGAATGCATCCACCTATCTGTACGTCAGTTTCATCGTCATGCCGATCGTGAGCTTTCTCAGCTTCACGCAGCCTTATGTGCTGAACGAGATCGTCGGTATCCCGCTGGAGGAGCAGGGCCGGCTGACCGGATTCCTGTCCACGATGCAGGAGATCGTCGCCCTCTGCCTGATCGGCTTTGTCAGCGGCCTGTCGGACCGCTTCGGCCGGAGGCCAATCTATGCGACGGGCGCGTTCATCGCGGGCATCGGCTTCGGCCTCTACGGGTTCGCGACCAGTGAACAGGACCTGTACATGTATCGCTTCGTCTACGCGATCGGCGTTACCGCTGTCGGCGCGATGATTGCCGTTACTGCCGCCGATTACCCGGCGGAAACTTCGCGCGGCAAGCTGTCGGGCGCAACCGGCCTGCTAAACGGACTCGGCGTCGGGCTCGCCATCCTGCTCGGCTCGAAGATACCGGCCGTGCTCAAGGACAATGGCTTCGACGGTGCAGATGCGGGGCGCTACATGCTGCTCACCGTGGCCGCGATCTGCGTTGTCACTGCCATCATCATGCAGCTGGGCCTGAAAGGCGGCACACCTACCGGCAAGCGCAGCAAGGTGGGCCTGATCAAAACCCTGCAGATCGGGCTGCGCGAGGGCCGGCTGAATCCGCGCCTGATCATCTGTTACGCGGGCTCCGGCGTAGGCCGCGCTGACCTGACACTGGTGGTCACCTTCGTCTCCCTGTGGCTGCAACAGCTTGGCCGCGACGAAGGCATGAGCGGTGCGGAAGCGCTGAAAAGTGCCGGCATCATGCTGGCCATCATCCAGGGCTCATCGCTGCTCTCTGCGCCGTTCATCGGCATCTCCATCGACCGCTTTCACCGCCTGACCAGTGTGATGGTTGCCTTGCTTGTTGCAGGACTGGGCTACACGCTGCTCGGCATGCAAACGCAGCCATTTACACCGCTGGGCTATATGGCCTGTGCGCTGGTCGGCATCGGACAGATGGGCGTGATACTCACCGTCACCGCCTTGCTCGGCCAGGAAACGCCCATCGATGTCCGCGGGTCGGTGATCGGCTTTGCGGGCCTGTGCGGTGCTGCCGGCATTCTCCTCACCAGCCTGGCCGGCGGTTACCTGTTCGATCACTGGATGATCTCCGGTCCAATCATCCTTACCGGCGTGGCCAATCTGCTTATCGGTATCGGTGCCTTCGTGGTCTGGAACCGGGATGGACGACCGGTACGCTTCGACCCCGGTGAAGCAAAGTCCCTGGAGCCGACCGGCTTCGGACACTAAGAGGATACAGGGGATGCTCCTGTTGTCCTGGATCGCCCGCCACTGGCGCGGTGAATTGCGCCTCAGCATCAGCTGGTGGATAAATTGCGTGGCGCTCACGCTGCTGCTGTTCTGGCTGATTCCGTGGATCGCACACACGAGCGGCATCAGCAGCGGCGACTCCGCTGCCAGCTATACCGCAATACTCGGCCTCGTAATCCTGCAGACCGCACTGATCCCGCTCTGGCAGATGGTCGGGCTCTGGCAGGCAACCGACCGGACCCTGCGCGCCACCGACAGGGTTTTCACGGCACGCCTCACCCAGGTTGCAGCAGTACTGTTCACGCTGTTGATCGCGACACGCGGACTGGTCGCCGGCGCCGAACAGGTCCTGGCCGCTCGCGTTGCCTGGGCGCTTGGCCCCTATGAATACCAGGTGGTCTTGCTGCCAGGTGCCCGCGAAATAGAGGTGAACGGCGGGCTGGGTTTTGGCGTAAGCAAGGCGGTTGCCGGATTGCTGGCCAGCAATCCGGATGTGCGGCGTATCCGCCTGAACAGCGGCGGAGGTGCGCTGTCAGAAGGTGTGCGCCTGCGTGAACTCATCATCGCGCACGGACTCGATACCTACAGCAGCCGCGAATGTTCCAGCGCCTGCGTCTCGGCCTTCATCGGCGGCCGCTTCCGCTACCTCAAGCGCGGCGCCCGGATGGGCTTTCACCTGCCGCGCAATTGGGAACCCCTGTCGACCGGTCCGGTATCCGGTCTCTATGCGGCGGAACTCGGGTACTTTCAGCAGCAGGGGGTACCAGACTGGTTTCTGGCCAACTGGATCCGTTCCGGGCAGAGGTTCTGGTTCCCTACCGAGTTTCAGCTACAGCGCGCTGGAATTGTCAGTTTTCTGCGCGGCGCACCGCGGAATCAGGCGGCCAAATAGACTGCACTGCAAAACAAGGGGCCCGCAGTACGGGAAGATCCCCGCCCGCACCGAACAGCGGGTTTCCGGATTTGTTAATTGCTTCAGTCGTCATGTTATTATATCAACATGCGGCCTTGTCCCTTGGGGACGAGTCGTGGGGATAATCCGGGCAACACCGGAATCAGCTGCAAAAACAGAGGGATTGTTGTCCATGAAGAGCGCAATACACCGCGCAGCCATCATCGAACTGCTGATGGCAAGCTGCCTTATCACCGCCGCCCCGTCCATGGCAGCCACCACGACTACGCAGGTGGCCGGCAATCTCGGTCCGACCGAGCAGGCCTGCCTGCAGCTGCTCACGACTACGGTCAGTCTTGGCGAAAACTGCATGTACGACAGCGGACCGAGCAGCTACCCGGGCGCCCCGGGCAGTGGCGAGATCACCGGTCCCTACAGCCAGATCCACTACTACGATTACAACCAGAATCCGGCCGCCTTCTCCACCACCTTCGTCCCCACGCACAACAGCGGACAGATCAGCCAGGTGATCAACGGGACGCTGACTATTGATGACAATGACACACCCGCCGGGACGGATGACCGTATCAGCTTCACCCTGACGCTGACCTCACCGCTCGGTGGCGACATCATTCGCCACACCGGCGACAAGGTGGTGGACAGGTACAGGAGCATGACCCAGGTGCTGGCACCCAAAGTGGTTAGCAGCGCCATAGCCAATGCCTTCGGCGGCTATGACTACGTCATCGGCTCAGAGGGCTTCCCCACCCTGCTCACCTTCAACAGCCCCACCGAGCCGGAAGCTGTGCCCTGCGCCGGACAGCTGTTCGGCTCGATGGATTGCCGGGCTTCGTTCAGCGGCGCCGTCAGCGATCCGGATCGCTGGTCCGGAACCACGACTGCCGGCATCGGCTCCCTCGAAAGCAATATTGGCGCGCGAACCACCGGTACCATCGTGAACCCCGCCTGCGTAGATACCGGCGGTAACAACGACTGTCATGACAGCGTAGTGTCGTTCGCACCATTGCTGCTCCCGCCCAACCAGGCGCCAGGTGCCGGGCATGTCGCCGCCGAGGATGTGGGCTGGGACCAGTTGCTCCTGAAGGTGTCCACCAATGCATCGGGGCAAGTGGTCACGGTTGCCGGCTTTGATGTACAGGAATACCAGACATTTGGTCCGCCCGTGGCCTGCGGCAGCGATCCGGGAGCAACCATCAGCTGCAACAGCTGGACGAGTGGATATTTCAGCGGCATCGGCATCGTGGCGAATGATGACGGGCCGGTGAATGCACCGCCAAACACGACGGTGAGCGTCAACGTACTGGCCAACGACTCGGGCTTCAATAACCCCGTCACCGTGACCGTCACTACGCCGCCCACCCAGGGTACGGCGACCGTCATGGTCAACGGAGCGCCCGGCAGCCAGGGCAACCAGGCCGATATCACCATCTCCTATACGGCAGACGTCGGTGCCAGCGGCAACGACAGTTTCGGGTATACCGTCACTGATGGCGTTAACAGCGACACGGCCACCGTTTCACTGGCCATCAACGTGTCTGCGCTGACGCCGGTGGCGATGGCCGGTGCCATCGCGATCAATACGCGGGCCACTGTGCCTCTGGACCTGACCGGGACATTTGTCGCACCCGGGGCTGGCGGCAGCCTCGGTAATTTTCCTGCGACAGTCAGTATCTCGACAGCAGCCCAGCATGCTGCAGTCACGGTCTCCGGCACGACCCTTAGCTACCGGATTACGGATGCCGCCTTCTTCACAGGCATCGATACCTTTAGCTACACGATTACTGATAACGATGGCGAGACTGACTCGGCGGAGGTCACTGTGACGATTGAGGACCGGCAACCGGCCATCACGGTCTGGGCCATCTCGGCGGATCAGGACCATGCCTCAGCGGCATACGCCATTGCGCAATTCGTACAACTGGGCAATGGTGCGGCCAGCCAGCATCAGGTCACCATCAGCACACAGGCTGATCACGGTACCTGCACTGTCAGCCCCGCCGACGTGACCGGCAGACTCGTGTATGTACCGGCAGACGGGTACAGCGGCAGCGACAGTTGCCAGCTAACCGTCCGCGACGGTGATCTCGATCCGGCCATCGGCACCGTCAACGTCACCGTCAACCCGCTGGTCACTGTCACCGGGAAAGTCGGCGGAGCCGGTGCCATGGATCTGTGGGGCCTGTTACTGCTGGCGGCAGCCATGCTGCGACGAAAACTCCACAACATGACCGTGTCCAAACGCAGGACCGGTCACGGAATCTGGCGCACCGTCGTTGGCAGTGCGGCCCTCGCGATCCTGGCGCTCGGCAATACCACGGCACAGGCTCAGGACACTGCCAGTACCGGTCTCGCGATCCAGGAAATCGTCGTCACGAGTCGCAAGATCGAGGAAAACCTGAAACAGGTTCCCCTCGCCATCACGGCCTTCGATGAGGCCGGCATTGCAGCGATGGGCATCAACAATCTCACCGACCTGGCGGAACAGACGCCCGGCCTGTCATTCTTTAACGCCTTCGGCGAGACACTGCCGACGCCGGTCATTCGCGGCGTCGTTCCGACAGATATTTTCGGCGAGAACAACGCCGCCATCTTTGTCGATGGCGTCTACGTCTCCGGCCGCGAAGGCCTGAATTTCAGCCAGATCGACATAGCGCGCATCGAAGTCGTCAAGGGTCCGCAGAGCGCCTTGTACGGCCGCAATGCATTCAGCGGTGCCATCAACTATGTGACGAAACGGCCCAGCGACGTATTCGAGGGCAAGGCCACCATTGAAGCCGGTAATGACGGCAAGATGAAGGGATTGCTCAGCATGACAGGGCCGCTGCTCGGCCCGACACTGCTCGGCCGCGCGTCCGTGCTGTACGACGAGTGGGACGGCTCCTACGACAATTCCCTGTCGGATATCGACATCGGCGGCTACCGCTATCGCAGCCTGCAGAGCAGCCTGCTCTGGCTGCCGACCGATGACCTTGAGGTGGCGCTGAGCTACTACAAGTCCAACGACGATCTGGACGGTTCGCCAACAGTCAGTCTGCCGGCCAACTGTGAAGACAAGGTCGAAGCCCCACCTGATACGACCGGTTTCCCGGTCCAGGCCGGTGTCCGCTTCCTCAATTATTGCGGCAAGATTCCGGAAATCGAATCCATCCCCGGACTCAATGGCAGCGATGCGATCCCCAGGCCCGCCGGTGCTACCGGTGAACACCGTGAACTGGATCGGTTCAACGTGAAGGTCGACTGGGAGCTTGCCGAGTACGGAACCCTGTCCTCGCTGACGGGGTACTCCACCACCCGCGAGCATGCGCGACACGATTTCGCCCGCGGACTGGGCGACAGCCAGTCATTCCTGTACTGCTCGCCCGCCGTGCAGGAAGGCGCCCGGGTTCCGAATTCGTGTACTGATAACGGCGTGCCCACCCCGGCGAACCTCCGCTTTTTCTCCGGTCTGGTCGACGTGGAACCCGGTTCCAAATCCGACGAACTCAGTCAGGAACTGCGCTTCACCAGCCCATCTGACCAACGCTTGCGCTACACCGGCGGTGTCTACTGGTACCAGGTCAAGCTGGAAGAACACGATGGCAAGAACGTCGCCACACTGCCACCACCAAACTGGCCGTCAGGGATGCCAGCCATCGGTCTGCCACCGTTTCAGCCAACGGCGCCCGACCTGGCCGTCGGCACAGCCATCTTCTACAACATGTTCGCCGACGATCCGTTTACGCCCGGCTATAACCCGGATGGCGGTCTCGACCCGCTCCGTCGTGTAACCGAAGACCGGGACACTGAGGGCTGGGCCCTGTTCACTGGTCTGGATTTCGACCTGACTGATCGTCTGACCGCCCGCGGAGAGCTGCGGCTTTCCCAGGAGACGCGGGACATCCGGATCAACGCATACGCGCTCTGCTCTCCCAAAGGGTATGCGGTATCGGATCCCGACAATCCGACCGTCCTGATTGCCAACCCGTGCGGCGATGACCTGTTTGACACCCGGGTGGTGGAGTCACTGGATACCTGCGCCCCCGGCGCCACGCCGGCGAATGACGATGGTGACCTCATCTGCAGCCCGACAGGCAACAGCCGCTTCGAAATGTGGACCGGACGGGTGGGGCTGAACTTCCAGGCCACCGATGACTGGATGGTGTACGGATCAATCGCCTACGGTGAAAAACCGGGTGGCCTGCTGCTGCTGACACCCAAACTGGCCATCGCAGGCAGTACCCTCATCGTCAACACCTATGAACCCGAGACGATGATCGCCTATGAGATTGGTGCCAAGGGCTATCTGTTCGACCGGCGCCTCAGCCTGGACGTTTCCGTATACCTGAATGACTGGCGACAAATCGTGCTGCGGCAGTTGATCGACCAGGACCCGGCCACCGGCGAGCGGCTGGAGCAACCAATCGGTGTCAACGTCAATGCCGGTGATGCCACGGTCCTCGGTGCAGAGATCTCGGCCGCGCTCAACGTTACGGAGTTCCTCACGGCCACTGCCAGCCTGGGCTGGGTGGATGCTGAGCTGGATAACGCCCGGCAGGATACCTACGCCCAGTTCCCCACCTTCCGCGCCGACTGCGGGACACCGCCGGCAACTGCGGACGAGCGCAAGACGTGGTTTGAGGAATGCAACAGTCGCTCTGGTGATGTCTCCGGAAATACGCTGCTGCGCCAGCCGGAGTGGATGAGCAGTGCATCATTGAGCTACGACCGGCCACTGACGGGTGAGTGGAACTGGTACACACGCGGCGATATCAGCTATCAGAGCGATGTATACACGGGTAATGACAATCAGAACTGGCTGCCAGCCCACAGCTATGTGAACGCCAAGCTGGGCGTGAAGTCAGACCGTTATACCGTGGAACTGTGGGCCCGCAACCTGTTCGATGATGGCCACCCCACTGCCGCTTTCCGTGACATCTATCTCGGAAATACGGACAACCAGTACGCTCCCTACGTGGACCAGGGGCCGCGGCCAAACTTTGACGACTTCGTGCCGTTCCGCTTTTCCGTGACCTATCCGCGCGAACGGACCTACGGCATCAGCGCCACGGTACGTTTCGGTGAAAATTACCAGTAGGAGCGCCTGATCAGACAAGGCGGACGCAGTTAGGAACTGCGTCCGCCTTGTTGTTACGCGCTGGCGCGAGTCCTCAAAGCGGGCTCCGGTTGCTGGCTCTCAGGTGCCGGCGTTGATGGCTGCCAGTCGACCGGACGACAGGCTCTTCTTGATGGTATCCACCACCCAGTTGTTCAGGTTCTCATCGGGCAGGATTGCCTCAGGTTCGTTGTAGAGCACATCCTGCGGGCGATCCGATGCCGCCACCCCGCCACCGATCACATCTTTCTGGAACTTCTTGTCGTAGGCCACATAGACCGAGATAACGATATCCTTCTGCTTTTCGGCCAGGATCTGGTTAACCGCTTTCCGTGTCGGATCGCTGGAGTAGTTGACCAGATGTCCGCTCCAGGCGTAATTGATGGTGTCAATTCCGACGTTTGCTTTCAGGTGTTTACCGAGTTCGCCCATCAGCGCTTCCCACTGCTGGTTGAACTTGTCGTCGCCGTAGGCGGCCAGTGTGACGCCGTACTTGCTGCCGTCAGCATCTTTCAGCAAGGCCTTGGTACGACGCAGGATATTGGCCTTCAGGAACTCGGTTGAGTCGATGGTCTCCAGCAAGGTGACCCGCGCCTTGGGACGGTACACCGGCACACCGCCCTTCGGGAGAGCCTCCAGGGCCTTGGGATCATTCTTGAGACCGACCAGATTCGGAATGTCAGAGGCGGTGTGCCCCCCCACGGTCAGGAAGAGCGGCAGCACGATGACCTCGTCGAAGCCCTCGTCATCAAAGGCTTTCATCTGTGCAGCGATTGACGGTTCGTTGTACTCATTGAAGGCGGTACGGACCGCCTTGACGTTGGGCAGCGCCAGCAAGCGGTCATCGACTGCATGCTCAACGTCAACCAGCATGTCCCGCCAGGCCTGCTGCCGGGAACCGTGGTTGACGAGCAGAACACCGATCTTGTGTGCCCGGGCTCCGGCAGCTGCGGGTTGTTCCACCTTTTGCTGGCAGGCTGACAGGACCAGCGTGACGGATGCGGCGCTGAGCAAAAGGGTCAGTGACTTCAACATGCGTTTCTCCTTGTGTGGTTGGTCTCGGCATTCGCCGGCGCGACAAACGTCAGCTGTGAGGCAACTCGGTGGTAATCGGGATCCCGGCAAGAGCTGACTGGTTCCGACTTGCACGCTTCTTGCGGGGGCGTGCGATTAATGCGACACCGTCCAGGACGGCTCCTGTCGGACACAGCATCCGGCACCAGAGCATCGGAAAGTAGGCCGAAATGAGTACAACGGCCACCGACAGCCAGAACCACATGGAGTCCAGGAACTCGATGCCAAACAAATCGGGGAAAAGCTCGTAGCTGGCCCAGTCCCGCAAGCCAGAGAAAATCCCGATGCACAGTGCGACAGCAATTGCCCAGCGCACGATGCCGACTATACGATTCGATACGGGCAACTTGCCCCGCAATGGTGCAAAGCGCATCAGCAAGCGCTGTACGTTGCCGTAAGGGCATACGTAGCGACAGTATGAATTGCCATCCCAGATGGCGCTGGCCAGCACCATCGTTGCGTAAGCGCCAAGCAGGTACGACCAGCCGGTACCGAGGAATGGTTGCAGGAACGTCACATAGGTAAACGAGTTGTTTGCATAGAAGCCCAGGTAGAGGATGCTCAATACGCCAATACCGAGAATCAGGTTTTTTGACTGACGTACTCTCTTGAACTGTACAACGATAAAGAGGCTGGCTATCAGTGCCGCATTCAGCATCCAGGTAGCCGGCAACACCGCTTTTACATCAAATCCGGTTGCCTGTGTATCAATGTAAGCCTCAAGCGGCGACTCCCGGGCAATACTGACGAGCTTGCTGACTGAACGAGCGATACCCTCACTGGTGAGCGAGGCACCACTGACGAAGTCCACTTCATAGGACTTGCTATCCAGTGGTATGCCCTCAAACTGCGTATAAAAGCCGGCTTTTTCGATATCCCGCAGATAACTGCTTGTTTCCATCGAGCGCAGATGACGGACGGACCGGATCCTGCCGTCCATGCCCACTGTCATACCGATATCGATGGGGCCTGCATAGCCCTTCACATTCTCATTGAGGCCCGTATTTTCGAGGTACAGCTGTACGACCCGGCCGTCCCGATCCCGCTCCTCCGCGTAATACATGTCGAGACCCGTCTTGAGAGTAACGCCATCCGGGTTCGCGGCCACGGCTCTGGCGCCGCTGAGGACCAAGTCACCCACGGCCTCGCCAAGGCCCGGGTTGTGGCGGGCATCGCCGATTACGGCATAGAGTCGTGGCGAACGCTTCTTCGCCATCATGATGCGATAGTAGGGATGCTCTTCACGCACTGCTGTCAGCCCGAACCGGCTGGTCCGGGTCTCTTCTCCAAGCCGCACCGGCTCACCAAAACCGGACATCTGCTCCCGGAATTCAAACACCGGCTGCGGTTCCTGCAACGGACCGTTGGTCCAGAAGAACGCATAGGCGGCCATGGCCAGCGCTGTCAGACCGAGCTTCTGCCACGGGAGATGGAGATTACGGGCGGCGGCAACCATCAGCAGTCCGGCTTGCAACTCCGATTGGGTGACGGAACGGTCTTGCCGCCGGCATCCTGAATACGCTGTACGGCCTCCCGCACTTTCTCGATGACCCATTCATTGACTTCGGGGTCCGGCAGTACCGCGTCCTGCTTGTAGCGCACCATGGAAGCGGTGGATATGGCGTTGACGGCAGCCTGGATCGCATCCCGCTGCAGCTTCTCGTCGACGCCGAGCAGGACGGGCACCACCAGAACCTGCTTCTCCAGCTCAAGAACCTCGTTGATCGCTTCAACAACGGGAGCCCCGGAGTAGTCGGCAAGGTTTCCGCAAAAGGCGTAGGCAACCGTATCGATCTCGGTCTTGATCTTCAGGTATCGGCCGATACCCTCCATCATCTCTTCCATCTGCTGCCCGTAGACCTGATCGCCATATCCGACCAGCAGCACGCCCATGTCCTCGCCACTGTCGCTGCCACGCAAGGCCTCCACCCGGCGCAAGACGTTCTTCTTGAGTACGTCGCCAAGTGTGGGCGTCATGCTGACTCTTGCCTTTGGGTAGTAGATATCAAACCCGTCGTTCTGTAGCTGCTTGATGGTCTTTGCTTCAGACCTCATGCCGGTCAGGTATTGCAGGTAGGTGTTGGTTCGTGTGGACTCCTGTCCGATAAACAGCGGGACCACCACAACCTCGTCGATAGCATCTGCATCGAATGCCTTCATCTGACTCGCTATGTCGGGGCTGGATTCCTGGATAAATGCCAGCCGCACCGCGCTGACACCAGGCTCGGCCTGGAGTTTTTCCCGGACCTGCTGCGCAAGGCTCTCGATCATCTGCACCCATGTCGATGATTTGGAGCCATTGGCGACAAGCAGAATTCCGATCCGCGTGCTGCTGTTATCAACGGTTGGCGCTGGCTGACCGCCACCGCATGCACCCACGAGCAGGGTCGCAGCAAGAATCGAAAAGCAAAGGGATAAACGTGCGACCTTCATAAGTAATGCTCGCTCCTGGCAGGCAGAAATCCTACACCACATCTGGCGTATTTTCGATGGATATGTTGTTATGCTAACATGATGATAAGGGTTCGCAAATTTCAGGCACTGATGCTTTATTGCAAAAAGCTCCGGACTGCCGGTGAGTGACGCGCAACGCACGGCCCTGGTCATTGGTTGCGGGTACACGGGGATCCGCCTGGCCCACCGCTTGCGGGAAATGGGTTTGCGCGTCGTCGGCACCTCCCGCCGCGCAGATCGCAGTCAGGAAACAGGCACCGCAGGCATCGAATTTTTGACCGGAGATCTGCGCGATGCAGATGTCATCTCCAGGCTGGGCGAGCTGAGGCCGTCAGTGGTTGCCTATTGCGTACCACCGCAAGCCACCGGTGATCCGTTGGCGGCGGTACTGGCTGCAACCAAAAACTCTTTGCTGGAGGCGTTCCTGTACGCCAGCAGCAGCTCCGTCTACGGTGACTGCGGCGGCGCATGGGTAGATGAGACCACAGCAATTTCTTCGCACGGTACCGGCGATCCCGATCGTTACGCTGCGGAACTTTGCATCGCCGAAGCCGGGATGAACGGGATACCAACCCGCATTTGCCGTATTACCGGCATTTATGGTCCCGACCGGACCCTGAAGGGCCTGCTGGCAAACGGGGGGTACACCTTGATAGAAGGCGGTGATCCCTGGGTCAATCGCATACATGTGGATGATCTCGTTGCAGGTTTCGTTGCGGCGTGGGAAAAAGGCGATTCCGGAATGGTGTACAACATGGTTGACGAGCAGCCGCACCGCGCATCGGAGTTCGCGAATCTGGCCGCCGACCTCAATCATTTGCCTCGTCCTGTCAAAATCAGTGAGGTCGAAGCCAGAACCCGCTACGATACTGCAGAGCTGCGTCGCAAACTGTCGAGCAAACGGGTGCGGTGTCTCCGCCTCAGGAATGAACTCGGAGTGCGATTGAAATACCCCAGCTTTCGTACCGGCCTTGCCGCCGCAGTGGCACAGCAAAGCTGAGCAGCGTCCATCTTTGCCAAACGCTGCAGTTTCCCGACTGAAAGTGTGTGGAAGCCTGACGCAAACTAAACGGGATGAGCACAAGGAATCCTCAGCAATGAAAACCAGAATCCCAGCCAACCGCATCGGAGCCGGCATTTTCCGCGCAACCTTGTCCGCGCCCCGGCTGGTTTTACTTGGCCTGGCGCTTGGTGCCTGGCTCGCGAACCCGGCGTCTGCCGCCGACAACAAGTCCACCTTGCGCCGTGGAACTGCCAATGAGCTGCGGTCGCTGGATCCGCAGGCAGTTATCGGGAATTCCGGCGGCGCACTGATGTACGAACTGTTCGAAGGCCTTGTCACAGAGGACCGAAACGGGAAACTGGTCCCCGGTGTGTCGGAATCATGGAGCAGATCCGATGACGGATTGACCTATACGTTCAAGCTTCGGCAGGGACTGCGCTGGTCTGATGGGGTGCCCATTACGGCTGAGGATTTTGTCTACTCGTGGCGACGGGTCGTGGATCCCAAGAATGCGCTACGCGGTGCTGGCACCTTGTTTCCGGTCAAGAATGCAGTTGCCATCACCCGGGGCCAGAAGGCACCGGAATCACTGGGCGTAAAGGCGCGAGACGCCTTGACGCTGGAGGTAAGCCTGGAAGACCCCGCGCCCTATTTCACGGATATTCTCGCCGGCTTTCCGACCGCACCTGTACCGCGTCATGTCGTGGAGAAATACGGATCAAGCTGGACGAAACCCGGAAATATAGTCGGCAATGGTGCGTATATCCTCGATAAATGGGTACCCAACACCTATTACAAGCTTGCGAAGAATCCCAATTTCCGGGACGCAAGCCAGGTCAGCATCGATGAGGTGTTCTACTACCCCATTCCCGACCGGAACACCGGCGAAAAACGCTTTCGTGCCGGCGAACTCGATGTCGTCCTCAACATCCCGCCCAATCGTCTGGCGTGGCTGCGAAAGAACATGCCGGATGAACTTCACAGCACATCAGCACTTGGAATTCGCTATCTGATCATCAACACGAAGCGGGCGCCGTTCACGGACGTTCGCGTTCGCAAGGCCCTGTCGATTGCCATAGACCGGGAAATCATCGCGGCCAGGATTCTCAAAGACGGCAGTGAGGCCGCCTACAATCTGGTGCCTCCCGCCATGCCCCGTTATGGCCGGAATCCGGCGCCGTTCGGTAGCCAACCCTATTCGCAACGGCTCGACGAGGCCAAAAAGCTGCTGGCTGCGGCAGGATTCGGCAGCAGCAAACCGCTTCGCTTCACGCTTGACTATCAGAACCTGGAGGATGGTCGTCGCGTCGCCGTCGCCTTGCAGTCGATGTGGCGGTCAATTGGCGCGGATGTACAGCTGACCACAACCGGATTTGAAAACAAGGACACCAGCATGAGGAATGGCGATTTCGACGTCAGCTGGTTTACATTCTATGCACCCTATTCAGACGCCACAGCATTCCTGTATCTGCTGGAGGCCAATAATGCCCGTAATTACTCGAAGTACTCGAATCCTGAATTTGACGAGATGCTCCGGACTGCAAATCGCATGCATGATCCGGTCGAAAGGGCCGCGTTCCTGAAGAAGGCAGAACAGCTGGCACTGTCCGCATATCCGGTTATTCCGCTTTTCGTTCCTTCACGGACTTATCTGGTCAGTAAACGTGTCCGGGGCTGGGACGACCAGATGGACACACACATGGCCCGCTACCTGTCCCTCAAGGACTGAACAACTAAACCAACCGGGCCTCGGGAACGGACTCTTTTTCTGCCAGATCATTCCAGTAGTGACAGGCCACCTGGTGGCTGACGCTTATGTCATCCAGCAGCGGAGCTTCCTTGCGGCACCATTGCGAGGCTCGTGGACACCTTGTGTGGAAAGCGCATCCGCTTGGCGGGTCCATGGGTGATGGCACTTCTCCTGACAAGACGATCCTGGCTGCCTGCCGGGAGTGGCTAACTGCACCGAGTAACGCCCTCGTATACGGATGTCTCGGGTTTTCGAAAAGTTCATCTCGCGTCGCGATTTCGACTACCTTCCCAAGGTACATGACCATGATTCTCGTGCACATATAGCGCACCGCCGGAAGATCGTGACTGACAAATATGAATGCTGCACCGCTGTTCTTTTGCAGGTGCTTCAACAGGTTCACGATCTGTGCTTGCGTGGAAACATCAAGGGCACTGACCGGTTCATCGCATACCACGAGCTTTGGTTTCAGGATCATTGCCCGCGCAATAGCGACTCTTTGGCACTGACCACCGCTGAACTGGTGGGGATAACGGTTCGCAAGTTCAGGAGGCAGCCCAACCGCCTGCATCATCTCCTGGACAGCGTGGCGACGGCTCCCCTGGTCCAGATCAGGGCGGAACACCCTTAACGGCTCACCGATTGCGCTGCCAATCGTCATACGTGGATTCAGGCTGGCCGTCGGATCCTGAAAAACCATTTGAAGCTCACTTCGCTTCTTGTCCATCTCCTGTTGGGCGAGGTCGGGGAGATTCTCACCTGACCAGAGAACCTTGCCGGAGCTTATTCCGACCAGCTGCATAATCGCCCGACACAGCGTGGATTTCCCGCATCCGGATTCGCCCACGATGCCCAGGGTCTCGCCTGCGTCGAGCCGGAAACTGATTCCGTCTACCGCACGCAGATACACAGTACTCGACCGGAACAGGTGTGACTGCCGGACCGGCAGGTGCACGCGGAGATTCTCCACCTCAAGCAAGGGCATATTCACTGCCTCTGCTCGACGAAACATGCAGCCATATGGTCATCAAATTTCTTCTTCAGCTCCGGTCTCAGCTGATGACAACGAGGTATCGCCTGACTGCAGCGAAGCGCAAAAGCGCACCCTGCGGGCAATCTCTGCAAGTCAGGAGCCTGTCCAGGTATCGTGGGAATATCGCGCTCGGGGTCCGCGTCCATTCCAAGAGTCGCCTGAAACAATGCCTGGGTATATGGATGTTGCGGGCGTGACACGATGTCTGCAATTGAACCGCATTCAACCACCCGCCCCGCATACATCACCATGACCCGGTCACACAGCTCAATCGCCACGCCAAAATCGTGGGTGATAATCACGATCGAAGTATCGGTACGTCGCTTGAGCCCACCGAGAAAATCGAGCACCTGTGCCTGAATCGTGGCATCAAGTGCGGTGGTCGGCTCGTCGGCGATGATCAGATCGGGCTTGCACAGCAGCGCCAATGCAATCATGACCCGCTGTCGCATTCCACCGGACAGTTCATACGGGTACATCCTCAGGCGCCTTCGTGGCTGGGGAAACTGGAGGATCTCCAGGACCTCCACCGACCGCTTGCGGGCGTCATGTTCGCTGACACCCATGTGCTCGACAAGCACTTCGGTGAGCTGGTCGCCTATACGCATGAACGGGGTGAGCCCGGACATTGCGTCCTGGAATACCATGGCAATCGACCGGCCCCTGATCCTGTCCAGCTCCTTGCGGGGAGCATTCAGGATCTCCCGCCCGTCAAACCATACGCTGCCGGTGGCTGAACCATTGCGGGACAACAGACCCATGATGGCCAGAAAACATTGGGATTTGCCCGACCCGGACTCGCCCAGAACACCCAGGCACTCGCCCCGGCTGACAGTCAGATGGACATTGCTGACAGCATCGATCACGCCGCCCCGCACATTGAAGCGGACATTCAGGTCCTCACAACGCAATAGTGGCCGCATTATCGGTTTTTTGGATCAAGGGCATCCCTTAATCCATCCCCCATGAAATTGAAGCAAAACATCGTCAGCGTGAGAAACCCTGCCGGTATCAGCAGCAACCATGGTGCTGCCTCCATCTCACCAGCGCCTTGTGAAATCAGACGGCCCCAGCTCGTAAATGGTTCCTGCACACCCAGACCGAGAAAGCTCAGATAACTCTCGACGATGATGTTGACCGGAATGAGCAGCGTTACATATACAACCACCGGGCCAACCACATTCGGCAGGATGTATTGCAGCAGTATCCTGGATGCAGGAAGCCCCAGCGCGTGTGCGGCTTCCATGTATTCCTTCTCCTTGATTGCCAGGGTCTGTCCGCGAACAATCCGTGCAAGGGTCATCCACTCGACCGCACCGATGCTGAGGAAGATCAGAAGAAAATTGTTTCCAAAGGCACTGACCAGAATGATGACGAGGAAAAGCGTGGGAACTGCGTAGAGGACATCGATCATGCGCATCATGACCGCATCTACCCGCCCGCCAAAGTAACCGGCGATGGCACCGTATGTAACCCCGATGATCAGCGCGACCAGTGTCGTCAGCACGCCTATGGTCAGCGAAATTCTGGCCCCGTACAGGGTGCGAACGAACATGTCCCTGCCGTTTGCATCGGTCCCGAACCAATGGTGGTTTTCGAGCGTGGGCGCGATCAGGATGCTGTCCCAGTACACCGCATCGACCGGGTGCGGGCCCCAGATCGGAATCACGATCGCCATGACGGCAAGCGCAATGATGATCCAGAAACTGACCATTGCCGCACGATTGACGGAGAACCGATAGAGCGCATCCCGCCAGATCGACGTCCCCAGCCTGTTGTCTGGACTACTTTTTGCGGCCAAATCCCGCTCCCGCAGTAGTCATCTCGGGCCGCGCATAGCTTTGGCGAATCCGTGGATCGAGATATCCGTAAATCACATCGACCAGGAGATTCAGAATCTGGATGAACACGGCATATACGATCACGATACCCATGACAACGGGATAGTCACGATTACTGGCACCCTCGACAAATGCCCGCCCGATACCCGGCAGTCCAAATATTGTTTCAATCACGACGGAGCCGGTCATGACCGTTGCGATGGTCGGACCCAGATAGCTGACGACGGGAATCAGCATGGGCCGGAGAACGTGCCTGCTGACTACCTTCCATTCCCGAAGGCCCTTGGCGCGCGCGGTGCGCACATAGTCGGTATTCAGTGCTTCAAGCATTGCGCCGCGCGTAATCCGGGCAAGCGTGGCAATTTTCGGCAGCGCCAGCGCAATTACAGGCAGAAGCAGGTGCCGCGGATCGCCGCCACCCCAGCCTGAAATCGGCAACCAGCCGAGGTAAAGGCCAAACAACAGGATGAGCAGCGGTGCTGTGACGAAGGTGGGAATGGCCACACCCGTCATCGCGACGGCCATGACTGTGTAGTCCACGAATGAATTCTGGCGCAGGGCGGCTGCTATCCCGCACCCGATGCCAACGGCAAAGCCGATGACTATCGCGCTGAGACCGACCGTCACACTTACGGGCAATCCCGTGGCAATAACCTGGCTGACACGAAGATCTGAATAGATGAGGGATGGGCCGAGATCCCCGTGCAGCAGACCGCCAAGGTAATCAAGAAACTGCTTCCAGACCGGCGCATCAAGGTTGTATGCCGCACGTATGCTCTCGACTACCTTGGGATCAAGGTCGATGAGCTCGGCGTCGAACGGTCCGCCCGGTGCTACATGCATCAACCAGAAAGAAAGGACGATGACAGCGAACAGAATTGGTACCGCCAGAGCCAGCCGTCGCAGGACGTATAATCCCATCGCAAGCTCTCCGCTATCGGCCTTTGGTGTTCATCACTCGTTGTCGAACAATACGGGAGTCTCACCCGGGTGCAGCTTCTCCCAGCGGGCAAGCAGTGTTTCACGGGACTCGACCCGCTCCGGATCCCACTCGATAGCGGTGTCTGCCGGGCAAACCTTGATACATCGCGGGCTTTCATGTGAACCCACACACTCGGTGCAGAGGCTCGAATCAATGATGTGAATCACGGCCCCTTCACTGATTGCCCCGTTCGGACAGTCTGAAATACAGGCAAAACAATTCAGACAATCATCCGTAATCCTGAGCGCCATCAGAAACCCTCCTGCCCAAACTGGTCATTCACCGAAGTCATTCATGCCACCGCCTGGCGATCGCCCCGGTCTTTCTCGCCGGGAAGCAATTTTCCACATATATCAGGCAAATCGTGCTCCAGCTGTTCACGATGCTCAACAATCACATCATTCGGCAAACCGGTAATTCCGCGGTCTTCCATCCAGCCGATGAGATCGTCTGTCTCAATATCGGTCAGCGCCTCGGTGATCTTCCTGACGCCACTGGCCCGACGGTTGTACTGGGGACTGAAGAAATTGAACGCGTGCTGCCAGTAATCATTGTAGGCGGCGTTGCCATCCCGCCCTTCAAGCGCCTCCTTGCTGAACCTGGCGGCCATATAACCACAACCCATTGCGCCCTTGATGGCAACCTCTGCAAAGGCAGCATTGTCACCGACACAGATGACATTGCCCCGGGCGGCCTCCCGAATGGGCGGTCGCAGATCCATGTTGCAGGCCTGTTTGGCGACAATCTTTGCTCCCGCAAACAGCTCGGAAAAAGGCGAGTTCGTGGTAAACGTCGTCAGTACGCTCTGCAGGTTCACCTCATTTGCAACGCTTGCGGAAGTACTGATCTGGAACAGCCCCGGCGGCCAGGGCCCCATGTTTACGATCCCGTTGTGCAGTGAGGGCAGACAGAATCGTACCCGACGCAGTTCCGGAAACGGGAACTTCACCCGATCGAGAATGAGGTTCATGAACTTGATTCGTCCACGCCCCGGTGACCGCCCTTCATTGAATCCGAGCTGATCCACCAGGGTGGAAAAAGAACCATCTGCAATGATTGCCCGCCGGGCAGACAGCATCTCTTCGCCGGCGTCTGACGTCACTCGCACCTGTACTCCGTCGGACGAGTCTTCAATGGACAGGCACCTGGTCCCGTCGCGAATGACGCAGCCAGCCGCAGCTGCTTCGGTCAGCAAGCCAATCAGCAACTGCTCCTTGTCGACCACAAAGCCTTCGATATCACGGTTGGAGCGATCCCGGCTGAACGCACGTCCGGAAGGCGAAACGAGGGTCTCGTTGAATACCGGATTCAGTTCACCGCGGTAATCAACAATCGCATCGGGTGGCAGGCTCTGCAGGTGAAGGCGATGATGGCGGCTGCCAACCTCTATGGTCACGGTGACCCGCTTCAGGTTGACATCGGTCGGGATGGTGTCCGAAGAGAACCCGCCAGCACCCAGGCGCAAATCGCGGCTGCAGAAGCGTGTGATCTTCCCGGCTTTCATTTTTTCTACCAGCAGGACCTTCAGGCCCTCCCGGGCTGCAGAACGCGCAGCCATGGCCCCGCCCGGACCGCCGCCGACAATGATCAGGTCGTATTTCACTTGGATTACCCCAGATAGCAGATCGCCGGCCAGATTATATCTGTCGTCATATCATAATGACAACATGCGCCCCACCGGAAACTTGTCAGCAGCGGCCGGGGCGCCTGAGCCCGGAAGCTGGCCACCTGCATGCTAGACTGCGTCAATAATCGCCCCGCAGAACGCCCTTGGGCGTGTGGATCACTGGTATTCGGCCAAAAATCCGGTCCACATCCGGGTGTTATGCCGTCATGACGTTACAACCTTAAACTAGGACCCGTGCCCGGAAGGATGAGGCTTGAGTATCGATGAACGCGGACTCCAGGAACACCAGCGACCCCCGGACAAGGCCTCCTCGCTATGTTCGGGTATATACAACGCTTCGGGAGTGGATCCGAAACGGCAAGTACGGACCGGGCGACAAGATTGCCACGGAAGACGAGATCGGGAAGCTCTTCAAGGTTTCGCGGATCACGACACGGAAGGCGATCGATCTTCTGGTGGAGGACGAACTTGTCTACCGCGTGCACGGCAAGGGAACCTATGTTGCGAAGAACGTTCGGGAACGCGGCGGCGTGGAAAATGTTCACGCACGAATCCGCACCGCCCGGGGTCTCGCACAACGAAGTAAAGTTACAAAGGTCAACGTCTCTGAAATCGACGCCGACTCACGAGTTGCAACTGATCTGAAAATTCCGGTAGGCCACCGCGTAACCAAAGTTTCCTACGTTCGTGTTTTTCGTGGCGTGCCTGCCGCTTATGTTGAAGCCCACGTCCCGGCCGATCGTGCAGAAATCAGGGCAAGCGACCTTGGTTCGATGACCATACTGGCGATACTGGAAAAACAGGGCATCCAGATCGGCGAGGCTCATCAGCTGATAGGCGCAACACTTGCTGATTCCCATCTTGCGGCCATGCTTGATTCCGCAGTCGGTGCGCCACTACTGACCATTGAACAGATTGTCATGGACGCCGGCAAGCGGCCAGTCGAGCGTTTTTTCACCTGGTTCAACTGCGAGCAGTATGAGCACCCGGCCCTGGTTTTTGATCGTAATACCCTCGAGTTTGTGCACGGCGTAGCGGCAACGCGCTAGCTGCCTAAGGTGCGGTCACTTCCCATGTATCGCCGGAGTTGATGTATTCGAGAAGCTTGCCTTTACCGCGCTTCGCAACCGCGGTTGCGATCTGCTCATCGAGCAGTTCATCGAATGAACTTCGGCTGACACACCGGAATACGCCCATTGGCACGGGAAAGGCCTGCTCATCGAGTTCGCTCAGCATGTATGCCAGGCCCGGATGCGCAGCGCTCTCGTTGAACACCAGTAGCTCTTTTTCCGGAAACTCATCAAGGCTGACTATTTCCGGAAAGCCGGCACGCAAACGAATGGCGCGATCCCTGTTGGCCCCAAAGATCATTGGCTGGCCATGCTGAAGGTAAAGCGACCGGTCTTTACGCACCGCCGTCGAAGTAAATGAATCGAAGGCACCGTCATTGAAGACATTGCAATTCTGCAGGATCTCTACGAACGCCGAACCCCGATGACATGCCGCGCGTAACAGGATTTCCTGAAGATTTTTCCCGTCTGTCGCACTGGCCCTGGCGACAAATGTCGCCTCCGATGCAAGCGCCATGGACAAGGGCTTTATCGGTTGTTCGATACTCCCCATCGGGCTCGACTTGGTTCTTTTGCCTTTCTCCGAAGTCGGCGAGAACTGGCCCTTGGTCAGGCCGTAGATACGGTTGTTGAACAACAGGATCTTTACATTGACGTTGCGGCGAAGGCAGTGCACCAGGTGATTGGTGCCGATACTCAGGCCATCTCCGTCACCAGTGATCACCCACACCAGCAAATCGGGCCGGCAAAGCTGCAGCCCGGTTGCGATGGCCGGCGCACGCCCATGTATGGTGTGAAAGCCGTAGGTATTCATGTAGTACGGGAAGCGGCTTGAACAGCCGATACCCGAAACAAAAACGATATTTTCGCGTCGAAGCTGCAATCGCTCGCATATCTCCGGCATGACCCTCTGGACCTGGGACAGCACCGCATAGTCGCCACATCCGGGGCACCAGCGCACATCCTCTTTGGCAACAAAGTCCTTTCGTTCATATTTCGGATTTGTCATGTGCCCATCGTCCCGTGAACCGTTTCATTCGGAGACGGGGAATCTTCCCTGTTTCCGGCCTGAACACCGAGCAGCCTGAGAATCTCCTGCTCGATCTCACTTGTTCTGAAAGGCTGCCCCGTGATCTTGTTCAGCCCTGTGGCATCGATCAGGAATTGGGCGCGGATCAGCATTCTCAACTGGCCCGCATTCAGCTCCGGAATCAGGACCTGCCGGTAACTGCGCAGGACACTGCCAAGGTTTGCGGGGAAGGGATTCAGATAGTCCAGTTGCGATGCCGCAACGGCGAGCCCCAGCCGCTGTGCACGCTCTACCGCATGGTGAATTGCGCCGAAGGTACCACCCCAACCAAGCACCAGAAGGTCGCCCTGTGCAGGACCGAAGACCGTCAGCTCAGGTATGTCCTTCGCGACCCCCTGGATCTTCTCTATTCTCAATTGCACCATGCGCTGATGATTCGCCGAGTCGTGGCTGACCTTGCCGCTGATATCCTGCTTCTCGAGTCCGCCAAGGCAATGCTCCAGACCGGGTGTACCCGGCGCTACCCATTGCCTGGCCAGTGTCCCGGGATCCCGGGCATAGACCTGGTAATCACCGGCGGGTACACCTTGCGGCAAATCAATTCCCGGCAATTCTGATTCTTTTGGCGTGCGCCATGGCTCCGTACCGTTCGCGATCGATCCGTCCGAGAGCAGAAATACCGGTGTCATGTAGCGTATGGCTATGCGAAAAGCCTCTATTGCCATTTCAAAGCAATGCGCCGGACTGTGTGCGGCAAGAACCACTACAGGACACTCTCCGTTCCTACCATAGATTGCCTGCAACAAGTCTGATTGTTCGGTCTTGGTCGGCAGCCCCGTCGATGGCCCCCCGCGCTGCACATTTACGATGACCACCGGCAGCTCAGCCATCACCGCCAGACCTACAGCTTCGGTTTTGAGCGCAACGCCCGGTCCGCTGGTGCCAGTCAGGCCCAGGCACCCGCCATAGGCAGCGCCAATTGCCATCGCGATGGCAGCGATCTCGTCTTCGGCCTGTACGGTTCGCACGCCGAAATGACGATATTTGGACAGTTCATGAAGAATGTCGCTCGCCGGCGTAATCGGATAGGAAGCGTACAGGAGCGACCTCTGACTGATTACGGAAGCCGCCAGAAACCCGAGGGCAGTCGCCTCATTGCCGGTTACCCGCCGGTAGGTCCCAGGCAGGAGTTTCGCCTTGCCCACGGCATACCGGCAGACAAAAACCTCTACGGTATCGGCATAGTTATAACCCGCGCGAAATGCCAGCTTGTTCGCTCTGGCCTGCTCCCTGTACTTTTCGAGCATCGCAGGCTGGGCGGTCTTGCGGTCGAGCAACGCGTCGATCTGCTTCTCTACCGCAGTCGCATCTCGATCATAGATCCATGCGACCAGCCCCAGCATGAACATGTTCTTGCACAGTGACGCCTGCTTCTTGTCCAGTCCCAGCGGCCGCACGGCTTCAAGGGTCAGCGTGGTGATCGGGACCCGGTAGACCTGATATCCGGCAAGCGTGCCATCGTCGCGGGGATCGGTGCCTGAAAATCCGGCCTTGCCAAGACCTGCCGTATCAAAAGCATCATCGTCGAGAACGATCGTTCCGCCCGGCGTGAGATCGGCCAAATGCACGGCAAGTGCCGCAGGATTCAGGGCGAGAAGCATGTGCGGCCGGTCGCCCGGGGTATGTATTTCAGCGGAGCTGAAGTTCAGCTGAAAGCTGCTGACCCCGGCCCGCGTGCCGGCTGGCGCCCGGATCTCGGCCGGATACTCAGGCAAGGTACTGACGTCATGACCGAGGACAGCCGAATCGTGCGTGAACAACGAACCCGTCAGCTGGATACCGTCGCCCGAATCGCCGGCAAACCGGACGATCGCATTGTCCATTTCCTTGAACTGGCGACCTTTTCCCGGTTTTTCCTGCGGCTCACGATGAACGGCCATGACTGATATCAACTGAGGAACAATAGTTGTCATGTTAATATGACGACCATATAAGTCAAGTCTGCCCGCGAGCGCGATTCGCTCGGCACCGGGGCTTGCTCAGCGTGCCAGCTCGGGTACCGCCCTCTATTTAAGCTGGGCGAAGATGGCCCGGTACCACAGGAGCCCGACCGCACCGGCTATCACATTTGCAGCACAGGCGGCTGTGAAGATGCCAACCAGGCCGAAGATGCTGGAAAGCAGCCATGCAAGTGGTGCATAGACCAGGATCGTCCGGGTCAGCGAGATGATCATCCCCGGCATGGGCTTGCCGATTGCGTTGAACGAGTTGCTGGCCGCCAGGGCAAAGCCGATCGCCAGATAGCTTGCGGGTACGATTCGCATGTGCAGCAGCGCCGTTGAAATTGCAGTCGCATCGTCCGTAAACAGTCTCGCAACATACGGCGCAGCAATTGCCAGCAGTAACGCTACCGACAACCCGTACGCTACGGAAAACCGCTGGCACCAGCGAATGCCGTTCGCCACCCTGTCCATTCTTCCGGCCCCGTAATTCTGGCCGACAAACGGTGTCACCGCCGTACCGAGGGCGATCAGCACAAGCAGAACCATACCCTCAATTCGCGATGCGACTCCGTACCCCGCGACTGACGCCTGCCCGAACCGGGATACCTGATAGGTAATAAATGCTGTTGTCACCGGCGCAACTGCAGCGCTGGTCATTGCAGGTATGCCTACTTGCAGAATCCTGCGCCAGGAATCGGTCAGCAGATGCAAAGACAACGACCGGGGAAAGACGATGTTTCCGCGATACCGGATTGCAGCGACAGATGCGGCCAGGGTGCCGCAGTTGGCGAGGACAGTTGCTGTCGCCGCGCCCGCCATGCCCAGCTTTGGAGCCCCGAACAGTCCGAAAATAAGTATCGGGTCAAGAGCGATATTCAGGCCAGCCGATACCAGCATGATCAGGGCCGGAGTCTTCGCATCACCCGATGCACGAAGAACCGGGTTTGCGATCAGCGGGCCAACGTTGAAAATCAGACCGTAATAATAGATTTGCAGATAGCGATGGATTATTGCGAGAGTGACTTCATCAGCACCCAGAAGCCTGAATAGCGGATCAATGGTCATCAATCCGACAACTATGAGGACCGCACAGGTAACGACCGCAAGCAGAATCGCGTGAATCGTGACGCGGCCGACATCTTCGATCTTCTGTGCACCAAACAGGCGCGCGCATACCGATGACGTACCGTGTCCGAAGCCCACGGTGACAGCGCCGATCAGGAACACGACGGGGAAGGTAAAGCTGAGGGCAGCGAGCTCGGATGTGCCGAGGCGGCTGACGAAGTAGATATCAGCAAGGTTGTAGACAATCATCGCGATCATGCCCAGAAGCATGGGAGCCATCAGCGATCGTATCGTCTTCCCTTCAGGCTCCTGTAACAGCCTGGGACCGGCACTGGTGGAATTCACGGGGTAGTTGGCCTGCGCAAGCCCGATGATGCTTCAGATGCGCAGGATTTTCACGCAGGTGCTCCGCTGACAAGACGGCCAAAGGCCTCTACCTGTTGCCAGTCAGTGAACTCGATTACCGCTTTCGGATCAGTCGGACCCTTTGTCATCAGCATGATGAGCCTGATCAGCTGGCGATCGATAAACCGGTATCTCGGATAGTCCAGTTTGCCGGCAAATACCGCCAGTTCCTTCGGCTGCCAGGCCGTCTGTCTGAGGAACTTCTGCATGTAGGGATTGGCATCCGGCTCGCGCTTTTCCGCCTTGCGGGCGACGATGTTGACTGAAAAAAAAGCGTTCGGTTTGCTGTCCAGAAGCGGTTTGTTGCGGACGACGAAGTCGATGATCGCAGGCTTGTAGAGGCCGTAGCGAATACTGGCGCCGATAACGATCTTGTCGAAGCTCGCCAGATCGACCTGCGCTTCGTCGCTGACGGATACCAGTACGGCCTCATGGCCTGCCTGCGCAATGACCTGCTGCAATCGCTCGCCGATCTTTCTGGTATGACCATCGGTGGTGGAATAGAGAATCAGGATCTTGTCCATTTTATGGTTTCCGGGTATCTGCAAACGAGCGACGAGACCTGATGCTATGCGCTATCGAGCCGCAACCTGATAGCGCCGGATACCGAGAAACGGTACCAGCGCGACACCGAGCAGCAGTACCAGCAAACCCAGCAGCGACGGGGCTAGCCGCAACAGAACGGTACTGAATGCCTCGGGCCTGTAGCGGAAGACAGGGAAGCTGTCATAGTCCGCAGGTCGCAGCGGGTCCTGGCGGAGGAACCGTTCGGCGAAGTAGTCATTCCACTCGGCTCGAAATGCAACGGCCTGCTGCAGAAAGTTTTCGTAGCGGGGGCCACTCGTGCCTGCAATTTCGTTCAGCGCCAGCTGCATCATCACGGCCGGCGACAGGTACTGAAAACGCTGCACCAGGCCTTGCTGCTGGTCGCGCCTGACCTGGAATTCGGCATACAAGGGAGACAGCGCCTTTTCGATCGTATTTGCACTCGCCTGACCAAGGGTCATGAAGTCCATGGCGCGCTGGTCGCCGGCCGGCACATACTCCAGGTGCTCGGCATAAAAAGCATTCAGGGACTTGTCCATGTCCTTCTCGGCCGCAGTCTGCGCTTCACGCGCGGCGACCGTCAGGTCCATGCGCGAGGGCACCGGGTAGACTGTCGTCGCCACCAGGCTGATCAGTGTAGGAATGATGACCACCAGAATCAGCCAGGCGCCGGCCAGAATGGTGCCGTTGGTGGCCGAGCTCTGTCCGTAAAGATTCACCAGTACCGCCAGCGCAAACCAGAGCATGCTGTAAACAAGTGTGGCAATGACCCAGAGCCCGAAGCGGAGCCACGTTTCCGGAGTTTCCAGCTGTGTTCCGACGGTGAGTACGGCGACAAGCCCAAGGCCGATCACAACCATGAGGATGATTGCAGCCCGGGCCATGAGCTTCGATGCCATCAACTTCCGCAGCGAGACCGGATGGGCCAGGATCATTGCCAGCGTGCCCCGCTCCTGTTCACTTGAAAGGAGATCGTAGGTCATTGCAAGAATGAAAATCGGCAACAGGAAGATCACCACAAACGCAACGTCGAAGGATCCCGCGAGGAGGTTCACGGGGTTTTCGAGTTCGGCGTTTGCAGTCATGGCCAGCGACTTGCCCATGGTTATCGGCAGGTAGTCCAGCTGGATATCACTCAGCCCGATGGACAGGGCCGCGAGGCCCGTCGGCGGCAGGGCAATGAAGGCCGCAGTCTCGCCACCTACCGCGCCCGCATTGGTGCCCTGCGGAGGGCCTTGCCCCGGAGCGTGCCGGACCGTGGCAAACTCGTATGGTCCACCGGTGGCCTCGACCTTTGCCTCGTACTCGGCAGTCTCCTGGCGCATCTGGTCACGCATACCAGCCTCGTAGCTGGCAGCGTCACTGGCACCCTTGAGCTGACGACTGACAGAACGGCCGCCGGACCAGGCGGCAAATGCAATCGCAAAGATCAACAGCGCGAGAATGGCCCAAAGCGCCCCGGTACGGGCCAGAGCACGGGTCTCATGCCTGACGATGAGACGATACATCAGTCCCTCTCCAGGGCCATGCGTTTGACACCGAGCAGCGCGAGAAGAATAGCGGCACCAAGCCAGAACGCCAGCACGGCAAAATTCATCCAGTGCTCAGAAAGCGTAGTGGCCAGTGCCGGCGGCTGATAGCGAAAAGGCGGCACGATCGCAAAAACGTCCTCGTTGGCGATCAGGTAGTTGCTTGCGCTGTTGACCCCGTTCAGGCTGACAGCAGCCTTTGACAGGTAACCGTTCATTTTTTTCACCATAGCCTCACGGAAAGACTCGGCATCGTCCTGAAACTTCTGCTGCTGGATCAGATCTGTGCCGGCCAGGCCCATCGAGATGGAGCGGAGCGGCAAGGTCGGGGCAAGCAGGCCGATGCGGTCCTGGAGCCGACGCTGGGCGGCATAGGCCGCAGTGACCGCACCAAAGTGCTGGCTAAAAACGCGCTGGTCAAGTTCTTCGAGCCGTTGCATGCGCACGGCCGTCCAGTAGAACGGCAGATCCTTCACATCGCTGACGCGGTACTTGCGCATCGTCTGGCCCTGAAACTTTCCAAGTTCCGCCCAGGGCGGCGTGCCATCAAATCCGCGCGCCTGATGGGCTTTCATGTCGGCCATGAAGCTGCCGTATGACGGGCTCGGATGTACTGCCTTGGAAATCTCCGCCGCCGTCTTCGGCATGATAAAAGCCGTAAAGGCCCAGAAGCCGACCAGCACCATCAATGCCGTACGCGGACTGCGGGACCACGCCGATACCGCGAGGGTCAGAAACAGGAATATGCCGGCATAGGCGAGGTAGGCGACCGTCAGGAGTGCGATGCGGGTCACCAGACCTTCGCCGACGATGGGCAGATCGGTGATGGCTATAAATGCCGCCCCGATAATCACGCACGGCACCACCACTATGAGCACCGCCGAGGCCAGACCCAGTGCCTTGCCCCCCAGGAGGGACGTGCGACTGATGCCCATGCTCATTACCTGACGGATCGTGCCACTTTCACGTTCCCCGGCAAACGCCGTGAAGCCGAGAAAGATAATGAGCAGTGGCATGAGCACCTGCAGGATCATTGCGCCATTCAATTCGCCGAAGCGGCTGATCGCGCTGGTATCCGCAGCCGGACTGGCGATGGCAAAGTTCTGCTTGTGCGCCTCCATGAACACCGTTGTTCCGGTGTAGTTCGTGACGCCATTGTCGAAGAACGCCAGCGGCCCGAGTGGCTTGAACGCATAGTTGCCATAGTGGGCAGCGGTGTGCGGATTCTTGTCGCCCTGTTTCAGCCATTGGGTATTGGTCGCACCCTGGGCGGCAGCCTGGGTTGCCATGTAGCTGCCATGACGCTGCCAGCCTGCCAGCATGGCAGTCAGCAACAACAGCACCATCAACGCCGCCGTCCACATGAAACGACCGTCGCGGACAATCTCGGCAAACTCCTTGCGGGCGATAATCCGGATCATCGGCACCGCCTCATATTGCGGAATATCATCATCAAATCGTCGCTTTCCCTAGTGCATGTGTTCAAGATAGATACGTTCCACATCCGCATGAGAAACCTCGTCCGTCGAAAGCTCCTGGACGAGTCGCCCGGACTTCATGATGCCGATACGATTCCCGGTCTCCTTGGCACGGAACAGGTCATGCGTTGCCATCAGGATGGCAGCGCCATCATTGCGAAGCTGCAGAAGCAATGCAGAAAATTCATTGCTGGCCTTTGGATCGAGACCCGAAGTTGGCTCGTCGAGGAGCAGCGCTTTCGCCTGCTTGGCGAGCGCGATTGCCACACCGACCTTCTGACGCATGCCCTTGGAGTAGGTACGCACCCGAAGGTTTGCGGCATTCGCCTGCAAACCAACCCGGTCCAGAAATGACCGGTAGTCTGCAGCCGAGTACCCGGCGTGACCGCCAAGTCGCGCGAAGTATTCCAGGTTTTCAATGCCCGTGAGATTGCCGTAGAGCATCACCTGTTCGGGGATGTAGGCGAGATAGCGCTTGGTTTCCAGCGGGCTTTGCGTGACATCGATACCATTGACCCTGGCAGTACCTGAAGTCGGCTCAACAAAATTCAGAAAAAGATTGATGGTGGTCGTCTTGCCGGCACCGTTGGCACCGAGCAGACAATAGATATCACCGGCGTTGACCTTGAGATTCAGGCCCTGCAACGCCTCGTGGTCCCCGTAGCTCTTCCTGAGATTTATGGCTTCCAGCATTCCGGACTCCGGATAACTCGCAACACCCTGCAACCAGCGGTCTCGTGATTCAGGTTCCCGGAACCCAGTCACTGTGCAGCGCGACCCGCCACATGAGTCGCTGTCCCGAATAGTCTGAGTTCGGGCTATGTTGAACCGCGCGGTTATCCCACAGCATCAGTGAATTGTTGCGATACCGGAACCGGCAACAGAAGATGTCCTTCACCGAATGCCGCTTCAACATATCCAGGATCGCCTGGCTTTCATCCGGCGCAAGGCCCTGGATTGCCACGGTCCACGCCTGATTCAGATAGAGCATCTTGCGGCCTGTTTCCGGATGCTTGCAGACCAGGGGATGAGGCGTCTGTGGAAAACCTTGCCGCATCTTCAGCAGTACCTCGATAGCTTTGGGCGTCGCTGTCGAATAGTGGCCGGACTTCAAACCATACTGAAGGACATCATGGATGGCGACCTTGTCCTCCAGAAAAACCTGCATGGCTGGCGACAACGCCTCGTAGGAAAGATAGTTGCTGGCAAACAGCGTGTCGCCGCCAGCCGCCGGCACATCCCTCGCGTACAACATCGCACCCATACTGGGATTCTTCTGGTAGGTGTGATCGGCATGCCAGCCAAGATTTTGTGTCGAAAGACTCTTGCCATCACGGGGGGCGCCACGCAGGTAGAAAACCCCGGGTACATCGGCGCGATGAGGCAGAAAAGGCTCATCTTCAAGCTTCGCAAAGCGCTGGCCGAATGCGGCGAACTGTTCCTGCGTCAGTTCCTGGTCATGGAACATCACTGCCGAATAGTCCAGAAACGCCTGGTAAATCGACGCAAAATCAGCATCACTCAGGTGCGCAAGATCGACACCTGAAATCTCGCATCCAAGCGCCCCGGTCAGAGGACGAACGACGACCTCACGGGCCGGCAAACTCGTGGCTGACACCGACATGATATTTCAATCCCCAGGGTAGATGATCCTGTTGTCATACTGACATGACCTTTAGGGGATTGCAAGCTGCACATCGTCAATGTGCGTGACCGTGCTCGCCGTGGTCATGGCCATGGTCGTCATGTGCGCGATCGCCATGCTCATGCGGCGGTGTCGGGTTCCGCTCGGCGCGCCCCTGTTCTTCGGGGTCTATACCGGTCGCCAGTGCAAGCCGCAGGGAGGCAAGTGCCGGCAGATGTTTGCTGGCCTGCCTGCGCAGCTTCTCCAGGATAATCGCGGCCTCGCGCACCAGCAGCGAATCGTCCACGACAACGTCGGCCTCCGCGTACATGCGGTGACCAAGCCAGCGGGTACGTACATTCTGCACCTTGCGCACCCCCGGTACATGCTCACCGGTATGCCGCAGCAGCGCGGTGAACTCGGGTTCCACGCCATCCAGTGTCCGCGTGAATACTGCCTTGGCCGACTGCCAGACGATACCGAAAATCAGTACGGTAATGACCCCGCCAACGATCGGGTCAGCCAGCGGAAAGCCGAGCCACACGCCGATCGCGCCAGCAACCACGGCCAGGCTCGTCAGGCCGTCGACGCGCGCATGGTAGCCGTCAGCGATCAGTGCCGCGCTCTGTATCTCCCGTCCGACGCGAATACGGAATACTGCCACGGCTTCATTGCCGATAAAGCCGATTACACCGGCCGCCGCCACCGCGCTCAGATAAGCAATCTCCTGCGGATGCAGCAGGCGGTCGATGGTCTCATACCCGGCGACCAGCGCACTGAGCAGGATCAGCCCAACGATGGTCATGCCGGCCAGGTCTTCAACGCGGCCCAGACCATAGGTGAACTGATCGGTCGCCTTGCGGCGCGCAAACATGAAGGCAATCCAGAGCGGAATGGCTGTAGCAGCGTCGCCGACGTTGTGAATGGTGTCCGCCAGCAGCGCCACGCTGCTCGACAGGATAACGATCACGATCTGGAACACGGCAGTAGTGGCCAGAATCACAAAGGACCACTTGATCGCCCAGATCCCGCGCGCGGTGGTGGCAATGGTCGGATCGATCACGCCATGGGTGTGCGCATGACCGCCCTCATGATCGTGGCCGTGACCATGCCCATGTCCGACGGCATGACCCTTTGCGCCAAAACCCAGCCAGTCCAGCATCGCACGCAGCATGTATTGCTCCTGATGGTCTCTGCTAATCAGAGATAACGGGTGATTTTCTTGAAGTTGTCGACGGTCATGCGCTGCTCGCGGCTGACCGGACCGATCGCGTCCTCGAGGCAGTGCTCGATGTGATCGTGGATCAGCGTCGACTTGGCCTCTTCCAGCGCGCGGATGACCGCGTGCATCTGCTGCGCAATGTCACCACACTCACGCCCCGATTCGATCATGCCGGAGATGGTCTGCAGGTGGCCCGTGGCGCGCCGCAGCCGGTTCAACACATCCTTGTGCGTCTTGTGCGCGGCACGATCATGGGTGTGCGCGGGCAGCGCAGCGGCTTTGGCAGCAGACATACGGATCGACTCCATGGCAAAACGGGGGTGCTCATTCTTATCCCCTCCAGGGGGATAGGTCAAGGCGAAGGCGGAACCGTCGCAGTTGGAGGCGGGACTGGTGGTTGCTACCATGCAAAATCAGCTGGCCTGTGGACGTCCTTATGACCAAAGCTCATTGCACCTCCCACGCATTGCTGTCGCTGCTGATCCTCATGCAGGCGGCCTGGGGCGCCGGACCGGGCGACGAACTCGAGCAGCTGACGCCCGGACAGGCCGAGGTCGCAACGCGCATGCTCGCCTTTATCGACACCACGGAAAAATCGTTCTGGCGAGATGTCGACCGGATCAACCACAGCCATGCCCGAGCGGAACCGCTGGTCCTGGATGTACCGGACAACGGTCACTATGAAGTCCGCGTAAAGCGCGGCGATGTAGCCGAGAAAGCCGGCGTCATGGTGGTAACCACCAAGGTCGAGAAACCCCCCTTCGTGATTGGCGGCCGCTGGAACCGCTTTCTCGAAGTGGCGATACATCCAAAGAATCCGCGCGTCGGCATGCTGCATGCGACCTTCTCGGTGCAGATATCCGCGAAGGGCGACGGCAACATCGGCGCGACGATGGACATGATGAAGGTCAACCAGCCGCCTGAAGACCTGGCGTACATGGATGCACGTGTCGCCGAAGTCTTTGCCAGGCACGGGATGGATCGCGAGCGCTGGCGGTCAAAGAGCTGTAACAAGCAGAACGCCGGGCCCTGGAAGTGGCACCGGGACGGAACCTGCACCGGTGTCAGCATGTACGGTGTCGATATGCCTGCCGATGACCCGACCTTCACCCTCGTTTCAGAGCTGTACACGGCAGTGGTCGATGCCTACTTCGAGATCCTGGAGAAGCGCGCCAACGCACCCTTTACTGCCGACGACCTTGCCGCCCAGGACTTCATGCGACGCCGCTGGCTCGAAGACCAGTTGTTCTGGGATGTACTGGCAAAGAACTTTGTTCCCTATGAAGCCTGGTCGGCAGTCAACGCCCCGCCAGTCGTGAAGTACTGAGCAGATCCGGGTCAGGTGTTCGGGTTCACCCGCTATCAGTGGATCGTGCTTGCAGCTGCCTGGCTGGGCTGGGGCTTCGATGTTTTCGATGGCCTGCTGTTCAACTATGTCGCACCGAACGCAGTGCCAGTCCTGCTCGGGCTGACGCTCGGCTCGGTAGAAGCCAAAACGGCAACACTGTTCTGGACTGGCGCGCTGACTTCACTGTTCCTGATCGGATGGGCTGTCGGTGGCGTGATCTTCGGCCCGATCAGCGACCGCTTCGGCCGCCGCCGCACGCTGATGATCACCATGGTGCTGTACGCACTCGGCACCGCCTGCTGCGCGCTGGTCACTGACATGTGGCAGCTCGTTGCCTGCCGGATCATCGCCAGTCTGGGCATCGGCGGCGAGTGGGCGGCGGGCGCGGCAATGGTTGCCGAGGTCGTCGATGAGGACCATCGCGTCGAGGCCGGTGCACTGCTCTACACGGCGGCACCCTTCGGCCTGTTTCTCGCCACCGGCGTCAACGCCCTGATCGCGGGGAACCTCATGAGCGCCGATCCGGAGACAAGCTGGCGCTTTGTACTGCTGTTCGGCTTGCTGCCGGCCACCGTGGCCTTTTTTGTACGCCTGTTCATCAAGGAACCGGAACGCTGGGTGCAGGCGGCACAGGGCGCCCAGGCGCCGGCACCGCGCATCAGCGAACTCTTTTCACCTGCGTTCTGGCCGCGCACGCGCAGCGCATTGCTGATGACCTTCGTCGCCCTGCTGACCTGGTGGAGTTGCAACGCTTTCATTCCGGTCGTGAGCGCTACTCTCGGCCAGGCCGCTGCTGCGGCCAGCGGCCTGGACAAGGCGGCAACCAGCGCGCTGGTAGAAAGCTGGAAGACCATCGCTACCACCTCGTTCAACCTCGGCGGACTGATCGGGACCCTGCTCACTATCCCGATTGCCAATCGCCTCGGCCGGCGACCGATGTTCGCGATCTATTTCGGCGTTTCTGCGCTCGCACTGATGGCGACTTTTGGCCTGGACCTGCCGGAAGAAACCCGCCTGTACGCCTACTTCTTCATCGGCCTCAGCGTGTTTGGCGTATTCGGCAGTTTCACTTACTACCTGCCGGAGTTGTACCCGACGCGGCTGCGCGCCACAGGGGCCGGCTTTTGCTACAACATCGGCCGCGTCGTTGCAGCGGCTGGCCCCTATGTGGTCGGCAGTGTGGCGGCTGCAGGTGCCGGCTCACCGACAGTGATCCTGAATGCGCTGTTCGCGGTAGCCTTCGTACCGCTGGCCGGGCTGCTGTTCATCCCACTGGTCGTCGAGACCCGCGGCCAGACTTTGCCCGCATAGTCGCCAGATCAGCTACTCGGCGTTGGTGCGTACACGGGGCTTGAGCGCCTCGTAATGCGGCCGTATGGCGGCAAGCTGTGCATCGCTCAAGGCGGGTACAGCCAGATCTACCTCACCGTTCTGCGCAACCCGGGCCTTGCGCAGCTGCAACGCCGGTGAGTCCGCCACGGCCTTCTTTGCCGCAATAGCAGTCGCAGGCTGCGCGTCCCCGGCCAGTGCCCTCGTGACCAGCAGAATGGCGAGCACAGCAGCTCGAATGAAAAGTTGCGTCATCTGATACCTCCCGCAATTCCGGTGAATTGTGCCATGGTATGACGCAGTTCAGGACCAGCCATAATACGGGTGACGGCGCAAAAGTTCGGGGTCGCGAAACAAGAAGATCAGCGCTGCTCCGGCGAGAAAGCCACCCACATGCGCCCAGAAGGCAACGCCACCCTGCGCGCCGATGGAACCGATGCCACCGATGAACTGCGCGATAAACCAGTAGCCGATCATCCAGAAGGCTGGCACGGAAAAGGTCGTGACAAAGATGCCAAGGAACACCAGCATCTTTACCTGAACCTTCGGATAGAGCAGCACATAGGCACCCATCACGCCGCCAATCGCGCCCGACGCGCCGACCATCGGAATCCCTGAACGCGGATCAGAAAATATCTGCAGGGCAGCTGCTGCCAGGCCACAAAGCAGGTAAAAAGCCAGAAAGCGCGCGTGCCCCATCGAGTCTTCGACATTGGTACCGAAGATCCAGAGAAACCACATGTTGCCGATGATGTGCAGCCAGCCGCCGTGCAGGAACATGTGCGAGAAGGGACTGAACCAGTTCGGGGTATCGCCGAGCACGCACAGCATTCCTGGTC
>CAYJPG010000010.1:11759-44663 GCA_964371995.1 uncultured Chromatiaceae bacterium | reverse complement strand
GGACCAGATAGGCATCAAAGGGTCCGAGCACGCCGCCGGATGCACTGCGCAGCTGGTGCAGTTGTTTGCCCAGCTCCGCATCGGCAGCGACGACGATTCCGCCCAGCACATCCGAGTGCCCGCCCAGATACTTTGTCGCCGAATGCATGACCAGATCAGCGCCCAGCCGCAGCGGCTGTTGCAGGCAGGGCGTCGCAAAGGTGTTATCCACACAGCTCGGTATGTTGCGCGCGCGGGCCAGCGCCGTTACGGCTGCAACATCGACGATGTGCAGCAGCGGATTGGTCGGTGTCTCGATCCAGATCAGGCGGGTTTCCGGCCGCAGCGCGGCTTCGACATTGCCAGGCTCACACATGTCGACGAATGAAAAATCGAGATCGCCGGTACGCCGGCGCACCTCGTCAAACAGCCGGCGGGTACCACCATAGAAATTGAGCGGCGCGATCACATGACTGCCGGCATCGAGCAGATCAAGTACGCCGGCAGTTGCGGCCTGTCCGGACGCGAAGGCCAGACCACGCGCACCGCCTTCGAGCTCGGCGACGCAGCGTTCGAGCGCATCGCGGGTCGGGTTCGAGGAGCGCGTGTAGATATGCTCGCGCGGCTGACCGAATCCCTCCCAGGCAAAGGTCGTGCTGGTGACGATCGGCGGCATCACCGCACCGGTCGCGGCATCGGTGGTTGCTCCACCATGAATGCAGCGGGTGGCCAACTGTCGGGCAGGTGTATGACCTTTCCCGGGCTTTACTGAAGGTGGTTTGGCTGACATCGACTGATCTCCTGCGCGATCGGCAGGCTAACATAGGCAGCATGTCCGCAGAACGCAGTCCTGAGGCCGGCCCGGCAACCGGTACGAGCACCGACCAGTTGCTCCGCGAAGGCACCCGCATGCTGGGCACCGTCAGCGACTCGCCCCGCCTCGATGCCGAACTCCTGCTGGCCCATGCGCTCGATGAGCGCCGCGAATACCTCTACCGCACGCTGTCAGCAGCCGTGCCCGCTGAAGCCGCAGCCCGCTACGCAGTCCTGCTCGGCGAGCGCACACGGCATCGCCCGCTGGCACAGATCCTCGGCCAGCGCGATTTCTGGTCCTTCAGACTGAGCGTCACTGCCGACACCCTGGTACCGCGACCCGAAACCGAGCTGCTGGTGGAACAGGCACTCCGCCGTATTCCGCCCCGGATACCGCAGGCAATCGCCGATCTGGGTACCGGAACCGGCGCGATCGCCATAGCGATCGCCCTGGAACGGCCGGAGTGTCGCGTCGTCGCGACGGACCTCAGCCACGAGGCACTCGCTGTCGCCAGACACAATGCCACCGTGCTGGAAACGGGCAACCTCAGCTTCCATTTTGGCGACTGGTTTGCAGCGCTGAACGGTGAGAGGTTTGCCGTCATCATCTCGAACCCGCCCTATATCGCCGACGATGAATGGCGCGAGACCGATCCCGGGCTCGGCTTTGAACCACGACTCGCACTGAGCGGCGGACGCGATGGTCTCGCGGATATCCGGCGTATCATTTCAGCCGCCCCGGCACACCTGGACAGCGGCGGATGGCTGCTGCTCGAGCACGGGTTCCGGCAGGCAACTGCCGTGCAGAGCCTGCTGAAGCAGGCGGGATTCGAATCCATCACGACACTGACGGATATGGCCGGACAGCCCAGAGTCACCGAGGGGCGGCTGGCAGCATGAACGAATCACTGCGTTTCGCCCGGCATATCGCCCTGCCACAGTTCGGCGCACAGGGCCAGGAACGGCTGGCACAGTCCAGCGCACTGATCGTCGGACTCGGCGGACTCGGATCGGTCGCCAGCCTGTATCTGGCCAATGCCGGTATCGGTCAGCTGCTGATCAACGATTTCGATCGCGTCGATGCCAGCAACCTGCCCCGCCAGCTGCTGTTCCGGGCCAGCGACGTCGGCGCCTTCAAGACGGAGGCCACAGCAGTACGGCTACGCGATGCGAATCCGTCGGTACAGGTGAACACGCTCAACGGGCAGCTCGATGTGGACGCGCTGAAGGCCGCGGCACAGGACTGCGACCTGGTACTCGACTGCACGGACAACTTCCGCACGCGCCTGCTCATCAATGAGGCCTGCGTGGCGACGCGCAAGCCGCTGGTCAGCGGCGCGGCAATTCGCTTCGAAGGCCAGATCGCGGTCTTCCCGAACTGCGGCACAGGACCCTGTTACCGCTGCCTGTACTCCGACGAAGACGAGAACTTCGAAAGCTGTGCGGGGCAGGGAATACTCGCGCCGGTCGCAGGCACTGTCGGTACGATACAGGCCACCGAAGCACTGAAGCTGCTGCTCGGACTCGACTCCGGCCTCTGCGATCACCTATGGGTATACGACGGCCTCAGCGGCGCAACGCGCAGCGTGGCCATCCAGCGCAAGCCCGACTGCCCGGTGTGCAGCGCCGCCTGATCCTTTCAGCTACTGCGGGTCGTAACCGAGATTGGCCGACAGCCAGCGTTCAACCGTAGCTACCGCCATACCCTTGCGCCGTGCGTAATCCTCGACCTGGTCCCGGTCGATGCGACCGACCGCGAAATAGCGCGACTCCGGATGCGCAAAATAAAAACCACTGACCGAAGCCGCCGGCAACATTACAAAAGACTCGGTGAGCTGCACACCGATGTTTTTCTCCACGTCGAGCAACCGCCACAGCGTTTCCTTCTCGGTGTGATCCGGGCAGGCCGGATAGCCGGGTGCAGGCCGGATACCGGCATACTTCTCGGCAATCAGCTGATCGTTGTCCAGCGCTTCATCCGCAGCATAGCCCCAGTGCACCCGGCGCACCTGTGCATGCAGGTACTCGGCACAGGCCTCGGCGAGCCGGTCGGCCAGGGCTTTGAGCAGGATCGCGGAATAGTCATCGTTGTCGCGCTCAAAGGCCGCCACATGCGGCCCGATACCGATTCCGGCCGTCACCGCGAAGGCGCCTATGTAGTCGCGGATTCCCGAGTCGTGCGCAGCCACGAAGTCGGCAAGACAGGCATTCGGCTGATCTTCACCATGCGGCTTCTGCTGACGGAGATGATGCAGCATCGCCAGCGGCGCCGAACGCTGCTCATCCGCGTAAACGGCAATATCATCGTCGCCGATCCGGTTGGCGGGAAACAGGCCGAGAACAGCACGCGCTGTCACCCACTTGTCGGCGACCATCTGCTCCAGCATCTTGCGCGCATCCTTGTAGAAATCACGCGCCGCCTCACCGAACACTTCGTCGTCGAGAATCTCCGGGAAAGTGCCGCGAAACTCATAGGCGTTAAAGAGCGGCATCCAGTCGATGTACGGGAGGAGTTCCGTCAGCGGAATATCCTCAAACACGCGCACGCCGCTGAATGTCGGCGTGGCCGGTGCCTGGTCCCAGCTCACGGCCACGCGGTTGCGGCGTGCCTCGGCAATCGGCCGGTGCGCCACCGTTTCAGACCGCCGGCCATGCCGCTCACGACGTACCCGCGCATCTTCCTTCAGCTGCGCGACGTAGGCCGGCCGGTCGGCGGCACTGGCAAGCTTTTGCGCGACACCTACCGCCCGGGATGCATCCTTCACATAGACCACGGGACCGTCATACTCGGGATCGATGCGCACCGAAGTGTGGGCCGGTGAAGTGGTGGCGCCACCGATCAGCAACGGCAGGCTGAAGTTCTGCCGGCGCATTTCGCGAGCGACATTGACCATCTCCTCCAGCGAGGGCGTGATCAGCCCCGACACCCCGATCATGTCCGCGTTCTCACGCCGTGCTGTATCGAGAATCCGTTCGCAGGGCACCATCACGCCCAGGTCGATCACCTCGAAGTTGTTGCACTGGAGCACGACACCGACGATATTCTTGCCGATGTCGTGCACATCGCCCTTGACGGTCGCGAGCACGATCCGGCCCGCCCGTTTGATTTCGCCTGTCTGCGCAGCCTCGATGAAGGGCACCAGATGTGCCACCGCCTTCTTCATTACCCGCGCGGACTTCACTACCTGGGGCAGAAACATCTTGCCGGAGCCAAACAGGTCGCCGACCACGTTCATACCGTCCATCAGTGGACCTTCGATCACGTCGAGCGGCCGTGCAGACAGCAGGCGGGCTGCTTCAGTGTCTTCCAGAATGAACTCGTCGATACCCTTTACCAGCGCATGCGAGAGCCGTTTGTTCGGCGGCCACTGCCGCCACTCCACCTGCGCGACCGGTTTGGCTGCACCGGGTCCCGCATCCCGGTAACGGCTGGCTATTTCCAGCAGCCGCTCGGTCGCATCCGGCCGACGATTCAGCAGCACGTCTTCGGCCGCATCGCGCAGCCCGGGCTCGATCTCCGCATAGATACCGAGCTGACCGGCATTGACAATGCCCATGTCCAGGCCCGCCTGGATAGCGTGGTACAGGAACACCGTGTGCATGGCTTCGCGCACCGGCTCATTGCCCCGGAACGAGAAGGAAACATTGCTGACCCCGCCGCTGATCAGGGCATGCGGGAGCTTTGCCCGGATTTGCCGGCAGGCATCGAAAAAGGCCACGCCGTAGTCGTTGTGCTCCTCGATGCCGGTCGCGACCGCAAAAATATTCGGATCGAAGATGATGTCTTCGGGCGGAAATCCCGCCTGTTCCGTCAGCAGGCGGTAGCTCCGCTCGCAGATCGAAAACTTGCGGTCCGCCGTCTCGGCCTGGCCCTGTTCGTCGAAAGCCATGACAACCACGGCCGCACCGTAGCGCCGGACCTCGCGTGCCTGCTGCAGGAAAGCCGCCTCGCCTTCCTTGAGGCTGATCGAGTTGACAACGGATTTTCCCTGCACGCACTTGAGCCCGGTCTCGATCACGCTCCAGCGCGAGGAGTCGATCATCGCCGGCACGCGCGCGATGTCCGGCTCGGTCGCAACAATCTTCAGGAAGCGGTCCATGGCGGCAACCGAATCCAGCATGCCCTCATCCATATTGACGTCGATGAGCTGCGCGCCGTTTTCGACCTGCTGCCTGGCCACCACCAGCGCCGTGTTGTAGTCACCGGCGATGATCAGCTTGCGGAACTGTGCGGAGCCCGCCACGTTGGTGCGCTCGCCGACATTTACGAACAGCGAATCCTCGCCGATGTTCATCGGCTCGAGCCCGGAGAGCCTGAGTTTCACCGGCAGCGACGGTATCGCCCGCGGCGGATGTTGCAGGACTGCAGTCCGGATCGCCGCAATATGCGCCGGCGTGGTACCGCAGCAGCCACCGACCATATTGAGCAAGCCAGACCCGGCGAACTCGCCGAGGATATCGGCCATGGCCTGCGGCGCATCGTCATAACCACCGAAGGCGTTCGGCAGGCCGGCGTTCGGATGCACGCTCACACGGGTATCGGCCAGACGCGAGAGTTCGCTGACATGCGGGCGCAGATCGCTGGCACCCAGTGCGCAGTTGAAACCAATCATGAAGGGATCGATATGCCGCACCGAATTCCAGAACGCCTCGGGCGTCTGCCCTGAGAGCGTCCGTCCCGAGGCATCGGTGATCGTGCCGGAAATCATCACCGGCAGCCGGCGGCCAAGCAATTCACCAACCACGGCGATCGCATAGAGCGCGGCCTTGGCGTTCAGGGTATCGAAAATTGTCTCGACCAGAATGAAGTCTGCACCGCCCTCAAGCAGCGCCTGTGTTGCCTCGGTGTAGGTAGCCACCAGTTCATCGAAGCTGATATTGCGCAGGCCCGGATCGTTTACGTCCGGGGAAATCGATGCTGTACGGCTGGTCGGTCCCAGCACGCCGGCGACGAAACGCGGCTGACCGGTCTCGCGGGCAACCTCATCGGCCACCTTGCGAGCCAGTTGCGCACCGGCATGGTTCAGTTCGCGCACGAAGGCCTGCAGGCCATAGTCGGCCAGCGATGGCGCGCTGGAATTGAAGGTATTGGTCTCGATGATATCGGCGCCGGCTTCGAGGAATTCGCGGTGAATGCTGCTGATGACATCGGGGCGCGTGAGGTTGAGCAGGTCGTGGTTGCCCTTGAGATCGCTCGGCCAGTCAGCAAAGCGTGTGCCACGGTAGTCCGCTTCATTGAGCCGGTGGTTCTGCACCATCGTGCCCATCGCACCGTCGAGGATGACGATACGCTGCCCGAGCAGGCCTTCGAGCTCGGCAAAGTGTGGCAGGATCCCGGGCGAACTCATGACGATACCGCCGCAGACGTCTGGCCGGCGGCCGGGCGCAGCCCCAGCGCAGAGCAGATCGCATAGCTCAGCTCCGCCCGGTTCAGCGTGTAGAAATGGAACTCGTCGATGCCTTCCCGGCGCAGCGTCTCTACCTGTTCAATGGCCACGCTGGCACCCAGCAGGCGCTGGGTATCTGCATCGTCATCATCAAGTCCGGCAAAACGCTCATGCAGCCAGGCGGGCACTTTTGCCCCGGCCCGGTTGGCAAAGTTCAGCATCTGCCTGAACTTCGCAATCGGCAGGATGCCCGGCACGATCGCACCGTCGATGCCGTGTGCAGCACAACGATCGCGAAAGCGCAGGAAGTTTTCCGTGTCGTAGAAAAACTGCGTAATCGCGCGGCTGGCGCCTGCTTCAAACTTGCGCTTGAGGTTTTCGAGGTCGAAACCGGCATCCGGCGCCTCGGGATGCACCTCCGGATAGGCGGCTACCGAGATGTCAAAGTCGGCGACCTCGCGCAATCCGCGCACCAGATCTACCGCCCAGGCGTAGCCGCCCGGATGCGGGGTGTAATGCGTGGCGCCCTGCGGCGGATCACCGCGCAGCGCAACGATGTGGTGGATGCCCTCATCGCGGTAGGTTCGCGCAATCGTCAGGATCTCTTCCCGGTTTGCGCCCACACAGGTCAGGTGTGGTGCACTGACCAGACCGGTCTCCGCCACGATCCGCGACACGATGCGGTGGGTGCGGTCGCGGGTCGATCCATCGGCGCCATAGGTCACGGATACGAAACGCGGCCGCAGCGGCGCGAGTTTCTCGATCGCCTGCCAGAGCTTTGCTTCCATCTCCGGCGTCTTCGGCGGAAAGAATTCAAAAGATACCTGCACCGGCGGTCTGCTGGTTTTCTCAGTCATGGGTTCCCGTCCTCGCTCCGTTCGGCGCGTCGGCCACATCAGTCATCTCAGCCAGAAACAGCGCCCGGTCCGGCGCACGACCCGGCAGCCACTGGCGACTGCGCAGGGTAAATCCCGCATCGTGCAGCAGCGCGGCCAGCTGGCGTTCCGACAGCTCGCCGCGCACCGGTGCCGCCGGCAAGCGGCGCACAACCGGCAAGATACGGTCGAGGATCAGCAGGCGACCATGCGTGGCGAGTACGCGCTGCGCCTCGCCGAGGATCAGTTCCGGCTGTGTACTGGAGCCTAGCACCTCATCGAGAATCACCAGATGGAACTCGTCCGCAGCGAATGGCAAGGCCCTGGCATCGGCATCACGAATCGTCCAGCGCGCCCGGCTGGCACCATAAAGACGCGAGCGGGCCAACTGCCGCATATGGCCCGACGAGTCCACGCCGACTACGCGTCGGGCACGCGGCGCGAGCAGATGCAGGAGATTGCCGGCGCCAGCGCCCACATCGAGGACATCGCCGAGCGGCGCCTTGCCGAGCACCGCCTCCAGTAACTCAGCGAGCGCCTGCTCGGCCGGCACGGCAGCAGACGCCCGGATCGCGCGCGCATCCCGGCGCAGCGCATCCCGTTCGCGCTGCCGGCGCGATCGCGCCATGCGCTCACGGTCCTCGTTCACGACCGGATCCGGACCGCGCATCAGCGCGGCCATATAGTCGCCTATACCGTCATCGAGTACGGCATCGGCGAGGCGGTAGTAAATCGAGCGGCCCTCGCGGAAGGATTCCACCAGACCGGCCTCGGACAGGAGGCGCAGATGACGGGACACCCGCGGCTGGCTCTGGCCGAGTACCTCCACCAGATCACCAACCGTCGCTTCGCCCGGCAACAGCAGCGCGAGCAGACGCAGGCGGCTGGGCTCAGCCGCGGCCTCAAGTTGTGATAATGCCCGGTCGAGCTCCATGCAGGAAATATAAAGATATCTTTATATTTCCGCAATCCCCAATAAAGACGGGGGTACTCAGGGCTCTTCGGGTTGCGGGGGCACCGGTGTTGCTGCAACGGCTTCCTGAGCGACACCGATCCAGGTCCGTACCAGGGAATAAGCGACTGCCAGCAGCGTCGGCCCGATAAACAGCCCGACCATTCCCCATGCCAGCAGGCCACCCAGCACGCCCATCAGGATCAGCGCGAAAGGCAACTTGGCGCCACGACTGATCAGATATGGACGCAGGAAATTGTCGACCGAGTTGACGAGCAGCAGACCCCAGACAGCGAGGAAAATCGCGTGGCCTGTTTCACCGGTGTGATGCAGCCAGAAAGCGGCGGGAGCCCACACGAGCAAGGTCGGCAGCTGAATCAGGGCAAGCAGAAAAGTCGCAAAACCGAGCAACGCGATGCCTGGCACGCCGGCCAGACCAAAACCCAGTGCGGCCACCAGCGCCTGGATAGACGCCGTACCCACCAGTCCGATGGACACACTGCGCACGGTGCTGACCACGATACCGATGAGCGGACCACCCTGATCCATTTGCAGCCTTGAGACCAGGCGCTGCGCAAGGTCAGCGAAACGATCTGCGGTAACCAGCATCACGCCGGCGATCAGTATGGCGAAGATGAACTGCAGCAGAACCAGAGCCAGGTTTGCGCCCTGGGCCAGCGCCCATACGCCCGCCTCCTCAGCCGCTGGCAAGGTCCGGCGAACCAGCCCGCTGGCGTCTGCAACACCCGTCACCCATGCGTCGCGGATCAGCTCACCGACAAGAGGCAGGCTGCTCAGCCACGTCGGCGGCTCCGGACCTATGGAAAGCGTCAGCTCCTTGAGCAGGTTCGCGACCTGTGGCACAGCCTGACCGAGCGTGGCGGTGAGCACGGCAAAAGGCAGCACCAACAGCACGAACAGCACGAAAGTGCAGATGCTCGCCGCCAGCACGGGCCGGGTACCCAGCTTTGCCGCGAGCCAGACGAATGCCGGCCAGACCGTGATCGCGATGATGGCCGCCCAGGCCAGGGCACCGAGAAAGGGCAAGATGATCTGCAGGCAGGCCAGAGCCAACAGCACCAGCGCGACCAGCCGCACAATCCGCTCGGTCGTCCAGGTCTGCAGTTCTGGCATGCTGATTCCCACCGATGTCAGCCCTGTAACTTGCGCTTCAGAAGTTCGTTCACCTGGGCAGGGTTCGCCTTGCCCGCGCTGGCTTTCATGATCTGACCCACCAGAAAACCAATCACCTTGGTTTTGCCGGCCCGGTATTCCGCCACCTGGGCCGGGTTCGCCGCCAGCACCTGATCGATCACCGCCTCGATAGCGCCGCTGTCAGTGATCTGGCGCAACCCCTGCTTGTCGATGATCGTATCTGCATCGCCGCCCTCAGACCACAGCAGCTCGAAAACCTGTTTGGCCAGTTTGCCGGAAATCGTGTCATCCATAATCCTGCGCAACAGTCCGGCAAGCTGCGCCGGGCTGACGCGGCTCGCCTCGATTGCCAGACCGTCGCGGTTCAGCGCTGCCATCAGCTCACCATTGATCCAGTTGGCGGCGAGCTTCGCACTGCCCGGTGCGGACATGACCACCGCTTCAAACCAGGCAGCCAGTTCGATACTCGCGGACAGCAGTGCGGCGTCCGCAGTGCCGAGACCATGTTCGGCCACAAACCGCGCCCGTTTGGCTTCCGGCAGCTCCGGCATTTCCGCCTGCACCTGCGCGATCAAGTCGGCGCCGATGAGGACCGGCAGCAGGTCCGGATCAGGGAAGTAGCGGTAGTCATTGGCCTCTTCCTTGCTGCGCATCGAACGGGTTTCGTCGCGGTCAGGATCATAGAGCCGTGTTTCCTGGACCACCTTGCCACCGCTTTCCAGTACCTCGATCTGCCGGTCGACTTCGTAAAGGATCGCGCGCTCCAGAAAGCGGAAGGAATTGAGGTTCTTGGTTTCCGTACGCGTCCCGAGCTGGTCAGTTCCGGTACGCCGCACCGAGACATTGGCATCACAGCGGAAGGAGCCCTCCTGCATGTTGCCATCGCAGATACCGAGATAACGGACCAGTTGGTGGATCTTCTTCATGTACGCGACCGCTTCCCTCGCCGAGCGCATGTCGGGCGCCGAGACGATCTCGATCAGCGGCGTGCCGGCGCGGTTCAGGTCGATGGCGGTGAGACCGGCGAAGTTTTCATGCAGCGATTTGCCGGCATCCTCCTCGAGATGGGCACGGATGATGTGTACCGATGTCGCGCTGCCATCTTCCAGCTCGATGCCGAGTTGGCCGTCATACACGATCGGCAGCTCGTACTGGCTGATCTGGTAACCCTTTGGCAGATCCGGATAGAAGTAGTTCTTGCGCGCAAAAATCGAGCGCGGCGCGATGCTGGCGCCGATCGCCAGCCCGAACTTCAGCGCCATGCGCACGACTTCGGCATTGAGCACCGGCAGCACGCCGGGATAACCCAGATCGACGAGGCAGGCCTGCGTATTCGGCTCCGCGCCATAGGCGGTGGCTGCACCGGAAAAGATCTTGCTGCGCGTGGCGAGCTGCGCGTGGATCTCAAGACCGATGACGGTTTCCCAGCTCATCGCGGCTTCCCGCTGGCAGCAACGTTGGGGGGCGCGCGGGTATGCCAGTCGGTCTCGCGCTGATAGAGGTGGGCAAAATTGAGCAGCGGCCCCTCGCTGAAGTGCGGACCGATCAACTGCAGGCCAACTGGCAGGCCGGCCGAAAAGCCGCAGGGGATCGAAAGGCCCGGCAATCCCGCGAGGTTGACCGCGATGGTATAGATGTCGTTCAGGTACATCTGCACCGGATCATCGACCTTCTCACCCAGCCGGAAAGCGGGCGTCGGTGCGGTCGGCCCGGCAATGATGTCCACTTCGGCGAAACAGCGCCGGAAATCGTCAGCGATCAGCTGCCGCGCCTTCTGCGCCTTGAGATAATAGGCATCGTAGTAGCCTGCCGAGAGCACATAGGTGCCGGTCAGTATCCGGCGTTTGACCTCGGCGCCAAAACCGTGACCGCGGGATTTCTTGTAGAGCTCCTCAAGCGTCTGCGCACCTGCATGGCGGTAGCCGAAGCGCACCCCGTCGAAACGCGACAGGTTCGATGAACACTCCGCAGGCGCGACGATGTAATAGGTGGGCACCGACAGTGCCAGGCTCGGCAGCGAGATCTCCACCAGCTTCGCGCCCAGCCGCTCGTAAATGCGCAGCGCTTCGCGCACCGCAGTGGCGGAAGCCGGCTCAAGGCCGGCGTCAAAAAATTCCTTCGGCAAGCCGATGCGCTTGCCGGCGACCACGCTGCCGAGCTGTGCCGCATAGTCGGGCACCGGCAGGTCGGCAGAGGTCGAGTCGCGCGGATCGAAACCCGCCATCGCGCCCAGCAGCAGCGCCGCGTCTTCGGCGCTCAGCGTCAGCACGCCGGCCTGATCGAGGCTTGAGGCAAAGGCCACCATGCCGTAACGGGATACCCGGCCGTAGGTCGGCTTCAGGCCCGTGATCCCGGTGAGTGCTGCCGGCTGGCGGATCGAACCACCAGTATCGGTACCCGTTGCGGCCGGGACCAGTCCCGCCGCGACCGCGGCCGCGGAGCCGCCCGAGGAACCGCCCGGCGAGCGCGCCAGATCCCAGGGATTACGCACCGGACCGAAGAAGCTCGTCTCGTTGGACGAGCCCATCGCAAACTCGTCCATGTTGGTCTTGCCAAGCATGACGATGCCGGCTTCGGCCAGCCGGCTGACCACAGTCGCGTCGTAGGGCGGGATGAAGCCTGCCAGCATCTTCGAACCGCAGGTGGTCTTAACGCCGGCCGTGCAGAAGATGTCCTTGTGGGCAAAGGGGATGCCGGTCAGCGGACCGCCCTCGCTCCGGGCCAGTTGCTGGTCGGCCCGGTCGGCGGCGGCCAGCGCCATCGCCGGCTCGACGCTGATGAAGCTGTTCAGGCCGCCATCTTCCGCCTCAATGCGTGCCAGCGCGGCCGCAGCAAGCTCGCGGCTGCTGACTTCACGGGCGCGCAGTGCGCGGGCAAGCTCGGTAATGGTTCTGCGTGACATGGAAACCGGCGGCCGGAGCCCCTACTCGATAACCCGTGGGACGGTATAGAAGCCGTCCGCCACGCCGGTGGCATTGCGCTGGTAGTCATCGCGCCGGTTCTGCTCGGTTACCGCATCGGGGCGCAGCCGCTGCGCCATATCCAGCGGATGCGCCATGGGTGCCACACTGCCGGTATCGGCAGCCTGCAGCTGATCGACGAAGCTCACGATACGGCCGAGCTTCTCGACCACGCCATCGATCTCGTCGGCGCCGATTTCCAGGCTGGCGAGATGGGCAATGTGTTCCACGTCCTGACGGGTCAGTTTCACGGCAGCCGGACCATTGATAACGCCAGGCGGGAGGCCACAGGCGCGGAGGCAGATAATACACCGCAGTTGCTGAATCCGACCCCCGTTGCTAGATTAGACAGCTTCTGCTTCTCACCACTCGCCGATCGCGGGGAATCATGCTGAAACGGCTTCGGGGATATTTCTCCCACGATCTCTCCATAGATCTGGGCACTGCGAATACGCTGATCTATCTTGCTGGTCAGGGGATCGTGCTCGATGAACCCTCTGTGGTCGCGATCCGGGAGGAACCGGGCCGTGGCGGCAAGACCGTGGAAGCGGTCGGGCTGCAGGCCAAGAACATGCTTGGCCGGACACCCGGCAACATCACCGCGATCCGGCCGTTGAAGGATGGCGTCATCGCCGACTTCACGGTGACGGAAAAGATGCTCCAGCATTTCATCCGCAAGGCCACGCCAGGCCGTTACTTCCGGCCCAGCCCGCGCGTGGTTGTCTGCGTGCCCTATGGTTCCACCCAGGTGGAGCGCCGCGCGATTCGCGAATCTGCTGAAGGCGCGGGCGCGCGCAAGGTCTGGCTGGTCGAAGAGCCGATGGCGGCCGCTGTTGGCGCCGGCATGCCGGTACACGAGGCGCGCGGCTCTATGGTGCTCGACATCGGCGGCGGTACCTCGGAAGTCGCGGTTATCTCGCTGAACGGCATCGTCTATGCGGCCTCGGTACGCATCGGCGGCGACAAGTTCGACGAAGCAATCATCAATTATGTGCGCCGCAACTACGGCATCCTGATCGGCGAAGCAACTGCCGAGCGCATCAAAAAGGAAATCGGCTCGGCATTCCCGGGCGATGAGGTCAAGGAGATCTCGGTCAAGGGTCGCAACCTTTCCGAAGGCGTACCGCGCAGTTTCAGCCTGAACAGCAATGAAATCCTCGAAGCGCTGCAGGAACCGCTGCAGGGCATCGTGCAGGCGGTCAAACAGGCTCTGGAGCAAACACCGCCTGAACTCGGCGCCGATGTCGCCGAACGCGGCATCGTGCTCACCGGCGGCGGCGCGCTGCTGCGACTCATCGACAAACTGATCATGGAAGAGACCGGCCTGCCGGTCGTGATCGCCGATGAACCGCTCACCTGTGTCGCGCGTGGCGGCGGCCGCATCCTCGAACAGGTGGACAAAATTCCGCCCTCTACGCTCGGGCTGGAGTAACCTCAGCCGATGACGCCGGCTGGCGCACCAATAACCGGGCGCTTCCAGGCGCGCTCCCTGCAATCGTCGCCGAAAACGCGGACCCGGCATGGCGTCTTCTTCAGCTGACAGCGAAGCACGAAGCTACCGTAATGCCAGCCCGGGGCTGGCCTTCTTTCTCACCGCGACGCTGTCTCTCGTCCTGATGGTCGTCGATCATCGCGGCGATTATCTGGGCCAGATCCGTACCTGGCTCAGCGCCGCAATCTATCCGCTGCAGGTGGCCATCAACTCACCGGCAGCCGGCCTGCACTGGATGCAGGACAATCTGGCCTTGCGCAGCACATTGATCGCCGACAACACCGCCCTGCGCGAGCAGTCGCTCGTCCAGGCCGCACAACTGCAGCGCATGGCTGCGCTGCAGGCAGAGAATGAGCGCTTCCGTGCCCTGCTGGACACGCGCTCGCGCGTAGCGGATCGCATGACAGTGGCAGAGATCCTCGCCGTGGATATGGATCCGCTGCGCCACCGGATCGTGCTGAACAAGGGCAGCCCGCAGGGCGCATACACAGGGCAGGTGCTGCTGGACGCCAACGGAGTCGTTGGCCAGATTATCCGCGACCAGATCTACACTTCAGATGCCATCCTGATCACCGATCCGGATCACGCAGTGCCGGTCGAAGTCGTACGCAACGGCATGCGCACCATCGCTGTAGGTACGGGCGATCTGGACCAGTTGTCGCTGCCATTTCTGACCCGCAACGCGGACGTGAAAGCCGGCGACCTGCTGGTGACCTCGGGCCTGGGGGGCCGGTTTCCAGCCGGCTATCCGGTGGGCACGATCACTGCCGTCGATGGCTCCGAAGGCGATGCCTTCCTGGAGGTCACGGCCAGACCCGCCGCAAATCTCGACCGCCTGCATGAAGTGCTGCTCGTGTTCAGTCCCGAGCCCGAAGCCGGGACCGCAGCTGCAGCTGAATCAACGCCTGCAGCGGAGGCAGCCAAATGAGAAATGCACGCTGGCCAGTCTGGTGCCTCATGCTGCTGGCGCTGGCTGCCGAACTGCTGCCGCTGCCGGCTGTTGCGCAGCCGTTGCGGCCAGCATTCACCACCATGACGCTGATCTACTGGACGCTGATGTGGCCGGGCCGCTTTGGTGTATTTACAGCCTTTGTTTTCGGGCTGCTCATCGATATCGCCCATGGCAGTCTGCTCGGCCAGCATGCGCTGACCCTGAGCGTGGTCAGCTATGTGGTATTGCGCCTGCATCTGCAACTCCGCGTTTTCCCGGTCTGGCAGCTGACGCTGGCGGTTTTCGCCCTGGTCTTTATTGAAGCCTTCCTGGTGCTGTGGATCGATGGCGCAACCGGGCGTGCCACACTGGGCCCGCAGCGCTGGGGGCCAGTCTTTGCTGCTGCAGTGTTCTGGCCGATATTGATGGCCCTGATGGACCGCGCCCGCGAACGCCTGGAACGGCGCAAATCGAGCTTCAGCTGAGGCCGCACTGAAATAATGGCATCTGCATCGCGCATCAAGGAGCACTGGCGGGAACAGCAGTTGTTCAACAGCCGCATTCTCCTCACCGTGTTCATACTGCTGACGCTCATCGCGCTGGTGATCATCCGGCTGGCCCAGCTGCAGGTCCTCAAGTACGACTACTATTCCGCGCAGTCCAGCGGCAACCAGATCCGCGCTGAACCCATCCCGCCGATCCGCGGCCTGATCCTTGACCGTAACGGCAAGGTACTGGCGGACAACAAGCCAAGCTATCAGCTGGAGATCACGCCGGAGCGGGTTCCAGACATGCGGGACACGCTGTACCGGCTGGTCGCTGCCGGCATTCTTGCCGCCGGGGATCTGGCCGAACTCCGCGAACTGCTGGCCAGCCGCCGTTCCTTCGAAACAGTGGTCATCGCCGAACACCTCAGCGACGAAGAACTGGCGGCCTTCGCCGTACGTCGCCCGCAGTTCCCCGGCCTCGAGATGCGCGCCCGACTGGGGCGCAGCTACCCATACGGTGCGGCGGCAGCGCATGTGCTTGGCTACGTCGGCAGCATGAGCATTGCCGACAAACGCGAACTCGACCCGACTGAATATGCCGGCACCACGCATGTCGGCAAGAGTGCGGCAGAACGCAGCTTCGAACACGATCTGCACGGCACCGCAGGACATGAAGACGTCATCGTCAATGCGCATGGCCGCAAGATGCGGGTGCTCAACCGCGTACGGCCGCTGCCGGGCCGGGACATCATCCTGACCATCGATCTCGATGCACAGCTGGCTGCCAGCACTGCGCTCGCCGGCCGGCGTGGTGCGGTTGTGGCCATCGATCCGGACAACGGCGAAGTGCTGGCCTTCACCAGTACGCCGGGTTACGACCCGAATGCGATTAGTGCCGGACTGAGCCGCCGCGCCTATCTGGCCTTGCAGGAAGATATCGACCGGCCGCTGTTCGATCGCGCACTGCGCGGCCAGTACCCGCCGGGTTCCACGATCAAACCGATCGTGGCACTTGCGGGGCTGCATTTCGGCGTCACCTCTGCAGCGAAGCGCGTGTACTGCGGCGGGTATTTTTCCCTGCCGGGCAGCAGCCACCGCTACCGCGACTGGAAGCCCGGGGGCCATGGCAACGTCAGCCTGTACGAGGCCATAGAACAGTCCTGTGACGTGTATTTCTACGGCCTCGCCCGCGATCTCGGCATCGAGCGCATGGGCGGATTCATGCGCGAATTCGGCCTGGGCACCAGTACCGGTATCGATCTTCAGGGTGAGCAGACCGGCGTTGTGCCCTCGCCTGCCTGGAAGAAAAAGGTGTTCAAGAACCGGGCCGCACAGGTCTGGTTTCCGGGTGAAACCGTCATCGCCGGCATCGGCCAGGGCTACATGCTGGTGACACCGCTGCAACTCGCGCATGCGGCAGCGACGATTGCGGCACGCGGCAAGCGCTTTCAGCCGACGCTGTTCAGGGGTGCGCGCGATCCCCATACCGGCGCCATTGAATACCAGGCGGCCACACCGCTGCCGGCCGTCGAGGAACAGGAAGCGCTGCACTGGGATGCGGTCATCGAAGGCATGCACGGGGTAATGCAGGGTCCGCGCGGCACCGCACGCGCCGTCGGCATGCGTGCTACCTTCCCGATGGCCGGCAAGAGCGGTACCGCACAGGTTTTTTCGGTCGGACAAGGCCAGAAATACAAGGCCAGTGAGGTCGATGAACGACGGCGCGACCATGCACTGTTCATCGCCTTTGCACCGCTTGATGCGCCGCGCATCGCAGTCGCTGTAGTCATCGAAAACGGCGAAAGTGGCAGCAAGGCGGCGGCGCCCATCGCTCTGAATGTGATCAATGCCTACCTGAAACCGGCACCGGCAACATGAATAACCCGCTGCTGAACATCAGCACCGAGAGCCGGAGCCGCGTCGAGCAGGGTCTGCTGTCGCGCGTGCTGCGGGCCCTGCATCTCGATGGCCCGCTGCTGGTCGGCATTCTGGGTGTGTTGCTGTTCAGCCTGCTGGCGCTCTACAGCGCGGAGGGACAGCAGATCCGCGAACTGATGGACCAGGCAGCACGCATGCTGCTCGCATTTGGCGTCATGCTGTTCATGGCGCAGATCAACCCCGGCTGGCTGCGGCGCGGCGCACCGTTCATCTATGCGCTCGGCCTCGTGCTGCTGATACTGGTACTCGCCACTGGCGATATCGGCAAGGGCGCACAGCGCTGGCTCGATGTGGGTATTCGCTTCCAGCCGTCTGAGGTCATGAAGCTCGGCGTACCGCTGCTGCTTTGCTGGCTGCTGCACGAACGGGCCCTGCCGCCATCACCCGGCGTGGTGGCCCTGGTCATCATCCTGACCTTCCTGCCCGCAGGCATGATCGCCATACAGCCGGATCTTGGCACCTCGATCCTGATCGTGCTGTCCGGCGCGGTGGTGATCTTTCTCGCCGGCCTCGGCTGGCGTTACATGGTCGCGGCTGCAGCGCTGGCCGCCGCCGCCATGCCGGCGCTGTGGATGGTCATGCACGATTACCAGCGCAAGCGCGTGCTGACCCTGCTGGACCCGGAAAGCGATCCACTCGGCGCCGGTTATCACATCATCCAGTCAAAGATCGCCATCGGTTCGGGCGGCGTATTCGGCAAGGGCTGGCTCAATGGCACGCAGGGCCAACTTGAGTTCCTGCCCGAACGGCATACGGACTTCATCTTCGCCGTGATCGGCGAGGAGTTCGGGCTGTTCGGCGCACTGGCGCTGCTCACGCTTTACATGTTCATCGTCGGCCGCGGCCTGTTTATCGCCGCCAATGCACCCGATACCTTTACACGCCTGCTGGCGGGAACACTCAGCATCACTTTCTTCTTTTATGTATTCGTAAACACAGCCATGGTGATGGGACTGATCCCCGTGGTCGGCGTACCCCTGCCGCTGGTCAGCGCCGGCGGCACCTCCATGGTGACCCTGATGGCATGTTTCGGTATTCTGATGTCCATTCACACCCACCGGAAACTGGTAGCTCGATGATCCCGACCCTTCACGGCCGGCAACGGGCCGCGGCAGCTTTTGCCGCATCGATCGTCACCGCGGGCGCTCTCATGCTCGGCGCTGCACCTGCCTGGGGCCTCGATCTCGCGCGCCCGGAAGTGCGCGAATTCCTTGCCGAACTGGTCGCGAATGACGGCTTCGAGCCACAGTACCTGTCCACCGTATTTGCGGGAATCGAGTCGAAGCAGAGCATCATCGATGCCATGAGTCGGCCGGCAGAGAAGGTCAAGCCCTGGTCTGAATACCGGGCAATTTTCCTGACCCCGAGACGCATCAGCAGCGGCGTCGACTTTTTCCACACACACGAGGCCGAGCTGCGACAGATCGCCCGGAAAACCGGGGTACCACCGGAAATAATCTCGGCAATCGTCGGCGTCGAGACTTTCTACGGCACCCGGACCGGCAGTTACCGCGCCGTCGATGCGCTCGCCACGCTGGCCTTCGACTATCCGCCGCGCAGCAAATTTTTTCGTGGCGAGCTGCGCCAGCTGTTCCTTCTGGCTCGCGACGAACAACTCGACATCACCCAGCTGACCGGTTCCTATGCCGGTGCGCTCGGCCCGCCGCAGTTTATCCCGAGCAGCTATCGCAACTTCTCGGTGGATGGCGACAACGATGGCCGGCGCAATCTCCTGTCGGACTGGGACGACATCTTCGCCAGCGTCGCCAATTACTTCGTCGTACATAACTGGCAGCCCGCCCAGCCGGTCGCCGTGCCTGCACGACTGAAACCGGACAACACGCGCGGCGACACCGAAAACGAGCTCGTGTTACGCGATACGGTCGAGTCACTCAACCGTCAGGGTGTGGACTTCACCACAGATCTGCCGGCCAAGGCACCGGCAATGCTGATCACCCTTGCCGGCGAAGACGGCACCGAGTACTGGGTCGGTTTCCAGAATTTTTACGCGATCACCCGCTACAACCGCAGCCCGATGTATGCACTCGCGGTGTTCCAGCTCAGCGAAGCCATCGCGGCAGGCGCGAGGAAAACCGATGCTGCGCCCTGAGCGCTGCCTGGTCATCGGCCTCTGCGCCAGTCTGTTCCTGGCCGGCTGCTCTGCCATGGGTCCTGAAAAACCCGCCAGGCCGTCGGCCCCTGTTGCACGCGCACCGGCGAAGAAGCCCCCTTCGACAACGGTACCGGCGACACCCGCACCCGGCACCGGCAACCCGCCTTTTTATGAGGTCTACGGCGAACGCTACTTCGTCATGCCGAGCAGCGAAGGCTACCGGCAGACCGGTGTAGCTTCATGGTATGGAGAAGCCTTTCACGGCAAGCGCACCTCAAGCGGCACGATCTACAACATGTATGAGTTCACTGCCGCACACAAAACCCTGCCGCTGCCCTCACTGGTGCGCGTCACGAATCTCGCCAACGGCAAGAGCGTGGTGGTGACGGTCGATGACCGCGGGCCCTTCGTAAAAGGCCGGCTCATAGACCTTTCTTTTGCTGCAGCCAGGGAACTGGACATCGTGCGGACCGGCACAGCTGAAGTTGAGGTCGAGGCGCTGGGCGGAGCCTCCGGTGCCGGACCAGTGATCGTCTACAGCCCCGGCAACAGTCCTTCAGCACCACTGGCAGCAGGCGAAAACATTGCCCCTACACTGGTGCCCGCGCAGTATCTCTATATGCAGGTCGGTGCCTTCGGCAATCTTGCCAACGCGGAACGGCTCAAGGCCCGTCTGGAAAGCAATGGTGTCAACAAGGTCGTCATCCGCTACGATGCGTCTGCCAGCAGGATCCTCTACCGCGTGCGCATCGGCCCGCTGTCCGGATCCGACGAATACGATGCGCTGGCCACCCGCATCGCGCCATTGCATTCCGGTAGTCCGAGCCTGGTTACTGAATCGCCCGGCAGCTGATTGCCCCAATTTCTACAGAGTTTTCAGGAACCCACCAAGAATGATGCAACGTACGCTGAGCTGCGTATTGGCCAGCCTCCTCTGGCTGACCGGACTGACTGCCACTGTGGCGCAAGGCGCCGAAGGCCTGCAGATCCCTGCCCCGCCGGCGATCAGCGCCAGGGCCTACATGCTGGTGGACCACACCAGCGGGCAGACGCTGGCCAGCCTCAACGAGAATGAGCGCCTTGACCCGGCCAGCATCACCAAGCTGATGACCGCCTATGCGGTATTCCGCAGCATCAAGAGCAAACGCATCGGACTCGAGGATCCGGTCACGATCAGCGAAACGGCCTGGCGTACCGGCGGCTCGCGCTCCTTCATCGACCTCGGCAGCCAGGTACCGGTTTCCGTACTGCTGCAGGGCACGATCATCCAGTCCGGTAACGATGCGAGCGTCGCGCTGGCCGAGCATGTGGCGGGCAGCGAGGCGGCATTTGCCGAGCTGATGAACCAGTACGCCAAAGAACTGGGCATGACAAATACCAGCTACCGCAATGCGACCGGGCTGCCGGACCCGGAGCATTACACGACTGCTGCCGACATCATCAAGATTGCCAACGCCATCATCCGCGAGTTCCCCGAATACTATCGCTGGTATTCACAGAAGGACTTCACCTGGAATGACATCACGCAGAGCAACCGCAATGGCCTGCTCTGGCGCGACAGCACAGTCGACGGCATGAAGACCGGTCATACCGACACCGCCGGCTACTGCCTGGTGTCCTCCGCCCTGCGCGATGGCATGCGACTGGTTGCGGTGGTGCTCGGTACCGACAGCCCGACAGCCCGCGAACGCGACTCACAAACCCTGCTGAACTACGGCTATCGCTTCTGGGAAACGAAACGGATCCTGGTGGCGGGGCAATCGCTCAACGAATCACGTGTCTGGAAAGGCGAGTCCGAGCTGGTGAATATCGGTGTCAAACAGGATGTCTGGGCAACGCTGCCGCGCGGGAGTGCAGAACAGGTCAGCTCGAAGCTTTCGCTCCCGACTCAGCTGATCGCGCCACTCGATACGAAAACGGCCCTCGGCAAGGTGCAATTGAACCTCGGCGACAAGCTGATCGCCGAAGCCAGCCTTTACCCACTTAAACCGGTACCGACCGGATCGCTCTGGCAACAGGGGCGCGACACGGTACTGCTCTGGCTGGAATAGGAAGCACAGGGATATGGCCGCACCGCTGCGCACCGCCTGGTTCAACGGCAGCTTCATGCCCCTGGCGGAAGTCCGTATTTCACCGCTCGACCGCGCTTTCCTGTTTGGCGACGCGGTCTACGAGGTCATTCCGGTCTATGCCGGACAGGCCTTTCTGCTCGACCCGCATCTCGACCGTCTCGAACGCAGTCTGCACGAACTCCGCATTCGTAATCCCTGCCGCCGCGGCGAGTGGCTTGAGATCGTCACCGGACTGATCGAGCAAAACGGTGGCGGGAACCTGTCAGTCTATTTGCAGGTCAGCCGCGGCGCCGACTCCGGGCGCGATCATGCTTTTCCGCCTGACAGTGTCCAGCCAACGGTATTTGGCATGGTTTCGACTTTGGCAGAGCCGCACCCCGATCAGTTCGGGATGCGCGCGATCACGCTTGTCGACTCGCGCTGGTCGCGTTGCGATATCAAGTCCACGGCCCTGCTCGCCAACCTGCTGGCCCGCCAGGCGGCACGCGATGCCGGTGCCGGTGAAGCAATCATGTTGCGTGACGGCCACCTGACTGAAGGTTCGGCAAGCTCGGTGATCATCGTCGAGCGTGGCGTATTGATCCGGCGGCCAGATGGGCCCGAAGTGTTGCCAGGCACCACGACTGCTGCCGTATTTGCGGCTGCGGCCAGGGTCGGCGTCGCCTGCCGTGACGAGATGATCAGCGAGCAGCGCCTGCGCCAGGCCGACGAGATCTGGATCGCGGCTGCCACGCGCGGCATCACACCGGTACTGGAACTCGATGGCAGGAAGATCGGCGACGGTCGCCCCGGCCCGGTGTGGCGACAGGTTGCCGCAGCCTTCGAGGCCATGAAGCCGCACGGAACAACCCATTGAGCGAAGAAACGCTGCTCGAGTTTCCCTGCGCCTTCCCGCTGAAGGTAATGGGCCTCAACCAGCCGGCTTTCGAACAGTATGTGGTCGAGATCGTCCGCATCCATGCCGGTTCTGCAGCGCTCAGCAAGGTCGATACGCGGCCCAGCCGCAACGGACGCTATATCGCAGTGACGATCAACTTCACCGCAGCGAGCAAAGCGCAGCTCGACGACATCTACCGCGCCCTCAGCTCCAGCGAGCAGGTATTGTTCCTGCTCTGAACAGGGAACTGCGCGTGTCCATGCCACCACCACCGCCCGTCATCATCCGCCGGCTGCCTGGTCTCACCGACTACGCTGCTGCAGTGACAGCCATGCAGCGCTTCACCAATGAACGCCAGCCCGACACCGCCGACGAGATCTGGCTGCTCGAACATCCACCCGTCTATACGCTCGGCCTGAATACCGATCCGGCACATCTGCTCGGCACGGGGACAATACCCGTCGTACAGACCGACCGCGGTGGCCAGGTGACCTACCATGGCCCCGGCCAGTTGATCGTCTATGTGCTGGTCGATCTGGGGCGGGCGAAGCTCGGCATCCGCTCCGTTATTACGGCGCTGGAGACGGCGGTGGTAGAACTTGCTGCGAGCTATGGCATCACCGCTATCCCGCGCAGCGATGCGCCGGGTGTTTATGTGAACGGCGCCAAACTTGCGAGCGTCGGCCTGCGTATCCGGCGGGGCGCGACCTATCACGGCCTGGCACTGAATGTCGCCGGGGACCTCGCACCCTTCCGCGGTATCAACCCCTGCGGTCATGCCGGTCTTGCCGTGACCTCGCTTAAGGAGTTGGGTGGCCCGACAGACCTGCGGGCTACCGCTGAAGACTTGCTGACGTGTTTAAAAAGAACGCTACCCCTGCTGGCATGAGGCTGTGGCAAAAAGGATAGTGTCCCCTTAGTCCCACAGCCGCAGTCGTTTGTAGACGTAAACAGCAATGATCAGGTCATAGGCCAGACAAAACGCGGCGTAGCCCGTCGGCACCTGTGTCCAGGGAATGGCGCTGCCAATCGCGCCGACAAAGATCTCATGCAGCAAGTCCCACAAGGCGTGGGCAACATAGGCGGAAACCAGGATCCAGCTGGCGAGGAACTGCGACAACAGCGCCAGCGCGGTGAAGATGATCAGGCCGACAATCTCGGCATGCAGCGCGGTGAGGTCACCGTAGTAATAAGAGAAGCCGATGTAGAACAACGCAATGGGAATCAGCGTCAGTGAAAAGAAGGTCTTTTCCCCACGCACCCCCAGAAACTTCCGTACCGGCATGATGGTGCCGGGGATCGCGATAATAATGCCGACAATCAAACCGATGATATTTGCCGTCATATTGATTGAGTCTCCGGGCAGTCAAACACGGGCATCAGCTAAAGGGTTGCGTGCCTTTGTAGCACGTCTGAGGGACTGCCGAGCAAGCTGCCACCCTTCGAAAAAAAAAGGCAGCGGCCACCCTCTGATCGGGTACTGTGCAATCCATGGTTATCCCGGCTGAAATCCGCGCGGAATACAACCGTCTGGGCGAGCGCAAGGATCTTGCCCATCTCAAGGACTTCGCACGCTGGGGCTTCATCAGCAGCGACGACTGGACGGACCTGTGCCGCCGCACGGCCGACTTCATCGGCGTGGAGGATGGCGATCGCCTGTTTGAAGCCGGCTGCGGGTCTGGTGCTTTTCTGGCCGAACTGGCCGCCTATCGAACCGTGTCCCTTGCCGGCGTCGATTTCGCGGAAAACCTTGTGAGCATCGCCAGGTCCCGCCTGTCTGGCGACTTCCAGGTGGCTGACATTACTGATCTCTCATCGATCGAGGCCGCGAGCTACGACAAGGTGCTGTCGCACGGCGTTTTTCTGTACCTCGACTCGGAGGACGCGGCGCGTCGGGCCGTGCTCGAGATGGTGCGCATCGCGAAGCCGGGGGGCACGGTTTATATCGGCATCGTGAACGATCCGGATCGCCACGCCGAATATGATTATCCGCCTTCAGGCTCGTTCATCCTGACGCGTTCATTCTGGCGAAACCTTGCCGATCAAGAGGGCCTTGCCCTCGAGCTGGTCGACCAGGAGAGTATCTTCAGCAAGCCGTCTGGCTACGATTGCTATTCACGTATCCGCTATTCCCTGCTCCTGAAAAAACCCCCGATGGCTGAACCATGAGCAGCATCCAGGATTCAACTGCTACCCGTGCAGACGTCATCACCAATCGTGAGGACGAGTGGTCCCTGCGCATGGAGATGGTCAACTGTGCGCAGCGCTTTCTTGTGCTGACGACGTACTATCTGGGCAACGATGAGCGCGGCGGCAGGATGGCTGACGCTCTCCTGGCCGCAGTACGCAGGGGCGTGCGCGTCGTACTCGTCGTCGATCGCTTCGGGCAGCGCCTCGCGCAGAATCTCAGCCGTCCGTCCGGGAACACCGGGCTCGAGGAGCGTTTGCGTGATATCGCCGCAGCGGGCGGCCTCGTCATCCATTACTCGCCGCTGTCTCTGAGGCATCGTCTGGTCGGCGGCGGCGTCCACGTGAAGATTCAGGTCTCGGACGGTGGCGTTGCGGTTTTCGGCAGCAGCAATATCGCTCACCACTCCTTCGCCCAGTGGGGCGAAGTGTCACTGAAGCTCGAGGGAGACATCGTTGCGCACCTGCTCCGCGAAGCCTGCCGGTTTGCCCGGCTCTCCGGGGAGGAAACGGCGCGGCTCACCGGTTTCCTCCCGGTTCCACCCGTATCGGGAACGACCCGGCACCTGCGCTATGTTCGTGAAGATCCTGCCGAGCAATCAGGCCCGCTATTCCCCTTCGGCACCGTGCACAACCGGCTCACCGATGAACTTGTGAAACTCGTCGACGGTGCCCGGCAATCGCTGCGCATCGCATCACTGTATTGCAAGCCGGTCCCGGTGCTGAAAGCGGCTCTGATGCGTGCCTGCCGACGCGGGGTCGATGTGGAAATCTTCCATTCCCACCGGGACTCGCTGGGCGTCACACACTTTCCATGGATCTCTGCCTCGATCCATTATGAGTCGGCCCTGAACGCGGGGGCCCGCATCTACGAAAACCACGCGGGCGAACATTCCAAGATACTTCTCGTTGACGATCGGGAGGTCGCCGTTGGCAGCTATAACCTCGAACATGCGGCGCACGATCGGCTCATCGAGGCGATGATTTTTTCCGACGATGTCGAAATCTGCGGGCATTTTCGCGCGCTGTTCGAGACGATGCGGCGTAACCCGGGGAATACTGCTCTTACGCCGCACTGGCTGAAGGAGATTCCCCTTCAACTGCAGGTCAAGCGGTGGATATACCGTCCGCTGCAGCGCTGGATGTAGCTATAAAGGGGACGCTACCGTTTCAGTTCGGTGTCCAGCTGACGCAGGCGCTCAGGCGTGCCGACGTCGGTCCAGCGATCGTCGTAGCACTCACCGCTCAGCTGGTCCCTTGCAGCCGCCGCACGCAGCAGTGGCGCCAGCGGAAAGCGACCGGGCTGTGCGCCATTGAACAGCGCCGGAGCGATAATCGAAATCCCGGCAAAGGTGAGCTTCGCCGTATTTCCCGCATCCGGACTGACGATCCGCCCGTCGCGCAGCACGAAATCACCGCCCGGATGGTGCGCCGGATTCGGCACCAGCACGAGATGCGCGAGCGTCCCACCCGGCAGACCGCGTACCGCGAAGGGAAAATCACAGCTGATATCGCCATTCACCACCCAGAACGGCCCAGGCCCGAGCAGCGGCAAGGCGTAGTGTATGCCGCCACCGGTCTCAAGCGGCTCCGGACCTTCCTCGCTGAAGCGCAGACTGACGCCATACCGGGACCCATCGCCCAGATAGTCGCGCAGCTTCGCGCCCTGCCACGACAGATTCACCACCAGTTCGGTGATCCCGGCGCGCGCCAGCGCCTCGATGTGGTAATCGATCAGCGGCTTCCCACCGGCGCTCAGCAAGGGCTTGGGCATGTCGCTGGTCAGGGGCCGCATCCGCTCCCCGCGACCCGCTGCAAGAATGAGTGCACGCATGGCGCAATGGTACGGTGAAAACTGGTCCGACCGCGATGCGCAGCGGACCGTTATACTTCCGCCCATCGATTCTCGCCTGGCTCTCTGGGGGCACCTTGCGACGTGCACTGCTGATACTGCTGTGGGCTGCTGCCGCCGCAGGTGCTGCTGAACCGGTACCGGTACCGGTTTACGGCTGCGCCATCCCGGCACCCGAACCACTGGCACCACGCACCGATGTCAGTGCTGACGTCCTCGATGTGTTGAGCGGTGAGGTAGAGGTCGATCTCGACGGCCCCGCGATCTTCAAGGACCGGCTTGTACTCCGGCGTGGCGATATCCAGCTGGGCGCCGACAGCGCGCGCTACGACCGCAGCACGGGCGAGTTCGAGCTCAGCGGCAACATCGATCTGCGCAACGCGGACACCTGGCTTGCCGGCGACTCGGCCAGCTACAACACCGAGAGCGGCCTGTTCAGGATCGACGCGGCAAAATTCGAGCTGTATACGCTGCCGGCGCGCGGTTCGGCCGACAGGATCACGCTGGAGGAAACCCGGGTACTGACGCTGAAGGACGCGAGCTACACAACCTGCGCACGCGGCAATGACGACTGGCTGCTGCGCGCCAGCTCGCTCAGCATCGACCGTGAAACAGGGGTCGGCACGGCACGCAATGCACGACTGGAATTCAAGGGCGTGCCGATACTCTACTCGCCCTGGCTGACCTATCCCGTCGATGGCCGGCGCCGCTCCGGACTGCTGCTGCCGGATTTCGGCAGCGGTGGTCAGCGCGGTGTCGAGGTCGCGGTTCCGTACTACTTCAATCTCGCGCCCGACTACGACGCTACCTTCACGCCACACTACATGTCGAAGCGCGGCCTGCAGGCGCAGGGCGAGTTCCGTTACCTGTCGGAAAGTACCAAAGGCACACTCAACGGCGAGTTCCTGCCGGGCGATGACGTCACCGGAGAAGACCGCGCCCTGGTCCACTGGTACAACCAGTCGCAGCTGAACGACCGCTGGCGGGCAACCATCGACGGCACACAGGTCAGCGATTCAGCATATTTCGAGGATCTTGCCACGGGCCTCGGCAGCGCCAGTCAGACCCACCTGCGCCAGCGTGTGGATTTCGAGTACTTCGACAGCACCTGGTCAGCCTTGTTGCGACTGGAGGACTACCAGACCCTCGATGATTCGCTGACGGCGGAGGAGAGGCCGTATCAGCGCCTGCCGCAAGTGGCAGTCAACGGCTATTGGCCCAACAACCCACTGGGCCTTGAGTACCGGCTGCAATCGGAACTCACTTACTTCAACCGCGACACCGGCACCACCGGCCTGCGCGCCAACCTCCGGCCGCAAATCGCCTTGCCATTGCGCTTCGGCGCCCTGTCTCTGGATTCCGCGGCCGCTTTTGATTACACGGCTTATTCGCTCGACCGGACGGCGCCGGGTACCGCACAGTCGCCGAGCCGCAGCCTGCCGATCTACAACATCTCGCTCAGCACGCTGCTCGAGCGCGCATGGGGAAAGGACAGCACATTGCTGCAAACCATCGAACCGCGGCTGCAGTTCGTCCATGTGCCGTACGAGAACCAGAGCGATATGCCGGTCTTCGACACGATCCAGCCAGAATTCGATATCGTGCAGCTGTTTCGCACCAATCGCTATGCAGGCCTTGATCGCCTCGGCGACACCAACAAGCTCAACATCGGCATCACCACCCGCCTGATGCGCTCGGCAGATGGCTCGCAGATACTGACCGCGACGGTCGGCGAAACGCGGTACTTCACTGCACAGGACGTCACCTTGCCGGGTGAAATGCCCAGCGACGACAGCACTTCTGACTATATCGCCGAGCTGGGCATGAACATCAACAACCGCTGGAACCTGGATCTCGGCTACCAGTGGGATTCTGACGCGAACGTTACCCGCATGGCCGAGGCGCGGGTGATGTACAAGCCGGCTGACAACAAGATCGTCAACCTGTCATACCGCTTCCGCCGCGACTCGCTGCGCGAAATCGACATTACGGGAACCTGGCCAATCGCCGCCCGCTGGAGTTTTGTCGGCCGCTACGACTACTCCCTGCTCGACAACCAGGTGCTGGAAAGCTTCTTCGGACTGGAATACTCAACCTGCTGCTGGGGTCTGCGGCTCGTTACCCAGCGCAATCTGACCAGCCGCGACGGCAATTCTGACACCACCATCACGCTGCAGCTGCTGCTGAAGGGCTTGGGCAGCCCCGACAGCCGTCCGGAACGGCTGATCGACCGTGGTACTCTTGGCTACGATCGTTACTGAAACCGGCGTTTTCATGTTCCAGCAACTGCATTTCCGCCCGGCGTCGACCGGGTTCAGTCCCTCATACCTGAACGGCCTGCCAGCCATGCTGGTCAGCATGGTGCTGGCGCTGATACCAGTGTCCGGCGTTTTCGCGCAAAGCCGCGAACTCAGCAGCAGCGGTGAGCTGCTTGATGGCATCGCCGCAATCGTGAATGACGGTGTGGTACTGAAGAGCGAACTGCAGCTCGAAACCCGGCGCATCACCGAGCGACTCAGGGCCCAGAATACCCAGCTGCCCCCGACCGACGTGCTTGTCCGTCAGGTCCTCGACAGGCTGATCATCCAGCAGCTCCAGCTGCAGCGCGCTGAAAACGTCGGTATCAAGATTTCAGACGAAACGCTCAACCAGGCACTGGCCACCATTGCCGCGCGCAACAACGTTTCGCTCAGCGAGCTGCCGGCCGTGCTGGCGCGCGAAGGCGTGGATTACAGCGCCTACCGCCAGGAACTGCGACAGCAGATCACCATCGACCAGCTCCGGCAGCGCGATGTCCTGCAGCGTATCGCGGTTTCGCCGCGCGAAGTGGATGCATTTCTGGCCCGACAGGAAGGCAAGGCGAATCTGCGCGAGGACTTCCTGATCTCGCACATACTCATCCCCGTTTCAGCCAGTGCGCAGCCGGAAGAAATCGAGACGGCCCGGAAACTGGCCTATGAACTGCACACGCGCATCCTCGCCGGGGAAAATTTCGCCAAGCTGGCACTGACCTACTCCAGCGGCCAGCAGGCCCTCGAAGGTGGCAGCCTCGGCTGGCTAAAGGGCAGCGAGCTGCCGAGCATCTTTATAGACATCGCGCCGGGCCTGCCCAAGGGCGGGGTCTCGGAGCCGATCCGCAATGCGAGCGGTTTCCACCTGATCCGCCTGGACGACCGGCGCGGCGGCGAGCCGATCATGGAAGAGCAGACGCATGCACGTCACATCCTGATGACCACCAATGAAGTGCAGGACGACGATACGGTCCGCCAGAAGCTCACCGAGATCCGCCGACGCATTCTTGGCGGCGAAGATTTTTCGGCAGTCGCCAAGGTCGTATCCGAAGACCCGCAATCGGCCATCGAAGGCGGCGATCTGGGCTGGACCGCCCCGGGCAATTTTGTGCCGGAGTTCGAGAAAGTCATGAGCGCCCTGCAGATCGACGGGATCAGCGAACCCTTCAAGACGCAGTTCGGCTGGCACATCCTGCAGGTGCTGGAACGCCGGACTTACGACGCGACCGCCGACAAGCAGCGCCAGCAGGCCGTACTCGCCATCCGCAACAGCAAGCTCGGTGACGAAGCAGAACTCTGGACGCGCCGCCTGCGCGACGAGGCTTTTATCGAAATCCGGATCTAGCCCGCTCCGGCCGCTGGAAATTGCCAGTCATGGCACCTGGAACCCCGATGAGCACAGCGCTGCCACGTATCGCCATCACCTGTGGAGAACCTGCCGGCATCGGCCCCGAGCTGATGCTCACGCTCGCCAACCAGGCCTGGCCGGCTGAACTCGTCATGTTCGGCGACCTGAAGCTGCTGGCGGCACGCGCGGGAATGGTGGGACAGCAGCTTGAGTTGGTGCCATGGGCTGGCAGCGGCGCTGCGCCAGAGGCGGCCCGGCCCGGGCGACTGCTGGTTGCAGACCTCCCGCTGCGCGCGCCCTCGGCACCTGGCCATCCGGATCCGCGCAACAGTCCCTGGGTGCTCGAACTGCTCAAGCGGGCGAGCGCAGGTTGCCGGCTCAGGCAGTTCAGCGCGATGGTCACGGCACCGGTGCACAAGGCGGTAATCAACGATGCCGGCATTCCGTTTACCGGACACACCGAGTTTCTCGCGGATCTGACCTCCACGCCAAAACCGGTCATGCTGTTGGTCGCCGGTGAGCTGCGCGTGGCGCTCGTCACCACGCACCTGCCGCTGCATGCGGTACCGGCTGCCATTACCCGGACACTGGTAGAAACCACCGGGCGCGTGCTCGACAGCGGCCTGCGCAAGCTGTTCGGTATCCGGCAGCCGCGCATCGTCGCGCTGGGCCTGAATCCGCACGCGGGCGAATCCGGGCATCTGGGCACTGAAGAACTGAGGGAAATCTCGCCGGCACTGGCGACACTGCGCAAGGAAGGCATGGCCATCAGCGGTCCCGTGCCCGCCGATACTGCCTTCGTGGACCGCAACCTTGGCGGCGTCGATGCCGTACTCGCGATGTATCACGATCAGGGTTTACCGGTGCTCAAGCATCACGGCTTTGGCCGCGCGGTAAATGTGACGCTCGGTTTGCCGATCATCCGCACTTCGGTAGATCACGGCACGGCTTTCGAGCTGGCCGGTACCGGTCGTGCCGATGCAGGCAGCCTGCGTGCAGCAGTCAAGCTTGCCATCGAGATGGCCGCCCGTCAGCAATCATGACCAGGCCGCGGCCGCGGAAACGCTTCGGGCAGCACTTCCTGAATGACGGCAACATCATCCGCAAGATCATTGCGAATATCGCGCCCGCAGCGACAGATCACTTCGTCGAAATCGGTCCCGGCCAGGGTGCGATCACCCTGCCGCTGCTGGCAAGCGGCGCGCGCCTCGATGCGATTGAGATCGACCGCGATCTGGCCCGTGAGTTGCCCGGCCGGGTCCAGACGGAGCGCTGCACCGTACACTGCGCCGATGCCCTTGCTTTCGATTTCAGCAGTCTTGCAGCGCCGGGCGAGAAGCTGCGCCTGGTCGGCAACCTGCCCTACAACATCTCCACGCCGCTGCTCTTTCATTTCCTGCAATACGGCACCAGCTGGCGCGATCTGCATGTGATGCTGCAGAAGGAAGTCGGCGAACGCATTGCCGCAGACCACGGCAACAAGACCTATGGTCGGCTGACCGTGGCACTCGCCTTGCGCTGCCGCATTGAACAGTTATTCGGCATCAGTCCGGGCAGCTTCAAGCCCCCACCGCAGGTGGATTCGGTGTTCCTGCGCCTGGTGCCACACCCTGTAGCACTGGCCGATCCGGATATTTTGTCAATCGCCGACCAGCTGGTCGCCGCTGCCTTCGGCATGCGCCGCAAGCGGCTCAGCAATGGCCTGCGGGCCCTGGCGACGGCCGCCGAGATCAGCGCAGCCGGTATCGATCCGGGGCTGCGGCCCGAGCAACTGCCTCCCGCCGCCTGGCTGCAGCTCAGCAGATTTATCGCCAGCCGGAAGCCCGGACTTGCCAAGCACGGGAGCCCTCTCCCAGAATGGCCATGACCATGACCGCAAATACCAGCACAACCAGCCTCAAGATCACCGTAGAAACCCATTACCTCGCCGATCAGTCCGAACCTGAGAGCGAGCGTTATGTGTTTGCCTACACGATCACCATCCAGAACACCGGCGCGGTGCCGGCCCGCCTGCTGGACCGCCACTGGATCATCACCGATGCCAACGGCAAGGTGCAGCAGGTGCGCGGCGACGGGGTGGTCGGCGAACAGCCCACCATCATGCCCGGACAGCGACACCGCTACTCCAGTGGTGCCGTGATCGAAACACCGGTCGGCACCATGGAAGGCAGCTACGGCATGCGCAGTGATGACGGCGCGCAGTTTCGTGCCGATATCCCGTGTTTCCGGCTCGCGGTACCCGGCGTCCTGCACTGATCCACGACGCTCACGACGCGTATGGCGATTTATGCAGTCGGCGATGTCCAGGGATGCTGTGACGAACTCGAAGGGCTGATCCACACCCTGCGCATCGACCCTCGGCATGACGAACTGCTGTTCGTCGGCGACCTGGTCAACCGCGGCCCAAAGTCGCTGCAGACCCTGCGCCTGGTGCGGTCACTTGGCAGCCAGGCCACCGTGGTGCTCGGCAACCATGACCTGCACCTGATTGCGCTGGCCTTCGGCAACCGGGCGCGCGCCAAAGACCAGGAACTCACTGATATTCTCAAGGCGCCGGATGGCGAGGAGCTCGTAAACTGGCTGCGCCATCGGCCGATGGCGGTTTACAGGCCGGAACTCAACACCCTGCTGGTACATGCCGGCGTGCCGCGGCAATGGGATCCGTTGCTCACCATCAAGCTGGCCCGCGAGGTCGAACAGACCCTGCGCGGTCCAGGCTGTGCGAACTTTATGCGCAGCCTGTACGGTGATGAGCCGGCGTGCTGGTCACCGACCCTGACTGGCCAGGATCGCCTGCGTTTCATTACCAACGGCCTGACCCGCATCCGCTACTGCCATGCGGACGGCAGCCTTGATCTCATTGAGAATGGTCCGCCCGGCACACAGCCCGCAGGACTCATCCCGTGGTTCGAGCTGCCGGGCCGGCAGACTGCGATGGTGCGCATCGTGTTTGGCCACTGGGCTTCGCTCGGACTCCTGCAGCGTGACAAGCTGCTCGGCATCGATACCGGCTGCGTATGGGGCCGCAAGCTCACGGCGGTGCGTCTCGACGGGCCGGCAAAAATCGTCAGCGTGCCACGCGGTGCGGATTGACGGCGCAGCATTCAGACGGCGACGGGCGCCTTGATGTGCGGGTGGCAGGCGTAGTCCTCGATCCCGATATCCTCGTAGCGATAATCGAACAGCGCGTCGGG